>NZ_JBSGJX010000013.1:0-210932 GCF_053605785.1 Nonomuraea sp. NPDC003754
CTGGCTCTGACGACCGCGATCTGGCACAACGACAAGACCGGCCGGCCCACCGCCCGATCCCTCACCGCCTACGACCATTGACGCTCAGCCGTACGACTTGGAATCAGTCATCTAGCGGAGCGCCCAACGGGTGATCGCGGCCGCGATCGCCTCGGGCTGGTCCTCTGTGGCGTGGTGGCCGGACGGCCCGATGTGCTCGATCTCCAGGCCGGCGATGTTGTCCTCGCACCAGGCGGCCACCTCCGGGGTGATGAGAAGGGTGGGCGAGGAGTCGAAGGTGAGCAGCAGCTTGGGCACCTCGGGGCTGGCGGCCAGCCAGGCGTCGTAGGCGGTGACGCGCTCCGCCACGTCGGCGGGTTCGCCGTCGAGTGGGAGCGAGCGGGCCCACCGCAGCACCGGCCGGCGGCTCTCGCGGGTGGGGTAGGGGGCCAGGTAGGGGGCCAGCTCCTCCGGGCTCAGCGGGGTGAGGACGCCGCCGGTGTAGGCGGTCTCGATGAAGAAGTTGCGGTCGAGGACCAGGTCCTCGCCCTTGGGTGAGCGCATGGCCTCGGCGCGGTCGCGGGGGCCGTCGGCCAGTTCGCTCCAGGACATGGGGCGGACGATGGTCTCGAAGAAGGCGACGCCGCGCACGCGCTCGGGATGGCGTGTGGCGTGGTCGAAGGCCAGGGCGCCGCCCCAGTCGTGTCCGACGAGCACGACGTCCGGCAGGTCGAGGGCGTCGAACCAGGCGTCCAGGTACCGCGCGTGGTCGTCGAAGGTGTAGGCGATGTCGGGCTTGCCGGACCGGCCCATGCCGATCAGGTCGGGGGCCAGCAGGCGGGCGGGCCCGCCGATCGCCGGCAGGACGTTGCGCCAGGAGTGGGACGAGGACGGGTTGCCGTGCAGGAAGACGATTACTGGGCCGCTGCCGGTGTCCTCGTAGTGGATGGTCGAGTCCAGGACGTCGATGGAAGGCATGATCGCACCAATCGTTAGTGTGGCAAACGTTTATGACACGAACGAATTTATATCGTTAGGGCGACTAACGCAAGGGGCTACGATCGTCGGCATGACCACCAGCGACATGCGGCATCACGGCGACGACCCGGCCACCCCCGCCCGGCTGCGGCGGACACCGAGCCGGCTGCTGTCACTCGCGGCTGCGCACGCCGACCGGCTGGTGGGCGCCGGGCTGGCCACCGCGGACGCCCGCAAGTGGCACTACGCCGTCCTGGCCGCCCTCCAGGAGTCAGGCCCGGCCAGCCAGGCCACGCTGAGCCGCCGCACCGGCATCTACCGCAGCGACCTGGTCGCCGTCATCAACGAACTCGCCGAGCGGGGCCAGGTCGACCGCGCCCCCGACGCGAACGACCGGCGCCGCAACGTCATCACCCTGACCGACAAGGGCCGCGACCAGCTGAACCACCTCGACACCCTGCTCGCCACCCTCCAGGACGACCTGCTCGCCCCCCTGGACGCCGCCGAGCGCGAGCAACTGGCCGACCTCCTCACCCGCCTGATCGCCCACCACTCCCGGACCACCGACGACACCTGATCCCAACGAAGCGACTTTCGCACACATGAGCGAATCCACTAGGCTGCCGTCTGCCAGAGAAGGCGAGGCGACAGCAGCCGGAGGATCGCTTTGGGGATCTTGTACGACTACTACCGGGCGGCCGGCAGGCAGGCCGCCGTGGCCGACCCGGACAGGGGCCGCGCCATGGCCGGGAGCCCCGCCTTCGACGCGGTCGAGGCCAAGGGGATCGAGCCGGCGACCGTCCTCGGACAGCTCGTCGCGCTCATCAGGGACGTCCCGTTCAGCGTGGATCTCGTACGGACGACCACCCTCCATCCGCCGCCGGAGGCCGGGCCCCAGAGTCTTGAGGAGTGGGAAGCGCTGCCGGAGGACTCGCCGTACATGGAGGGGCCTGGCATCGAGGAGCTTGCCGCCGACGTGCGTGACACGCTGGCCGGCGTTCCCGACGCCCGCCTGGCGGACCTCGCCGAGCGGTGGGGGCGGATCGAGGAGTTCTTCACGCCGCCCGACACCGGTTACCTGGTCACGCTGATCGGGGAGCTGCGGGAGCTCGCCCGGCGAGCGCAGGCGGACGGGCAGCTCATCTACTGCTGGTGGTGCCTCTAGAGACGGGGCTCACCAGCTGGCGGCGAAGGGGGACCACCGCGCGCACCGCCGGGCTGGCGGTGCGGGCCGGGCCAGGTCCAGGGCCAGGTCCAGGTCGACGCCGGTCGCGGCGCGCAGCCGGCGGCGGTGCTGGGCGTCCAGGACGGCGAGCGCCGGATGCCCCGCGTGCGCGTCCAGCAGGAATCTCGCCTCCGGCATGGCGGCGGCGATCTCGCGCCAGAGCTGTAACAGAGCGGCGCGCATGTCGCGCGGCCACTCCTCCAGGACGGCGTCGAGGCGGGCGTCGAAGGCCCGGTACCAGCGGCGCTGCACCTCGCGCAGGAACTCCTCGACCTCACCGAACTCGGCGGTCACCTCCGCCGCCAGCGCGGCGGGCACGACCGGCTGCCCCGTCGCCGCGACCTCGGCCAGTACGGCATGGACCAGCTGATGACGACGGCGCACCCGATCCCATGACATGGCCTCGACCTACTCTGTGTCGGTGACATACACAGTGTATGTCGTATGCTCGGCGCATGTCATCTGTCAAGGGCCGGCGGGAGCAGTACGCGCAGGAGACCCGGTCCGCTCTTCTCGAAGCGGCCCGGCGCCGCTTCGCCGAGCAGGGCTTCGCCGGGACGGCACTTGAGGACGTCGCGGCCGACATCCAGGCCACCCGCGGCGCGGTCTATCACCACTTCGCGAACAAGATGGCGCTGTTCGAGGCGGTGCTCGACAGGCTGGAGACCGAGATGATCCACCGCGTGATCGAGTCGAGCGCGCGGGCCGACGACCCCTGGCAGGCGGCGATGGCGGCCGTTGAGGCGTTCCTCGACCACTGCTGCGACCCCGACTACGGGCGCGTGGTCTGGCAGGAGGCGCCCCGCGCGCTGGGACTGCAGCGATGGAAGGAGTACGAGGAGAAGTACGCCTACGGGCTGATCGGGCAGCTCATCCGGGGCCTCATGGACAGCGGCGAGGTCCCGCCGCTGCCGCTGGAGCCGATGACCCGCATCAGCTTCCACATTCTCGGCGCCGCGGGGATGGCCCTGGCCGAGGCCTCCGACGCGGACAAGCCTCGCGTCAGGGACGAGTACTCGCGGGCGATCCGGCATCTGCTGAACGGCGCCCGCACCGCCAGGCCGGAGACCGGAACGGTCACCCGCCCGTCCACATCGCCGCCAGCGCCATGAGGTCGCGGGCCGACACGCTGGGGGCGGTCATCACGCTCGGGTACGGCATGCCGCGCCGGTCCAGCCAGGCACCGCCCAGGCCGGCCCGCATGGCGCCGTCGACGTCCCAGGGATGCACCGCGACCAGGGCCGCCTGTTCGGGCCGCACCCCCGCCCGGTCGACCGCGTACTCGTAGGCGGCGCGCGCCGGCTTCCAGACCCGGGGGCCGCTCACGTCCAGCCTGGCCTCCACCAGGTCCAGCACCCCCTCGCGCGCCAGGATCCCTTCGATCGTCGCGGCGGCGCCGTTGGTCATGGTGAGCAGCCGGATGCCGCCGTCCCGCAGCATCCGCATGCCGTCGGGGACGTCCGGATGCAGCCGCAACTCGGTGAAGGCGCGAAGGATCCGCTCGATCGCCGCGTCGGCGTCGATGTCCCGGCCGGCGAGCAGGCCCCTGAGCACGTCGGCGGCGATCGCGGCGAACTCGGCGTACCCGCCGGCCGCGGTGAGCGCGAACCCGTCGCGCAGCACGCTCGCGAACCAGGTGGCCACGAGGTGCCCCGGCAGCCCGACGTCCTCGAAGCGGGCGCGCAGCGGGTCCATGTCGGTGAGCGTCTCGTTCACGTCGAAGATCACGACATGCGGTCTCGTCCGCGGTCCGTCGGTCATGGCTCCTCCTCCGGGCGAAGCGAGCGGGCCGCCGTCATCGCGGCGGCGCGCGGGCGAGCGCAGGCCCACGTCAGTCCATTCCCGGTACGGCGCGCGGCGTCACGAAGCGGCGGGCGCGACCCCACCCGAGATAAGCAACTCGCGTTGACTAGCCCACCTTTGTCAACTAGAGTTGCTTACATGTCCGGTGCCGAGATCCCCTCATCCCAGGACCCCGCCGACGCGCTGGCGGCCGTGGCGGCGTTGCGGCGCCTGGCCGACCAGATCGAGGACGCCGCCGTCGAGCAGGCCATGCGCGCCGGCTGGAGCTGGCCGCAGGTCGCCGAGGCGCTCGGCGTCACACGCCAGGCCGTCCACAAGAAGCACGCCAAGCGGCTCATCGCCGCGGGCGTCACGCTCAGGAGACGCTGACGATGTCCACCTTCGACAAGTACCTTCAAACCATCATCGAGAACGGCGCGGCCGAAGCCCACGCCGACAGGTCGGCCACCATCGAGGCCCACCACCTCCTGCTGGCCATCGCCGGCGAGCCGGAGAGCGCCACCCGGCAGGCGCTGACCGAGGCCGGCCTTGACCGGCAGGCCATCCGCGACGCGCTCGACCGGGAGTTCGAGCACAGCCTGGGCGGGGCGGGAGTGTCCCTGGCGTCGTTCGACCTTCCCCGGCCGAGCCCCGCCGCCAAACGCCCGACACAGCTGGGGGCCTCGGCCAAGCTCGCGCTCGAGCGGATCGCCCGCTCGCACCGCAAGAAGGACCTGCGACCGGCGCACCTGCTGCTCGCGATCCTGCGGGCCGAGGTCGGCATCGTGCCGAGGGCGCTGGCCATGGCCGGCGTCGACCGCGCCGGCCTGCAAGACCGCGTCCTGCAGACGCTCACCACCGAGACCACCTGACCGGCGGGCGCGGCTGAGGCCGAACGGCCGCTCCGGCGGGCCCTTCCGCCACACCGCCTGACGCGCCACGGGCCGAACCGGCCCCCACACACCCTCGGCGCTTTCGCATTCTCGGCATCCCCTGCATCCCGGCAACCGCATCTCCGCAACCGCATCCCTGGTATCCCGCACGCGCGCATCACGCCGCATCCGGCATCCCGCACGCGCGCAACACCCGGCATCCGGCATCCCGGCTATCCGCGTCGCCCGAAACCTCGGAACCTCGGGACTCGGGAACCTCGGCATCGCCGGTGTTCCCGATCGGTCCCGGCACGCCCACCTCGCGGGCGGCCCACCCGGACACCGGGCCACCGCACTCCTCCGCGCCCATCGCCCAGCGGGCGAGGCCCTACGCCGGGCCTCGCTCCCCCGCGCCCATCGGCCGGTGCGCAAGGCCGTACGCCGGGCCGTACCCCCGGAGTAGTGCCGCCGCGCGTTCCGTGGCGCGGCATCTCGAAAACACTCATCCACGAGCGGGTCCGTGCCGCCCTGGCACGGCCCGCGCGACCCCGAAGGACACCCTCATGCTCACACGCACCACCGGCCTGCTGCTCATCACCGGGGCCATGGTCGCCGCAGGTGCCATGCCCCACGCCGCGTCCGCCGAGCCCGGCCACGCCGGAGTCCAGCGCGTGCTCGACCGCGCCGTGACCGAGGGCGGCGTTCCCGGCATCCTCGCCGAGATCCGCGACGGCCGGCAGCGCTGGTACGGCACGGCGGGCGTGGCCGACACCGCGACCGGCAGGGAGCGCCGTCCGCAGGACCGCTTCCGCATCGGCAGCACCACCAAGGCGTTCGTGGCCACCGTGGTCCTTCGGCTCGCCGCCGAGGGCAGGCTCGATCTCGACGACACCGTGGAGAAGTGGCTGCCCGGCCTGGTCCGCGGCAACGGCCACGACGGCGCGGCGGTCACCCTCAGGCAGTTGCTCGGCAACACCAGCGGGATCCACGACTACCTGCAGGATCAGGCGGCGGTGAACCAGCACGAGTACCCCACCCCTGAGCAGCTCGTCCGCATCGCGATGACCCACCCGCCCGTCTTCCGGCCCGGCACGAGCTGGGGGTACTCCCAGACCAACTACGTGCTCGCCGGCATGGTCGTCGAGCGGGCGACCGGCAGGACGCTGGCCGACGAGATCGCCCAGCGGATCACCGGCCCGCTCGGACTGTCAGGGACGTACCTGCCGCGCGCCGACGACCTGACGATCCGCGGGCCGCACTCCCTGCACTACACCAGGCTCAACTCGCCCGAACCCGACGCCAAGATCTACGACGTGACCGAGTTGAACACCTCCCCGTTCTGGGCGGCCGGCGGCATGATCTCCACGGCCGGAGACCTCAACCGGTTCTTCCGCGCGCTGCTGGGCGGCCGGCTCCTGCCGCCGGCCCAGCAGCGCGAGATGTTCACCACGGTCCCGACCAAGGACTGGATCCCCGGCACCGCCTACGGCCTCGGCGTCTCCTCGATGAAACTGCCGTGCGGCACGACTGTCTGGGGCATGGGCGGCGCCATCTTCGGCTCGTGGTCGTACACGTACGGCACCCGCGACGGCAGCCGCGTGCTCGCGACCAACGTCAACGGCGACTGGGCCCGCGGCCCGTGGAAGGACCCGCTCGGCATCTTCACCGACGTGCTGGAGGCGGAGTTCTGCCCCGGCGGCGCCTCCCGGCGGTCGTAGGCACCGCGGCGGGACCGGGGACGCGACCCGGTCCCGCCGTTCTGCTCGGTGCGGGGCTGTAAGAAGGAGCGGGTTTCGACCACTTCCCTAGTGACGGCCCACCGAAGGGAAGGAACGACACATGACCGAACCTGATCCTCGGGATCGGTTCACCTCCCTGTACGACTCCTGCTACGCGAGCGTGTACGCGTACGCGGTCAGTCGTGCGGGGCGGCAGCTCGCCGAGGAGGTGGCGAGCGAGACGTTCTGCGTCGCGTGGCAGCGAATCGACGACGTGCCGGCCCAGGCGCTCCCCTGGCTGCTCGGCGTCGCCCGCAACGTCCTGCGCGAGTCGTACCGGGCGGAGGCGCGCCGCCAGTCGCTCGAGGCCGAGCTGTCGGCGTGGGTCTCGGCCGAGGAGCTGACGGCGGGCGACATCGGGGAGTCGGTGACCGAGAGGGCAGCACACCTGCGGGGGCTGGCTGCGCTCTCCGACGACGACCGCGAAGTGCTCACCCTGGTCGCCTGGCACGGCCTGCGGGCCGCGGACGCGGCGAAGGTCGTCGGCTGCTCCACCGCCACGTTCTTCGTCCGGCTGCACCGGGCCCGGCGCCGCCTGGAGCGCGCGCTCGCCCCGAGGTCCGGCTCGACCGCCGGCACCGCCCTCCCCCTCTCCCCCGAGCCGCTCGCAGTCACGAAGGAGGCAACCCGATGAGCAGGACCGATGTGATGAAGGGGCTCTCGAAGGCCCGTCCCGCCGCTCTCACGCCGCCGGACGACCCCGCGCGTCTCGAGCGGATCATCGCCGCCGCGGCCGTACGGCCGCCCGCGAAGGTGGCCGCGCCCAGGCGGCGCCGTACCACGATGGGGTGGGGGCTGACGGCCGGGGCGCTGGCCGCGGGCCTCACGGCGGTCGTGGTCCTGACCCCTGGAACGGCCGGCGACCAGGGCGTGGATCCCGCCGTGCGGGGGATGTTGCTCACCGCGGCGGAGCAGACCATGAAGACGCCCCAGACCGCGGGACGGTACTGGCACACCCGCGGGGTGAACTCCGGTGCCCGCTTCTCTGAAAGGCGGACGCAGGGGGTCTGCCGCGACGAGACGTGGGTGGCGCGGTCTCCCGAGGACCCGAGCTGGTGGATCGTCCACTCCTGGACCCGCGTGGCGGCCGTCGACGGGGCCCCGCCGCCCCAGGACGGCGTGTGGAGCTCGACGCAGGAGCACTTCGTCTGTGCCCGCGGCAACCGCGAGCTGTCCGACCCGACGGGCGAGACCCCCTACGCCAGCCGGCTCAACTCCTTCGCCGAGCCGGGGTCGAGCTGGCCGAACATCAACGGCAAGGCGGTGAGCGTCGCCGAGATCGAGCGCCTGCCCACCGATCCGGAGGAGCTGAAGCGGGTGCTGATCCAGTGGCAGGGCGACGGGGTCAGCGAGCCGCGACGCACCCAGCTTCTCGTCGAGCAGGCGGCCGAACTGCTGCTCGAACTGCCCGCACCCGCCGGTGTCAGGGCGGGGCTGTTCCGGATGATGGCCGATCTTCCCGGAGTGCGTTCGCTCGGCGGTGTGCGGGACCCGCTCGGCCGCGCCGCGGACGGGGTCGCCCTGCGGACCTGCGAGCCCGGCTACGGCACCGACCTGCAGCTCCTGTTCGACAAGGACGCCGGTCGCCTGCTGTCGGTGAACAGGTCGGCCGGCTCGCAGGGCTGCTCGGACCTCCGGCCCGCCGGGTGGAGCGCCGTCCTGGAGACCGGCTGGACGGACGAGTCGCCCGAGCTTCCCGCGAACCGCTCGTGACCGCTTGACTTGAACCCCGCTTCAGGTTTCAGACTTCCGGCGTGGCCGTCGCCGCTCGCGACGCCGTACTGAACCTGACTCGCGGAGGAATCGCCATGCCGGAACAGCCGACCGCCGACCAGTGGCCCGACATCGCCCGCCCCGACGCCGGCACCGTCCTGGTGACGGAGTCGCCCGCTCAGCACCGCGCCACGGTGGAGCAGGCCGTCGCCGGCCTGGAGCGCGGGCCCTGGCCGGAGGGGCTCCTCTCCTTCAGCGCCTTCGCGAGCACCGACGGGGAGAAGGTGCTCACCTACACCCAGTGGGCGGACGGCGGCGCCGACCGGGAGTTCACGGCCGGCGCCACCGGTGCCGAGCCGGTCGAGTACCGGCTCTACCGCGCCGTCCCGAAGAACGGCGTGCCGTCTCCCCCGCAGGACGGCCCGCCGTCCCCCGGGATTCTCGTGGCGGCCGGTGTCGGGTTCGACGGCCCTGACCCGGAACGGCAGTGGCGCTGGGTCGACACCGTGCTGGCCGCGCTGGACGGCGAGACGGCACCCGCGCCGGGCGGGATCTCGGGCTACTTCCACGTCAGCACCGACGGCACCCGCGCGCTCGCCTATGCGGAGTGGACCGACGAGCAGGCGCACCGCGACGCCGTCGAGGGCTCCGGTCAGGGCACGGTGGGGTCGTCGCCCGGGTGGCGGCTGGTCAGGGAGTTCCCGGGGGTGACGAGCGGCGGCTTCACCCGCTACCGCCTGCTGCGCAGCCTGTCCACGCCCGCACCGGGGACCCAGGACGAGACGGGAACCCGGGACGAGGTCGGGGCACAGGATGAGGTCGGGGCGCAGGACGAGGTCGTGGACAACCCGACCGGCTGGGTCGCCGCGCACATCCAGGCCTACGTCGAGTCCGACGGCGCCCGTGGCCACCTGTACCAGGGCTGGCCGACGCTGCTGCTCACCACCCGGGGCCGCCGGTCGGGCAAGCGGCGCCGTACCGCGCTGATCTACGGCCAGGACGGCGACCGCTACCTGCTGGTGGCCTCGAACGCCGGGTCGGCCCAGCACCCCGCCTGGTATCTCAACCTGATCGCGGATCCCGAGGTCGACGTCCAGGTCGCCGCGGAGAAGTTCACCGCCCGCGCCCGTCTCGCCACCGCCGAGGAGAAGGGGCCGCTGTGGGAGCGGATGACGGAGATCTTTCCGCTCTATGACAGCTACCAGGAGAAATCCGCTCGCGACATCCCGCTGGTGATCCTCGAGCGCCTTGACGGCAAGAAGAGCTGATCCAGAATTCGATCCACTCATAATGCCTGCTCCAGCCGGGTAAGAACGTCGTATGAAGGTGAAGGCCGAGGACATTGGAGTGCTGCTGCTGCGCGTGCCCGCCGGACTGCTGCTCATGGGGCACGGCGCGCAGAAGCTGTTCGGCTGGTTCGACGGCGGCGGCCCCGATAAGACCGGCGAGGTGATGACCGCGCTCGGATACCCGCACGGCAAGCTCGTCGGCACGGTCGCGGGGCTCGGCGAGCTCGGCTCCGGCGCGGGGATCGCCCTGGGCGCGGCCACACCGGTGTCGGCCGCCGGACTCATCGCCACGATGACCAACGCGATCGTCGCCGCCCACCTGCCGCAGGGGCTGTGGGCGCAGCACGGCGGGTTCGAGTACCCGCTCGTGCTCGGCACGGCCGCGACGGCGCTGGCGGTGCACGGCCCTGGCAGCCTGTCGGTCGACGCGATACTCGGCGTCGAGCGCAAGGGGCTCACCTGGGGGATGGTGGCGCTGGTTCTCGGCGTCAGCAGCGCGGCGGTCGTCCTCTCGTTGCGCCGGCAGAACCAGGCCGGCGAGGCGGAGAATCCGTAGATCGGGTGAGCCGTTCGCCGATCTCATACGTCAAACGGTCATGAGGATCTGGCGAATCGCGCTTCTCCCGGCGCTCCTGCTGTCCCTGGGACTCTCCTCCGCGCAGCCCGCCCAGGCGGCGGACGTCGAGACGAAGGTGCTCGTCGCGCTCCGCAAGCAGGGCGGTTTCGCGGGCTTCGACGACCGGGTGACCGTCTACACCAACGGGTGCGTACGGCTGAGCCGCAGGACCGGGCCGACCGTCGACAAGTGCCTGACCAAGAAGGAGGTCGCCGCACTTCGCGGCCACCTGAAGCGCCTGCGCCTGGGCCGCTCCGAGGCGCAGCCGCAGGGGGCCGACTTCATCAAGTACACGATCAGCTACAAGGGTCACCGCGCCAGCCGCTACACGCTGACCACCAGCTGGAGCCCGGTCGTGCGGAACCTGGAGCAGCTCCTCGAGAGGTACTGGGCGCCGGACTGAGGCACGGCCCTCCGACCGCCCCACCTGCGCGCAGCTTCTCCGCTGGACGGCAGGTTCTCCGCTGGACGGCAGGTTCTCCGCTGGACGGCAGGTTCTCCGCTGGACGGCAGGTCAGGGACGTATTGGAGCTCCACCCTGACGATCCGGCCGTCCCGCCGGGTGAAGTCGTCGTGGGCGCGCCGGCCGTCCGGATCGCTGGGCGCCCAGCGGACAGACACGTCGGCGATCTCGGCGTCCTGCGCGAGCGACCTCCCGTGGAGGACCAGCCCTCCCGCGGGGAGCCGGCGAGCACCGGTTGAGAGGACCGGCGACCCCCGGGGAGGACCGGTGAACTACCGCGCAGATCGAGCAACCTCCTGTGGGGAGCCGGCGACCTCCCGCGGAGGACCGGCGACCCCCGCTGAAGGGCCGGCGACCCCCGGGAGGGCCGGTGGCCTCCGGTGGAGGTCGGGTGCAGGGGCCGGGCGAAGGGTGGGTGGGGCTCAGGAGGCCGTCGAGCGGTCGCAGAGGGCCCGGTCGATCAGGTCGCCCGCGGCCTTCTCCTGCGCCATGGACCGCTGGTCGCCCAGCTGCGTGCTCATGGACACCACGACGCTGCGGCGGCCGTCCGCCGTGACCCCGGTCCGCGTCTTGTACCCGTAGTCGTCGCCCCCATGGTGCCAGTAGACGCCCCCGCACGACAGCGGCCGCGAGCTGAGCCCCAGGCCGTAGCGGGCTCCGGGCCAGACCGCCTCGTGGGCGGGGGCCCTGACGGTCTTCTTCATCTCGGCGAGCTGCTCGGCGGGCACCAGCGTGCCGCCCAGCAGGGCGCGCAGGAACCGGTTGGTGTCGGCGGTGGTGGAGATGAGGCCGCCGGCGGCGTCGCCGTCGAAGTGCTTGGTGACGTCCAGCGGGGCGGCCGGCGGAATGATCAAGTAGCCCCTGGCATGCGGGTGCGGGACGTCGTTCGAGGTGCCCGACCACACGGTACGGCGCAGCCCGAGCGGCCGGCTGATCCGGTCGGCGACCTCCTGGTGCCACGCCCGCCCGGTGACCTTCTTGATGATCATGCTGATCAGCAGGTAGCCGGTGTTGGAGTAGCGCCAGGCGGTGCCGGGCGCGAAGTCCGGCTTGTGCTTCACGGCCTTGGCGACGATCTCCTCCTCGGTGAACCGGTCGTACCGGTGCTCCAGGAGCTCCTCGACCGAGGCGTAGGCGGGGTAGGCGTCGTAGATGCCGCTGGTGTGCTGGAGGAGCTGGCGGACGGTGATCTTGCTGCCGTCGTTGCCGTTGCCCTGGACGACTCCGGGCAGCAGTTCCTCCACCGTGTCGTCGAGGGAGAGCTTGCCCTCGGCCGCGAGCTGCAGGACCACGGCGGCCACGAACGTCTTGGTGGTGCTGGCGATCCTCAGGTAGCCGTTGGCGGGGACGGGGCGCCGGGTCCCGTGGACGGCGGTGCCGCTGGTGGCCACCAGGTTCGCGCCGGTCGGGGTGACCACCCGGGCCTGCACGCCGATGGTGCCGATCTTCTTGAGCGCGTCGACGTCGCGTTGGAGGTCGGCCTGGCCGTACCGTGGCGTGGCGGTGGCGCCGGCGGGGAGGGCGGTGGCGAGCACGGCCGCGGCCACGGCGGTCAGCAGCGCGGCGCGGGGTGTGTGACGCATGTGTTCTCCTGGGTGTTCGGATCTGTGGTTCACTTCCGCGAAGCCCCGGCGAGGCCCCCGGGACGACCCGAGGAAGCCCGGGACCGCCCACGGAAGCCCCGGGACGATCCACGGAAGTCCAGGGACCGCCCACGGAAGCCCCGGGACGATCCGCGGAAGTCCGGGGACAACCCGAGGAGGCCCCGGGACCGTCCGCGGAAGCCGGGGACTGCCCGCGGCAGCCCCGGGATCGCGTGGAGGCCCGGGACGGCCGGTGCCGTGAAGGCGCTGGACGCCGGGGAGAGCCGGGGAAGGCCCTCCGTCGGGGGTTCGCGATACGACCCTAGAAAAGGGAAACGGCCAGGTGATCGGCCGTGAGCGGGGTTCCGGCGTCGACCGGAGGGAGGATCTGCGGGCCGTACGGGCAACTTTGGATGCGTATGGCGGGAACACGCCCTCCCCCGCTCTAAGGTGGCGTGGTGATGGGGAGGATCCCGGCCGCGCGGCGGTGGTTCGCCGAGCACCCGCGCGTGGCCGACGTCATGCTCGCCGCCGCGCTGACCACGGAGGTGCTGCTGGTCAGAGTGAGCGTCGGGATTCCCGACGATCCCGGCAGGACGGCCGTGGTAGGGGCGTTGCTGCTCGCGCAGGCTGTCCCGCTGCTGTGGCGCAGGTCGCGGGCGTGGCTCGTGATGGCCGTGGTGAGTGTCGCCTACATGGCGTTCGAGATGGCCGATCCCATGATCGGGTTCCGCGACGGCCTGTCCGTGGGGTTCGCCGTCTACGCCGTCGCCCGCTACACGTCCCCGCCGGCGAGCCTGGCGGCGGTCGGCGCGGGGGTGGTCGTGGTGCTCGCGCCCGATGTGGTGCTCAGACCGCTGGCGGGCATGCCGCTGCCGCCCGACCTGCGCCCCGGGTTCGTGGAGGGTCTGCTGGTCATCGGGCTGCTGTGGGGGGTGTGGCTGCTGGGCAGCTCCCAGCGCCACATCCGCGCCGACGCGGCCACGCTGCTGGAGCTGACCGCGCGGTTGCGCGCCGAGCAGGAGGTGAGCGCCGCGCGGGCGGTGACCGCCGAGCGCTCCCGCATCGCCAGGGACCTGCACGACCTGGTGGCCCACCACGTCAGCGCCATCGCCATGCAGGCGCGGGTCACGGCCGAGGTGCTGACCGACGATCCCGAGCTGGCGGGCCGCGGCATGGCGGGGATCGGGACGGCCGCCGACACGGCGCTGCTGGAGATGCGCAGAATGCTCAAGCTCCTGGCGGACGACGAGGCGGGAGCGGCGGGGCCGCTCAGCCCGGAGCCGTCGCTGCGGCACCTCCACCGGCTCGCGTCGGCGGCGCGGGCGGCCGGCGGCGAGGTCGAGGTGAGCGTCGAGATCGGTCCCGACGGGGAGGGCGGGGTGCCGCCCGCCGTCCAGGTGTCGGCCTGCCGGGTGGTGCAGGAGGCGCTGACGAACGTCCTCAAGCACGCGGGCCCCACCTCGGCCCGCGTCGAGGTGCGGCAGGTGGGAGAGGAGCTCGTCGTGATGGTCGCCAACGCCCCCGGTCCGCCGGGGCACGTGCCCATGACGGGCTCGGGGCTGGGACTGATCGGCATGCGGGAGCGCGTCGCGCTGTTCGGCGGCACGCTCGGCGCCGGTCCTCGCCCGGACGGCGGCTGGCAGATCCTGGCGACCTTCCGATGGGAGGGAGCGGCGTGACGACCGCGGGAGACGCGGCCGCGGGCGGTGTGACGACGGTCCGGGTGCTGATCGCCGACGACCAGGATCTGGTCCGGGCGGCCCTGCGCGCCATGCTGGACCGGCGGCCGGGTCTGGAGGTGGTCGGCGACGTGGCCGACGGCGAGCAGGTGGTGGCCGCCGCCGTCGAGCTGCGGCCTGACGTGGTGCTCATGGACGTGCGCATGCCCGGCATGACGGGGATCGAGGCCACGGGACGCATCGTGGGCGCCTGGCCGCACCCGGGTCCGGCCCCGAGGGTGCTGGTGCTGACCACCTTCGACCTCGACGAGTACGTCCACGCCGCGCTGCGCGCCGGGGCCAGCGGTTTCCTGCTGAAGAACTCCTCGCCCGACCAGCTCGCCCACGCCATCAGGGTGGTGGCCGCCGGGGAGGCCATGCTGGCGCCCGCCGTCACCCAGCGGCTGATCGGCGCCTTCGCCGCGATCCCGCCCGCCCTGCTGGCCCGGCCGGCGCCGGCCGAGGGCGCGGGACGGCTGGACAGCCTCACCCGGCGGGAGCTGGAGGTGCTCGTGCTGGTCGCCAGGGGCCTGTCCAACGCCCGGATCGCCGAGAGCCTCAAGCTGTCGGAGGCCGGGGTGAAGAGCAGGGTCAACCGCATCCTCACCCGGCTCGGCCTGGACAACCGCGTCCAGGCGGCCATCCTGGCGCACGAGTGCGGCCTCCTCGACGGCGGCTGAGCGGACCCCCACATCCGATAGGTCACATTTCCCACATATGCCGCACTGACCTCTTGAAAAGCTGACTGACGGGGGTCACGCTTCGTGCACATGGAGGTAAAGATCGCCTAGGAGCGCCCGTGACCCAGTCCCCCCGGCACCGGCGAGCGATCCTGTTAGGGATCCTCGCGATGCTCGCCCTCCTTCTCCCCTTCGGCGTCGCGCACGCCGCACCGGAGCCACAGAAGATCAGCGAAGCCGTCCGCGCCGACCTGTCCCAGGACGACAAGGCCAGGTTCTGGGTGCGGTTGAAGGGCGAGGCCGGCCTCAGCGCCGCGCACCGGGCCACCACCAAGGTCGACAAGGCCAGGCAGGTCTTCGCCGCCAAGACGCAGCACGCCAGGGCCTCCCAGGCGAACCTCCGCAAGTTGCTCGAGGCCCGCGACGCCGAGTTCACCCCCTTCTGGATCGTCAACGCGGTCGTCGTCACCGCCGACGCCAAGCTCGCCGCCGAGATCGCCGAGCTGCCCGAGGTCACGGCCATCGAGCCGGTCAGGACGCTCTCCCTGCCCAAGCCCGTCCCCGGTACGGCGGAGGCGAAGGTCAACGCCGTCGAGTGGAACGTCGACCGCGTCAACGCCCCCCGCGTCTGGAACGAGCTGGGCACCAGGGGCGAGGGCGTCGTCGTCGCGCACATCGACACCGGCGCCCAGTTCGACCACCCGGAGATCGCCACGCAGTACCGGGGCAGGATCCCGGGCGGCGGCTACGACCACAACTACAACTGGTTCGACCCCGCGCGGGTCTGCCCCAGCCCGGCCCCGTGTGACAACAACGGCCACGGCACCCACGTCATGGGCACCATGGTGGGCGCCTCGGGCATCGGGGTCGCGCCCGGCGCCACGTGGATCGCGGCCAAGGGCTGCGAGGGCCAGACCTGCACGGACGCCTCGCTGCTGGCGGCCGGCCAGTGGGTGCTCGCGCCGACGGACCTGACCGGCGCCAACCCGCGCCCCGACCTGGCCCCGGACATCGTCAACAACTCCTGGGGCGGGCCCGGCTTCGACCCCTGGTACAAGGCGACGGTCGACGCGTGGATCGCGGCCGGGATCTTCCCCATGTTCGCCAACGGCAACGAGGGGCCCGCCTGCCGTACCAGTGGCTCGCCCGGCCAGTACGTGGCCGGTTACAGCACCGGCGGCTTCGACGTGAACAACGTCGTCTACAACCGCTCCAGCAGGGGCGAGGGCGAGAACGGCGAGATCAAGCCGAACATCTCGGCGCCCGCCGTGAACGTCCGCTCGTCGGTGCCCGGCGGCGGCTACAGCGCCTTCACCGGCACCTCGATGGCCTCGCCGCACGTGGCGGCCACGGTCGCGCTGATCTGGTCGGCCTCGCCGCGCCTGCAGGGCGACGTCGCGGCGACACGGCCGTTGCTGGACAGCACCGCGATCGACGTCAACGACACCACCTGCGGCGGCACCGCGGCCGACAACAACGTGTGGGGCGAGGGCCGGCTCGACGCCTTCGCCGCGGTCAGCGCCGCGCCACGCGAAGGGCTCGGCGGGCTCAAGGGCACGATCACCGCGGAGGGCGCGCCGGTCGCGGGCGCCACGGTCGCCGTCACGGGGCCGCTGAGCCGTACGGTCACCACCGGGCAGGACGGCGCCTACACCCTGCCGCGCCTGGTGCCCGGCGAGTACCGGATCACGGTCACCAAGTTCGGTTACGGCGAGGCCACCGCGACCGCCACGGTCGTCGCCGAGCAGAGCACGACCACGGACGTGACGCTGACGCCGACCGCCTCGGCCGTCGTCTCCGGTACGGTCACCACCGCCGGCACTCCCGAGCCGGGCGCCACGGTCGCCGCCCGGGGCACGCCGGTCAGCGCGGTCACCGACGCGTCGGGCAGATACCGGCTGACGCTGCCGCACGGCAGCTACGAGCTCACCGTCACCCCTGCCTCGCGCTGCTCCAGCGGCGCCACCGCCGAGGTCACCGTCGCGGGCGACGTGACCAAGGACATCGAGCTGCCGCTGCGCGGCGACAACTTCGGCTACACCTGCAGGAGCGGCTCCGACGCCTACGTGGCCGGCACCGAGAAGCTCGCGCTCACCGGCGACGACGAGGCGACGCAGGTGACGCTGCCGTTCACCGTCCCCTACTACGGCACGGGCCAGTCGCGCGCGTGGGTGACCACCAACGGCTTCGCCACCTTCGCCACCGACCGGGCCACCTCGGGCAGCAACGGCACCCTCCCGACGACCACGGCGCCCAACCTGGCGGTCTACCCGTTCTGGGACGACCTGGTGGTGGACGCCCAGGCGGGCGTCCACACCGCGACGAGCGGCACCGCTCCCCGCAGGAGCTTCGTCATCGAGTGGCGGAACGTCACCTTCTACTCCGACACCACCCAGCGGATGTCGTTCTCCGTCGTGCTGGGCGAGGACGGCTCGATCGGCTACCGCTACAAGGACGTGGACAGCGAGCGGGCGCAGGGGTCGAGCGCCACCGTCGGCATCGAGAACGCGGGCGGCACCGACGCCCTGCTGTACTCCTACAACGCCGCGGCGCTCGTCAACGGGCAGAGCCTCACG
Organism: Nonomuraea sp. NPDC003754; assembly: GCF_053605785.1. NCBI lineage: Bacteria > Bacillati > Actinomycetota > Actinomycetes > Streptosporangiales > Streptosporangiaceae > Nonomuraea > Nonomuraea sp. NPDC003754. The sequence continues at coordinate 17,256 of NZ_JBSGJX010000013.1, forward strand.
GTGACGCCGAGCAGGCACGGCCTGGCGATCGGCACCGTCACCGACGCCAACGACGGCGACCCGCTCGCCGGGGCGCAGGTGAGGATCGGCGACGTGGCGACCTTCACCACCGGCGCGGACGGCACCTTCTACGGGCAGGTCCCTGCCGGCGACTACACGGTGGAGGTCTCCAGGGAGCACTACGGCACCTTCTCCAAGCAGGTCACCATCGCGCCCGGCACGCTCACCAGGATCGACACCGCGCTGGTCACCGGGCGGGTGAGCGCCTCGGTGGCCGAGGTGACCGTGGTGATGCCCGCGGGGGCGAGCAGGACCCGCACGGTGGAGCTGACCAACCTGGGCTCGCCCACCGCCTACACGGCCACGACGGCCGACGGGGCATGGCTCTCCGTCACCCCGGCCGCGGGCGAGCTGGCCAAGGGGCAGTCGGCGGCCCTGAAGATCACCGCCTCCGGCGCCGGGCTCCAGCCGGGCAGCGTCAGGACCGGCACGCTGACCGTCCGCTCGGCCAGCGGCCGGCAGCCGGTCATCGAGATCAAGGTGACGGTCGCGGTGCCGAAGCTCCAGGTGGCCGTGGACGCGGGTGGCGCCAAGGCGCTGGTGGACGGCGAGGGCGACTCCTGGACGGCCGACCGGAAGTACGCCCAGGGCGCCCACGGCTACGTCGCCACCTCCTCCTCGACGCACTCCACGACCAGGACCATCCAGGGCACGACCGAGCAGGAGCTGTTCCGCCGGGTCAGGGAGAACATGCTGGAGTACCGCTTCGACAACGTCCCGTCCGGCACGTACACCGTGGAGCTGGGCTTCGCGGAGACCAGGTCGATGGCGATGGGCAAGCGCGTCTTCGACGTGATCGTCGAGGGCCAGCTGGCCATCCCGGCGCTCGACCTGGCGCTGGAGGCCGGCACGTACACCGCGGTGACCAGGCAGCACACGGTGAAGGTGACCGACGGCCAGCTCAACGTGCGCTTCGCGGCACGCAAGGGGGCGCCGATCGTCAGCTTCGTCCGCATCTCGGAGCGGCCCGACAAGCCGTGACATGACGCCGCGGCCTCCTCCGCCCGGAGGGGGCCGCGGCCGCTTACCGGGCCGGTCGCGCGGTCCGCCATCCACCGTTCGGTGGATTCGCGGATCAGCAGGATCGGCCGGTGATCGTGGCCGCGCGGCCGATTCGCCGCCGGGCGCGGCGGATCATGCTTCTCGCATGGCAGTCATCGAGGTCAACGACCTGACCAAGCAGTACGCGGACCTGACGGTCCTGGACAGGATGTCGTTCTCCGTGGAGGAGGGCGAGATCTTCGGCATCCTCGGCCCCAACGGAGCCGGCAAGACCACGACGGTGGAGTGCGTGGAGGGCCTGCGGCGGCCCGACGGCGGGTCGATCAGAGTGCTCGGGCTCGACCCGGTCAAGGACGGCCGCCGGCTGCGGGAGCGCATCGGCGTCCAGCTGCAGCACACCCAGCTGCCGGAGAACATCAAGGTGTGGGAGGCGCTCGACCTCTACGCCGCCTTCTACGCCGAGCCCCGCGACTGGCGGCGGTTGCTGGAGGAGTGGGGCCTGGCCGACAAGCGCGACACCCGCTTCGGGAAGCTGTCGGGCGGCCAGAAGCAGCGGCTGTTCATCGCGCTGGCGCTGGTGGGCAACCCCCGGGTGGCCTTCCTCGACGAGCTCACCACGGGGCTCGACCCGCAGGCCCGCCGCGCCACCTGGGAGCTGATCAAGCAGGTCAGGGCGTCGGGCGTGACCGTGGTGCTGGTCAGCCACTTCATGGACGAGGTGGAGGAGCTGTGCGACAGGGTGGCGGTCGTCGACCGCGGCTCCGTCGTCGCGCTCGACACCCCCGCCGGCCTGATCGACGCGACCGACGCCGAGCACCAGATGCGCTTCACGCTCATGGCGGGCGAGGCCACCGACCCGGCGGTCCTGCTGGACGGCCTGCCCGGCGTCTCGGGCGTGTCCAGGAACGGCGGTCAGGTGGTCGTCACCGGACGGGGCGACTTCGCCACGGCCGTCACCGCCACCCTGGCGCGCAACCACGTCCTGGTCGCCGACCTGCGCATCGACAAGCGCACCCTCGACGACGCGTTCGTGGCCCTGACCGGCCGCTCCTTCCACCCCTGACCACCCGTTCCCCAGGGAGACCCGCCATGACCGCGATCACCAAGCTCACCACCGTCGAGCTGAAGCTGCTCGTCCGCGAGCCCGGCTCGATGTTCACCGTCCTCATCCCCCTCTTCATCCTGGTGATCTTCGGCAGCTCGATCACGCCGGGCGACACCGTGCTGCTGCCCATGTCGCTGGCGATCGCCGTGGGGCTCGTGGCCCTGTACATGCTGCCCACCACCCTGGCCACCTACCGGGAGCGCGGCATCCTGCGCAGGCTTTCCACCACTCCGGTCCGGCCGGGGAGCATGCTGGCGGTCCAGCTGATCCTGCAGCTGGTCCTCGTGGTGGTCGCCTGCGGCCTGCTGGTCGCCGTCGCGGGGACGATCCTCGGCGCCGACCTGCCCGACCGCGTCCTGCCGCTGGCCGCCGCCTTCGCGCTGGGCACGGCCGCGATGTTCGCGATCGGCCTGCTCATCGCGGCCGTGGCCGCCAACGGCCGCGCCGCCAACGGTGTGGGTGTCCTGCTGTACTTCCCGATGGCCTACCTCGCGGGACTTATCCAGCCGACGAGTCAGATGCCCGTTTTCCTGGCCCGCGTCGGCGCGTACACTCCCCTGGGCGCCTTCAGGCAGGCGCTGCAGGACGTCTGGGCGGGCGGTACGCCGAGCCTCCTGCTGCTGGGCGTCATGGCCGCGTACGCGGTGATCGTCAGCCTGGCCGCGGCCACGTTCTTCCGCTGGGAGTGATCACGATGTCGGTGGCGGGTGAGCGCCTCGACCGGTGGGAGAGGCGCCTGGACGGCTTCATGTCCGCCACGCCCTACCTGCTCCTGGTGATCTCCACGACGCTCGCCTGGCTCACCGGTGACTCCGCGTGGGACCACCGCCTGGTCACCCTCGGCCTGGCCGCCCTCGCCGCCGCCTGGATCTGGGTGATGACCGCCCGCCGCCCCTCGTGGCGGTCGAACGGCACCGCGGGAGCCGTCTACCTCACCGGCCTGGTGGTCCTGATCGCGGTGCTGAGCACCCGCGGGGTGTGGTTCGCCGGCTTCTTCGCCTTCACCGGCTACCTCCACTCCTGGCACTACCTCCAGGGGAAGTGGAGGTTCGCGGGAGTGACCGCCACCGCGGCGATCTGCATCACCGCCTACACCGGCGGGCTGCCCGCGCCCACCGCGTCCGCCGTCCTGACCCATCTCTTCTTCATCGCCGCGATCGTGGCCGTCGTGAGCCTGTTCAGCTTCGTCGGCGAGGTCACGGCCGAGCGCAGCGCCGAACGGAAGCGGATGGTGGCCCAGCTCGAGGAGACGATGCGGGAGAACGCGGGGCTGCACACCCAGCTGCTGATCCAGGCGCGGGAGGCAGGCGTGCTCGACGAACGGCAGCGCATGGCGGGCGAGATCCACGACACCATCGCCCAGGGGCTGACCGGCATCATCACCCAGCTCCAGGCCGCGGCGCACGCCAAGGAGTCGGGCGAGGACCACGCCGAGTGGCGGCGCCACGTCGACAACGCCACCCGCCTGGCCCGCGAGAGCCTCGCCGAGGCGCGCCGGTCCGTCCACGCCGTCGGGCCCGGCCAGCTGGAATCGGCCCCGCTCCCCGACGCGCTGGCCGAGGTGGCCGGTGCCTGGTCGGAGCTCAACGGCGTGCGCGCCGACGTCACCACGACCGGTACGGCCCGCCCCCTGCATCCCGAACTGGAGACGACCCTGCTGCGGACAGCCCAGGAAGCCCTCGCGAACGTGGCCAAGCACGCACGCGCCACCCGCGTCGGGATCACCCTGTCGTACATGGAGGACCTGGTCACGCTGGACGTGCGCGACGACGGCGCGGGCTTCGACCCCGAGCGCGTCGCGGACGGCGGCGGTTTCGGCCTGACGTCCATGCGCCGGCGGGTGAGCCGCCTGGCGGGCACGCTGGAGATCGAGTCAGAGCCCGGCGGCGGCACCGCGATCTCCGCGAGTGTCCCCGCCGTCACGAGGGAGGCCCCGCATGTCTGAGACCCCCGTCAGGCTGCTGATCGCCGACGACCACCCCATCGTCCGCGACGGCATCCGCGGGATGTTCACCGCGGACCCGCGCTTCGAGGTGGTCGGCGAGGCGGGCGACGGCGCGCAGGCCGTCGAGCTCGCCCGCGCCCTGGGCCCCGACGTCGTCCTCATGGACCTGCGGATGCCGAGGATGGACGGCGTGACGGCCATCAAGAAGCTCGCCGAGATCGGCAGCACGGCCCGCGTCCTCGTGCTCACCACCTACGACACCGACAGCGACGTGCTGCCCGCCATCGAGGCAGGAGCCACCGGCTACCTCCTCAAGGACGCGCCGCGCGACGAGCTCATGCGGGCCGTCCACGCGGCGGCCCGCGGCGAGGCCGTCCTGTCCCCCTCGGTCGCCACCCGCCTGCTCGGCCGGGTGCGCGCGCCCGTCGACCCGCTGAGCGCCAGGGAGCTGGAGATCCTGCGGCTGATCGCCCAGGGCACCACCAACCGCGAGGCGGCGGCGCGCCTGTTCATCAGCGAGGCCACGGTCAAGACCCACGTGCTGCACATCTACACCAAGCTCGGCGTCAACGACCGCGCGGCGGCCGTCGCGGTCGCCTACCAGCGCGGGCTGCTCACCCTCGACGACGGCTGACCGCTACTTCTTCAGCACCACCGTCCTGCGGGACTCACCCGGATAGACCATGACGAGGAACCGCTGGCGAGCGTCGCCGTCCTCCTCCAGCGCGGCCGTGCTGCCGCGCACGTGCACGCGGATCCGGTAGCGGCCCGGCCCCTTCACGAGCGGGTCGGGGAAGGTCTCGTCCTCCCAGGTGGACAGCTCGCCCGTGGGGCTGGTGTAGCCGATCTCGACGACCTTCTCCCAGCCAGCGCGCTCGACCGGGGGACGCCTGCCGTACCCCTCGACCGTGAGGCAGACGTGCATCGCCTCGTCCGCGGTGAGGACGGCGACCTCGCCGTCGACGGCCCCCACGAGGTCGTTGCCGAACGCCTTGTCCAGCGACCCGCCGTTCCAGTCCTCGTTCTCGACGGCGGTCACCGCGCCGAAGTCCGACCACACCGGCGCCGTGCCCCGCACCGCCGGCCTGATCCGCGGCCGGTGCGGCGGGCCGGTCGCGCAGCGTTCCTTCGCGGTCGCGTTGAACGCGTCGTTCTCCGCGTCCTGCCGTCGCCGCTCGGCCTGTTCCCTGGCGTCCACCTCGGGGCAGAGCAGCGCCAGTGCCTGCGTGGTGCCGAAGCCGGCGACGTCCACGCCGGTCCGGGCGCGGAGCCGCTCGATCTCTCCGGGGTCGGCGCGCATGCTCGCCCGGCACAGGCTCCTGCCGAAGGCGACCAGTTCGGCGTCGGGCCGCTCGGCGAACGTCCGCGGCACGACGTACTCCTCCCGCCGCGCCACGCAGACGAAGGCCCGTTCCCTGTCGGCGCGGCTGACCGGCTGATCGCCGTAGCTCAGGCGCCAGCGCCCGCAGCCCTCCGCGTCGGCCTGCGTCACCTTCCCCACGACCCCGTCGCCGTTGTGCAGGGCCAGCAGCAGCAGGCCGGAGACGGCGGCGACCGCCGCACGCGCGATCCTGCCTCGCGGGCGCGTTCGGGGCACCCGCACCGCGACCAGGATCAGCACGCCGGCGAGCACGTCGCACGCGTTCCAGAGGGCGAACCCGTCCAGGGCGAAGAACGGCGCCCATGACCGCGCGCACTCCGCCTCTACCGCCAGATCGACCGCCGCGAACCCGAGCGTCATGAGGGAACCCCAGGTCAGCCCGAACCCGGTCAGCCAGCCCACGGCACGGCCCCAGCGCGGCGACCCCGTGCGCACCAGAAGCAGCCAGAGGCCGAACCCGACCAGGACGATCACCGGTTGCGGCACCACGGCCAGCGGCAGGAGCGCCACGCCGACCTCGCCGTGGAGATCGAAGCCCGGACACGGCTGCCCCGCGATGATCGCGAGACCGGGCTCCGCGAGGAAGGCGGCCCCTTCGCGCACCACGATCAGCGCCAGGGCGACCGCCCACAGGACGATGGATGATCGCCGTAACATGGGCCGCCACCCTACCGCCCGGCTCCGACAGGCCGCCGGAAACGACCTAGCTGAACGGGGTCCTCGGGCGGTCCTGCGGCTGCTCGTCGACGTAGATGTCCACCTTCTCGTTGTAGAAGGCGATCAGCCCGCCGATCCGCTGGCTCTCGGGCAGCGGCGTGCGGTACGACCAGGCCAGATCCCTGCGGCCGTTGACCGTCCAGTACTCCGCCGTCCCCTTGTACGGGCACTGGGTGGCGGTGTCGGTCGGCTCCAGCAGGTCGAAGCGGACGTCCGTCTTCGGCAGGTAGTACCGCGGCGGCAGCCCCGTCTCGAACAGGATCACCGGGCGCGTCGAGTCGGCCACGGTCACGCCGTCGACCTCGACCCTGACCCGGCGGGAGCTGGGCAGGATGTCGACGCGCGTGTAGGGGTCGCGAGGGTGGACGTAGACCTCCTCGTCCTCCTCGAACCAGGCGTCCATCGCCGACCACTCCAGCCGGACGTACTCCCGTAGCTCCTCGATCGGGGAGTCGGGGTGGGTGAGGGCCGCGCCGGCCGCCTCCTTGCCGTCCACGACGACGGTGTGGATGACGCCCTCGCCGCGGCTGGGCGAGTGGGTGGTGGCGCCGGTCGGCTTGAGCTCCGCCCGCTCGAGGTCGGCGAGGGGCAGGTAGTAGGTCGGGTAGTGGGGGCTCTCCCAGACCAGGAGCGCCCGCGTCGTGTCGACGATCTTGCGTCCGCCGAGGTAGGTGCGCACGCGCTTCGCCGTCGGCTCGACCTTCAATCGGCTCTTCATTCCTTCGCCAACCCCGCCGGCGCCCGGCCTATTCCTCAGGCGAGTGTGCGCGAGTGTATTGACGCTGCCGCAGGTAGAGGTTAACGTCATCTCAAAATTAAAAGGAAACCTTACTAATAGTTTCCTGATCAGGCCTCCCATCCCACACCCCGTTCACCCCCCAACAGGATGTCGGAGCATCGATGAGACACACCGTCCTCAGCAAGGTCCTCGCAGGCGCGGCGGCGTTACTCATGCCGCTCACCGCGGCCGCCGTCGCCCCCGCCAGCGCGTACGGCGCCGCCACCTCCACCAGCTCGGCGGCCGCCTTCGCCGCCTGGGCACCGTGGACCGCCTACACGGCCGGCACCCGCGTCACCTACAACGGCGTCGAGTACGAGTGCCTGCAGAGCCACACCTCCCAGCCCGGCTGGGAGCCGCCCAACGTCCCCGCCCTGTGGAAGGTCGCGGGCGGCGGCGGAGGCGACACCACCGCGCCGTCCGTCCCCGGCAACGTGCGCTCCACCGGCGTCACCTCCAACAGCGTCTCCCTGGCCTGGAACGCCTCCACCGACAACGTCGGCGTCACCGGCTACGAGATCTACCGCGGCGGCACCCTGATCACCACCGTCACCGGCACCACCCACACCGACACCGGCCTGACCGCCAACACCGCCTACACCTACACCGTCCGCGCCCGCGACGCCGCCGGCAACCAGTCCGCCCACAGCACCGCCGTCACCGCCACCACCACGGGCGGCGGCGGAGGCGACACCACCGCGCCGTCCGTCCCCGCCAACGTGCGCTCCACCGGCGTCACCTCCAACAGCGTCTCCCTGGCCTGGAACGCCTCCACCGACAACGTCGGCGTCACCGGCTACGAGATCTACCGCGGCGGCACCCTCGTCACCACCGTCACCGGCACCACCCACACCGACACCGGCCTGACCGCCAACACCGCCTACACCTACACCGTCCGCGCCCGCGACGCCGCCGGCAACCAGTCCGCCCACAGCACCGCCGTCACCGCCACCACCACGGGCGGCGGCGGAGGCGGCGGCAACAAGGTCCTCGGCTACTTCGTCCAGTGGGGCGTCTACCAGCGCGCCTACCACGTCAAGAACATCGACACCAGCGGCTCGGCGGCCAAGCTGACCCACATCAACTACGCCTTCGGCAACGTCCAGAACGGCCAGTGCACGATCGGCGACAGCTACGCCGACTACGACCGCTTCTACCAGGCGGGCGAGAGCGTGGACGGCGTCGCCGACACGTGGGACGCCGGCGCCCTGCGCGGCAACTTCAACCAGCTGCGCAAGCTCAAGAAGAAGTACCCGAACCTCAAGGTGCTGTTCTCCTTCGGCGGCTGGACCTGGTCCGGCGGCTTCGGCCAGGCCGCGCAGAACCCCACCGCCTTCGCCGAGTCCTGCTACCGCCTGGTGGAGGACCCGCGCTGGGCCGACGTCTTCGACGGCATCGACATCGACTGGGAGTACCCGAACGCCTGCGGCCTCACCTGCGACACCAGCGGGCCCGCCGCGTTCAGGAACCTGATGTCCGCCCTGCGCACCCGCTTCGGCTCGGGCAACCTGGTCACCGCGGCCATCACCGCCGACGGCACCAGCGGCGGCAAGATCGACGCGGCCGACTACGGCGGCGCCGCGCAGTACGTCGACTGGTACAACGTCATGACCTACGACTTCTTCGGCGCGTGGGCGGCCCAGGGCCCGACTGCCCCGCACTCGCCGCTCACCAGCTACAACGGCATCCCGATCGCGGGCTTCCACTCCGACAACGCCATCCAGAAGCTGAAGAGCAAGGGCGTCCCGGCCAGCAAGCTCCTGCTCGGCATCGGCTTCTACGGCCGCGGCTGGACCGGCGTCTCCCAGGCCGCGCCCGGCGGCACGGCGACGGGCCCCGCGCCCGGCACCTACGAGCAGGGCATCGAGGACTACAAGGTCCTCAAGACCCGCTGCCCCGCCACCGGGACGGTCGCGGGCACGGCCTACGCCTACTGCGGCAACCAGTGGTGGAGCTACGACACGCCGAGCACGATCGGCGGCAAGATGAGCTACTCGAAGGACCAGGGCCTGGGCGGCGCGTTCTTCTGGGAGCTCAGCGGTGACACCACCAACGGCGAGCTGATCACCGCGATGAAGAACGGCCTGGGGTGACCTCGGGCTGACCCGTCAGGGCCGGTCTCCGCTCAGGGGACCGGCCCTCCCTCAGTCCCGCCGGACACCACGGGGCCTGTCTCGCCAGACACCAGGGGGCCTGTCTCTCCGAACACCACAGGGCCTGTCTCTCCGGACGCCACGGGCCTGTCTCTCCGGACGCCACGGGCCTGTCTCTCCGGACGCCAGGGGGCCTGTCTCTCCGGACGCCACGGGGTCGCCGGGACCGCCCAGGCGGGCGCAGGAGTGGAACGCGTTCAGCGGGAGGCGACGAACAGCGTGTGGGTGGCCGAGCGGCTCAGGTCGTGCCGTTCGACCTGGCCGAGCCCGGCATCGGCCAGCCAACCGGCCACCGTGCGCGTGCTGGGCACGCCGCCGCCCTGGGTGTGCCACAGGTTGAGGCCGAAGCCGGCGGTGAAGGCGCCCTCCGCCGCTCCCGCCCGGTGCTCGGCGACCGTCTCGAGGACCAGCACCCGCCCGCCCGGCCGGGTCGCGGCGGCCACAGGCCACTTCCGGAGGGACAGACACCAGGCCGGAGCGACCCCGGCAGGCCGGGATGCCCCAGGCACACCCGAAGCACCCCCAGGCACACCCGAAGCGGCCGAAGCGGGCAGGCAGGCCCGAAGCGCCGGGCCATCGGGGGCGGGCCGCCAGCAGGAGCGGGCCGCCAGCAGGGGCGGGCCGTCAGGAGCGGGCGGTCAGGGGCGGGCCGCGACGGCGTCGATCTCGAAGAGCATGCCGGGCAGCGCGAGCGCCGCCACCCCGATCAACGTCTGGGCGGGCGGCCGGTCGCCCCAGATCTCGCCGATCGCCGCGGCGATCACGGCCAGCTTGTCGAGGTCGTGGTCCACGACGAACGTGCGGATCTGCGCCACGTCCTGGACGGACAGTCCGGCCGCCGCCAGCGCCGCGCGCAGGTTGTCGAGTGACTGCGCGACCTGCTCGGCGAAGTCGGGAGAGGTGACGTGCCCTTCGTGGTCGGAGGCGTACTGCCCGGCGATGATGACGAGCTCGCCGGTGACCTGGGCGACGTGGCTGTAGCCGAAGGAGACCGGGTCGTGCAGGGTGGCCGGGTTGACGATGGTGACGGACATGCGGGGTTCCTTTACTTGTCGCGGGTGGTGACGGCGAAGGCGGACAGCAGGACGGCGGCGGCGAGCCACAGGGCGGCGACCGTGCCGAGCCGGTCGACGGCCAGGCCGCCGAGCAGCGCGCCGAGGGCGATCGACAGGTTGAAGGTGGCGACGAGGAGCGACGAGGCCGCCTCGGTCGCCTGGGGCGCGGCCTTCAGCATCCAGCTCTGCAGGCTCACCGACACGCCTCCGTAGGCCAGGCCCCAGACGACCAGCAGGGCGATGCCGGCGGCGGGCGTCCCGCCGTACGCGGCCAGCAGGGCCGTGGTGGCGGTCAACGCGAGCGTGATCACCAGGAGCGTGCCCCGGGGACGGCGGGCGGCGCGGGCGCCGGCGAGGAAGTTGCCGGCGATGCCCGCCACGCCGTAGCCGAGGAGCAGCAGGCTGATGAGGTCGGGGTCGATCCCGGAGATCTCCTGCAGGACCGGGCGGACGAAGGTGTAGGCGGCGAAGTGGCCGGTGATCAGCAGGAGTGTCAGGGCCACGCCGACCCGTACGGCACGCACGCGCAGCAGCCGGGGCAGCTCGCCGAAGGTGATCGTCCGGGTGGCGGGCAGCGCGGGCACCAGCAGGACCAGGCACGCCAGCGCGACCAGCCCCAGGATCCCCACCGCGCCGAAGGCGAGGCGCCAGCCGCCGAGCTCCCCGGCGAGCGTTCCCGCGGGGACGCCGGCGACGGAGGCGGTGGACACCCCACCGAAGATCACCGCGGTGGCGCGGGCGACGTGCCGCTCGGGTACCAGCCGGAGGGCGAGCCCGCCCGCGACGGCCCAGAACCCGCCGACGCTCACGCCGACGGCCAGCCGGGCGGCGAGCACGACGGCGAAGTCCGGTGCCACGGCGCCGGCGAGGTTGGCCAGGCCCATGAGTCCGGTGAGCGTGACCAGCATGACGCGTCGGTCGATCCGCCCGGCCGCGACGGTGAGCAGCGGCGCGGCGATCGCGGCCACCAGGCCGGGGACGGTCACCATCAGGCCCGCCGCGCCTTCGGAGACGCGCAGGTCGGCACTGATGGGGGTGAGCAGGCCGACCGGCAGCAGCTCGGAGGTCATCAGGGAGAAGATCCCCAACGCCACGGCCGCGACGGCGAGCCATCCTCTGGTCGCCGATCGGCTCAGCGCCTCATTCAAGACATCAGACATCCAGAATCACCTTCCACGACGACCCAGGAGAAGGGCGCGGATATTTCTGGATATTAGATGTCTAGAATGCTCCCCGCAACTCTGAGCGGGTAGGGCGGAGGACATGGTTCGCCACGGATCGCTGGACGAGGACACACCCGCCGCACCGCACGCCGCCGGCAGGAACCCGGTCAGGGCCTGGCTGCTGGACGGCCTGAGACCGGAGGACCGCCACTCGACCGGGATGCACGAGGAACATCCCGACAAGCAGTACCCGTGGTGGCAGACGATGTGCCTGACCGGCGTGGACTACTTTTCCACGCTGGGCTACCAGCCGGGCATCGCGGCCCTGGCGGCCGGGGCCCTCTCCCCCGTCGCGACCTCGTTCCTGGTGCTCCTGACGCTGTTCGGCGCGCTGCCCACCTACCGGGCGGTGGCCGCGGAGAGCCCCAGGGGCCTCGGCTCGATCGCGATGCTGGAGAACCTGCTGCCCAGCTGGTGGGGCAAGCTCCTGGTGCTGGTCCTGCTGGGCTTCGTGGCGACGGCGTTCATCTTCACGATCACGCTGTCCGCCTCCGACGCGACCGCGCACGTCGTGGAGAACCCGTTCTTCCCCGCCGCCCTGCACGGCCAGGAGGTCCTCGTCACGATCCTGCTGATCCTCGCGCTGGGCGCGATCTTCCTGCGCGGCTTCAGCGAGGCGATCGGCCTCGCGGTGGTCCTCGTGGCCGTCTACCTCTCGCTCAACCTCGTGGTCGTGGGCATGGGCCTGCTCCAGGTGATCGAGCACCCGGCCCTGGTGGACGGCTGGCAGGAGGCGCTGACGACGGGCTATTCGGGCCCGCTCGCGATGATCGGCGTCTCCCTCCTCGTCCTGCCCAGGCTCGCCCTGGGCCTGTCGGGCTTCGAGACGGGCGTCGCCGTGATGCCGCAGATCCGGGGCGACCTGGAGGAACGCATCAGAGGCGCCCGCCGGCTGCTCACCACCGCCGCGCTGATCATGAGCGGGTTCCTGATCGCCAGCAGCTTCGCCACTGCCATCCTCATCCCGCACGAGGAGTTCGAGGAGGGCGGCAAGGCGAGCGGGCGGGCGCTGGCCTTCCTCGCCCACGAGTACCTCGGCGACTGGTTCGGCACGGTCTACGACCTCAGCACCATCGCCATCCTGTGGTTCGCGGGCGCCTCCGCCATGACCGGCCTGCTCAACATCGTCCCCCGCTACCTGCCCAGGTACGGCATGGCGCCGGACTGGGCCCGCGCCATCAGGCCGCTGGTGCTGGTGTTCACCGCGATCGCCGTCGTGATCACCATCGCGTTCGACGCCGAGGTCGAGTCCCAGGGCGGCGCGTACGCCACGGGCGTCCTGGCGCTGATCCTGTCGGCGGCCGTGGCCGTCACGATCTCCCGCTACCGCCAGGGCAGGCGCGCGGCCGCCTACGGGTTCGGGGTGATCGCCCTCGTCCTCGGCTACGCGACCGTGGTCAACATCGTCGAACGCCCCGACGGCCTGAAGATCGCGCTGCTGTTCGTCCTGGCCATCGTCGTCACCTCGATCATCTCCCGCGCCACCCGCTCGACCGAGCTGCGGGTCGGCCATATCGAGTTCGACCCCACCGCGCTGCGCCTGGTCCGGGAGATCGACGGCCCGCTGCGCGTGATCGCCAACGAACCCGACGAGCGCGACCCTCTGGAGTACGCCGAGAAGGAGCGGGAGGCCAGGGAGCACCACCACCTGCCGCCGGACGAGCCGGTGCTCTTCCTCGAGGTGACCGTCGGTGACGCGTCCGAGTTCTCGTCGGACCTGAAGGTGGTCGGCGAGGAGCGTCACGGCTACCGCGTTCTGCGGGTGTGCGGTTCCAACGTGCCCAACACGATCGCGGCGATCCTGCTCCACCTGCGGGACGTCACGGGCAAGAAGCCGCACGTCTACTTCCACTGGATGGAGGGCGATCCGGTCAAGGCGATGCTGCGCTACCTGCTGTTCGGCGGCGGTGACGTGCCGCCGCTGACGCGCGAGGTGCTCCGCCAGGCCGAGCCCGACCCGGCCAAGCGACCGCAGGTGCACGTCGGCTGATCAGGCCGAACCGCCGGTGCCCGCCCGGCCGACCAGCCGCAACCGGTCACGTCGAGCCGCGGATGCCCGGCCGATCAGCCGATCGGTCAGGTTCGCGGAACCGCGCGGTATTCGCGGACGCGGATGGCGAGCCCGTGCCCGAGCGACGCCCCGATGTCGCCGCGCGCCGGCCCGGCCACGGCGGCCACGCCGTACCCGGCGAGCGCCACGCCGCCGAACATCCCGAGCCTGAGCAGGTCCGGCGCGGTGAGGCTCAGCTCGCCCAGGCCGTTCACCAGGAAGCCGGTCGTGAAGAGCCACCCCATGAGCGCCGTGGCCGACGCCGCGAGCAGGCTCCGTGACCATGCCGCGTACGCTCCCACCGCGAGCGCCATGGCGACGACACGTGGCGTGCCCGGAGGGAGCAGTGCCGCGACGGCGGCGCACGCGGCGACGCTGACCACGAATCCTCCGCTGATCATGAACTCCAGCGGCGACCTTTCCCGACTGAATGTCATGAATTCATCACATCGCATTTCCAGCCGCGCGGGGAGTGTCCATACGCCATTCCTTCGCGTTCATGACGCGTTATTGATGCCGGTCGAGCCGCCCGGGAGGCCGACGTCAAGCGGGCGTCAGGGTTTCGGCGGTCGCCGTTCGGATCCCCTCTGGAATACGCCCGGACCGAATATCCGGCCATAGCATCATTTTCTATAAATTTCTGCGGTGCGTACCGAGGAGGAATGTGATGCACTCAGGTGGCCCGCCCTTCCTGCCCACCCGTATCGGAAGGAGCACGATGAAAGCCCCGAAAATACGGCCGGAAGCCTTCGGGCTGCTCGTGCTCATCGCCGTCGTGGCCGTGGTCACGCTGGCGATCGAGCTGCTCCCCTGACCGGCGTCCGGCACGGGGCCGGGCCGGCGTGACGGATCACGCCGGCCCGGCTTCGTCGTGAGCGGCGAGGCGGGTCAGCGACGAACGTTCGCCGAGCGGGCCCCATGAGCGGGTGCGTCGTGGCGGGCAGGAGCTCAGGGGGTGAAGCGGTAGCCCATGCCCGGCTCGGTGATCAGGTGGACGGGTCGTGCGGGGTCGCGTTCCAGCTTGCGGCGCAGCTGGGCCATGTACTGGCGCAGGTAGTGCGACTCCTTCAGGTACTTCTCCCCCCACACCTCGCTCAGCAGGTACCGCTGGCTGACCAGCTTGCCCGGGTTGCGCAGCAGGATCTCGAGGATGTGCCACTCGGTGGGCGTCAGCCGTACACCGTCGGAGACCGTCTTGTCGGTCAGGTCGATCACCCGGTCCCCGATCTGGATGCGGGCCAGCTCCGCCTCCTGCAGGCCGGTCCTGCGGGTGACGGCCCGCATGCGGGCCAGCAGCTCCTCGATGTTGAACGGCTTGGTGACGTAGTCGTCCGCGCCCGCGTCCAGCGCCTCGATCTTGTCCTGGTTGCCGGTCCTGCCGGACAGCACGAGGATCGGCACCGACGTCCACCCGCGCAGGCCGTGGATGACGTCGACCCCGTCGAGGTCGGGCAGCCCGAGATCGAGCAGGACGAGGTCGGGCTGCCGTTCGGCGGCCTCCCTGAGCGCCGACCCCCCGTCGGCGGCCACCGTGACCTCGTAGTGGCGCGCGACCAGGTTGATGCGCAGCGCCCGCAGGAGCTGCGGTTCGTCGTCGACGACGAGGACGCGGGTCATGCGACCACCGCCCGCGAGGAGATGGGAAACGTGAGGATCATCGTGAGACCTCCCCCTGGTGTCTCGTCAGGGACCAGCGTGCCGCCCATCGCCTCGGTCAGCCCGCGCGAGAGCGCGAGGCCGAGGCCGACGCCCGTGTCGTTGTCACGGTCGCCGAGGCGCTGGAACGGCAGGAAGATGCGGTCGTGGGCGTCGGCGGGGACGCCCGGCCCCCTGTCGATCACCCGGATCTCGACGTGGGCGCCGTGCCCGCTCGCGGTGATGAGCACCTTGGCGTCCTGCGGGCTGTAGCGCACCGCGTTGGTCATCAGGTTGACCAGCACCCGTTCGAGCAGCGTCGGGTCGGCGACGATCTCGGGCAGCTCGACGGAGATGTCGCCCTCCACCCTGTCCCGCACCGGGCCCAGGTCGTCGATCGCGCGGGGCACGACCTCCTCCAGAGCCACCGGCTGGTGGTCGACCCCCAGGACGCCCGCCTGCAGGCGGCTCATGTCGAGCAGGTTCGCGACCAGGCGGTCCAGCTTGGCCAGCGACTCGTCGGCCGTGGCCAGCAGCTCCTGGCGGTCCTCCTCGGTCCAGGCGATCGCGGTGTTGCTCAGGCTCTCCACGGCGGCCTTGGCGGAGGCGAGCGGGGTGCGCAGGTCGTGGCTGACGGCGGCCAGCAGCGCTGTGCGCATCCTGTCGGCCTCGGCCAGCGGCTTGGCCTGGTCCGCCGCCTCCTCGAGGCGCTGCTGGCGCAGCGCCACGGCCGACTCGGCGGCGAACGCCTCGAGCACCCTGCGGTCGGCGGCGTCGAGGAGCCGTCCGCGGGCGGTGAGGACCAGGTTCTCGTCGATGACCACGTCGGTGTCGGCGGCCGACGGGGACGTGCACGGCGTGCCGCCGGTGGTGGCGATGATCCGCCAGGCGTCCGGATCCGTCTGGTCGTCCGGCATGCTGCCGGTGTCGGGCCGCCGCTCCAGCAGCGTGACCGAGGTCAGCCCGAACGTCTCCCGCAGCCGCGCGAGCAGCGAGGGCACCGCCGCCTCGCCGCGCAGCACGTGCCCCGCCAGGGTGGCGAGGATCTCGGCGTCCGCGCCGGCTCTGGCGGCCTCCCTGGTACGGCGGGCCGCGACATCGACGATCGTGCTCACCATGGCGGCGACCACGACGAACACGATGAGCGCGAACAGGTTCTCGGGATCGGCGATCGTGAACTCGCCGACCGGCGGGGTGAAGAAGTAGTTCAGCAGCAGCGAGCCCACGACGGCCGCGGTGATGGCCGGCCACATGCCGCCGATCAGCGCGACGCCCACCACCGTCACCAGGTAGAAGAGGATCTCGGTCGGCAGCGACAGGTCGTCCCTGAACGGGATCAGCGCCGCCGTCAGCGCGAGCATGCCCGCGAGGGCGACCGCCCATCCGGCCAGCCGCCGCTTCCTGGTCAGCGCCGCGCGGCTGTGTTCGGGGCGCCGGCGGCCCTTCTTCGCCTCGTCGTGCGTGATCATGTGCACGTCGATGCTGCCGGACAGCGCGGTGGTCTCCACGCCGACGCCGCGGGAGAAGATCTGCGCGAACCTGCCGCGCCGGGAGGCGCCGAGCACCAGCTGGGTGGCGTTGACGCCGCGGGCGAAGTCGAGCAGGGCACGGGGGATGTCGTCACCGACCACCTGGTGGTAGGTGCCGCCGAGGCTCTCCACCAGCGTGCGCTGCCTGGCCAGGTTGGCGGGGTCGCCGCCGGCCAGGCCGTCGGCGCTGGTGACGTGGACGGCCAGCAGGTCGGCGCCCTTGGTCCTGGCCGCGACGCGGGCGGCCCGCCGTACCAGGGTGTCGCCTTCGGGCCCGCCGGTGAGGGCCACGACGACGCGCTCGCGCGTCTCCCAGGTGCCTTCGATGCCGTGGTCGGCGCGGTAGCGGTCGAGCTGCTCGTCGACCTTGCCCGCGACCCACAGCAGGGCGAGCTCGCGCAGCGCGGTCAGGTTGCCGACCCTGAAGTAGTTGGACAAGGCGGCGTCCACCTTCTCCGGAGCGTAGACGTTGCCGTGCGCCATCCGCCGCCGCAGCGCCTCGGGCGACATGTCGACCAGCTCGATCTGGTCGGCCCTGCGCACCACCTCGTCCGGCACGGTCTCCCGCTGGGGGATGCCGGTGATCTGCTGGACGACGTCGTTGAGCGACTCCAGGTGCTGGATGTTGACCGTCGAGATGACGTCGACGCCGGCGTCGAGGATCTCCTCGATGTCCTGCCAGCGCTTGACGTTCCTCGACCCGGGCACGTTCGTGTGGGCCAGCTCGTCGATCAGCGCGATCTTCGGCGCGCGCTCGATGACGGCGTCCACGTCGAGCTCGGTGAAGGTCGACCCGCGGTAGCGGAGCTGCCTGCGCGGGATGATCTCCATGCCCTCGAGGAGGGCGGCGGTGCGGGGACGCCCGTGGGTCTCGACGAAACCCACGACGACGTCCCTGCCCCGCTCCATCCCCCTGCGGCCCTCGCCGAGCATCGCGAAGGTCTTGCCCACCCCGGGCGCCGCGCCCAGGTAGACCCTCAGCCGACCGCGTGGCATCGCCCTATCCCTTGTCGAGTGCCAGGTTGAGCTCGAGCACGTTGACCGCGGGCTCGCCCATGAACCCGAGCGCCCTGCCGGTGGTGTGCTCCTTGACGAGCCCGGTCACCCTCTCCAGGGGCAGGCCGCGCTCCTTGGCGACGCGGGGCGCCTGCAGCTCGGCGTAGGCGACCGAGATGTGCGGGTCCAGGCCCGAGCCGCTGGCGGTGACCGCGTCCGCGGGAACCTTCACGTCGGTGACGGTCCCGCGCACCGGCACGGTACGGCCGGCCGCGTAGTCCTCGCCGGGCTTGCCGCACTCGACCTTGACGCCCTCGTAGGTGGCGACGAACGGCTGGGCGGGGCAGGCCTGGTTGACGCTGACCGCCCTGGTCGGGGTGCCGACGGCGGGGAACACCTTCAGCACCGCGCCCACGCCGTCCGGCGTGCAGTACGGCCGGGCGCCGCTGACGCCCTCCAGCTCGCCGACCGCCTTGGAGCGGGCGCAGACCTGGGTGAGCAGCGACTGCCTGCCCTCGTCGGGGTTGCCCTCGTCGTCCTTGGCGCCCGGCACGGGCAGGGTGTCGACGACGTCCTCGGGGCCGAGGTTGCTGGCCGCGGTGGACAGCATGTCGTACCCGTCACCGGCGGCCGACGGCCGGCTCTGGAAGTACTTCCTGATGGGGTCGCCGTCCTTGTCGGTGAAGAGCTGGCCCACGACGGCGCTGCCGACGGTCTTGCCGTCGCGCTCGACCGGGGAGCCGTTGGCCTTGTGGTGGAAGGCGGCCTGGGCGATGCCGGTGACCGCCAGCGGGTAGATCCCGCCGAGGATCAGGGTCAGGACGATGACCGCGCGGACGGCGGCGAGGTGCTGGCGGATCCAGCTGGGCAGGCGTTCCATTACGACATCCCCGGAAGGAGCTGGATGAGAAGGTCGATCAGCTTGATGCCGACGAAGGGCGCGACGATGCCGCCCAGACCGTAGACGGACAGGTTCCGGTTGAGCAGCTTGGAGGCGCTGGACGGCCGGTAGCGCACGCCGCGGAGGGCGAGCGGGATGAGCGCGACGATGATGATCGCGTTGAAGACGACCGCGGACAGGATCGCCGACTGCGGGCTGGCCAGGCGCATGATGTTGAGCGCGTCCAGGCCCGGGTAGACCGCCGCGAACATCGCCGGGATGATCGCGAAGTACTTGGCGATGTCGTTGGCGATCGAGAACGTGGTCAGGGCGCCGCGCGTGATCAGCAGCTGCTTGCCGATCTCGACGATCTCGATGAGCTTGGTCGGGTTGGAGTCGAGGTCCACCATGTTGCCCGCCTCTTTGGCGGCGCTGGTGCCGGTGTTCATCGCCACGCCGACGTCCGACTGCGCGAGCGCGGGGGCGTCGTTGGTGCCGTCACCGGTCATGGCGACCAGTCGGCCGCCTTCCTGCTCCTTCTTGATGAGGGCGAGCTTGTCCTCGGGGGTGGCCTCGGCGAGGAAGTCGTCCACGCCGGCCTCGTCGGCGATGGCCCTGGCGGTCAGCGGGTTGTCACCGGTGATCATGACGGTGCGGATGCCCATGCGGCGCATCTCGTCGAACCGCTCGCGCATGCCCTGCTTGACGACGTCCTTCAGGTGGATGACGCCGAGCACGCGGCCCTTCTCGGCCACGACCAGCGGGGTGCCGCCGGTGCCGGAGATCCCGTCCACGATGTGGCCGACCTCGTCGGTCGGGTGACCGCCGTGGTCCCTGACCCATTTCATGACGGCCGTCGCCGCGCCCTTGCGGACCTCCTTGCCGTCCAGGTTCACGCCCGACATGCGGGTCTGCGCGGTGAACTGCACCCACTCGGCGTGGGCCAGCTCGCCGGGCTCCCGCTCGCGCAGGCCGTACGCGGTCTTGGCGTACACCACGATCGAGCGGCCCTCGGGCGTCTCGTCGGCGAGGCTGGACAGCTGCGCCGCCCGCGCCAGCTCCATCTCGGGCACGCCGGCCACCGGCACGAACTCGGACGCCTGGCGGTTGCCCAGCGTGATGGTGCCGGTCTTGTCCAGCAGCAGCGTGCTGACGTCGCCGGCGGCCTCGACCGCGCGGCCCGACATGGCCAGGACGTTGCGCTGCACGAGCCGGTCCATGCCGGCGATGCCGATGGCCGACAGCAGCGCGCCGATCGTCGTCGGGATGAGGCAGACCAGCAGCGAGACGAGCACGATGCCCGTGACGCCGTCGCCTGTCAGGGCGAGCGAGTCGGGGATGCCAGGGTTGGTGTCCTTGGCGTAGATGGCCAGCGGCTGCATGGTCACGGTGGCGACCAGGAAGATGACGGTCAGCGCGGCCAGCAGGATGTTGAGGGCGATCTCGTTGGGGGTCTTCTGCCGGTCGGCGCCCTCGACCAGGGAGATCATCCGGTCGATGAAGCTCTCGCCCGGCTTCTGGGTGATCTGCACGATGATCTTGTCGGACAGCACCTTGGTGCCGCCCGTCACCGCGGACCTGTCACCGCCGGACTCCCGGATGACCGGCGCGGACTCGCCGGTGATCGCGGACTCGTCGACGCTCGCGATGCCCTCGATCACGTCGCCGTCGCCGGGGATGATCTCTCCGGCCTCGACGACCACGAAGTCGCCCTGCCTGAGCTCGGCAGCGCCCACGGTGTCCCACTCCGTGGAGGTGCGGCTCCTGAGCCTGCGGGCCATGGTGTCGCGCTTGGTCGCGCGCAGCGTGGCCGCCTGCGCCTTGCCCCTGCCCTCCGCGACCGCCTCCGCCAGGTTGGCGAAGATGACCGTCAGCCAGAGCCAGACCACGATCGCCCAGGCGAAGAACGACGGGTCGAGGACGGCCAGGACCGTGGTGAACACCGCGCCGATCTCCACGATCAGCATCACGGGGTTGCGCCAGAGCGTGACGGGGTTCAGCTTGACGAGCGCGTCGGGCAGCGACCTGACGAGCTGTTTCGGGTCGAGCAGGCCGCCGCCGATCCTGCCGTTCTTCTTGGGCGCCGGTTCCTTCCCCGGCGCCTCGACCAGGTGGGTCGTCATCACATGAGTCCTTCTGCGAGCGGGCCGAGCGCCAGGGCGGGGAGGAAGGTCAGCGCGACCAGGACGATCGTCACGCCGACGACCATGCCGACGAACTGCGGCCGGTGGGTCGGCAGCGTGCCCGCGGATTCGGGCACCGGCGTCTGCCTGGCCAGGGAGCCCGCCAGGGCGAGCACGAAGATGATCGGCAGGAACCGGCCCAAGACCATGCACAGGCCGAGCGCCACGTCGTACCAGGGGGTGTTCACGGTGACGCCGGCGAAGGCCGAGCCGTTGTTGTTCGACGCGCTGGTGAAGGCGTAGAGGATCTCGGAGAAGCCGTGCGGGCCGCTGTTCAGCATGGCCGCCAGGCCCGCCTTGTTGCCCATGGCCACGGCCGTGCCGACCAGCACCAGGACCGGGGTGACCAGGAAGTAGAGCGAGGCCAGCTTGATCTCGCGGGAGCCGATCTTCTTGCCGAGGTACTCGGGCGTCCTGCCGACCATGAGCCCCGCGACGAACACGGTGATCACGGCCAGGACGAGCATGCCGTACAGGCCGGCGCCGACACCGCCGGGGGCGACCTCGCCCAGCATCATGTTGAACAGCGTCATCATGCCGCCGAACGGGGTGTAGGAGTCGTGGAAGGAGTTCACGGCACCGGTGCTGGTGAGCGTGGTGGCGGCGGCGAACGTCGCGGAGTTGGCGACGCCGAACCGCACCTCCTTGCCCTCCATGGCCGCGCCGACCGCCTGCGGGACGGTGGCGTCGCCCGACAGCTCGAAGACGTTGGTGAGCACGACGCTGACGACGGCGATCGTGGCCATCACGGCGAGGATCGCGTAGCCCTGCCGGACCTGGCCGACCATCCGGCCGAAGGTGCGGGTCAGGCTGAAGGGGATGATGAGGATCAGGAAGATCTCGAACCAGTTCGTCCAGGAGGCGGCGTTCTCGAACGGGTGGGCCGAGTTGGCGTTGTAGAAGCCGCCGCCGTTGGTGCCGAGTTCCTTGATGACCTCCTGGCTGGCCACGGGGCCGCCGGTCATGTTCTGCGTGTTGCCGGCGAGGGTGGTGATCTCGTGCGGGCCGACGAAGTTCTGCACCAGGCCGCCCGCCACCAGGACGAGCGCGCCGACGAAGGCGATCGGCAGCAGGATGCGGAGCGTGCCGCGCACCAGGTCCACCCAGAAGTTGCCGATGGTGTCGGCGTTCTTGCGGGCGAAGCCGCGCACCAGCGCGATCGCCACGGCCATGCCGACGGCGGCCGACACGAAGTTCTGCACGGCGAGCGCGGCCATCTGGACCAGGTGGCCCATGGTGCTCTCACCGGAGTAGGCCTGCCAGTTGGTGTTGGTGACGAAGCTGATCGCGGTGTTCCACGCGACGTGGTCGGTGACGGGCGGGAAGCCGAGCGAGAGCCACAGCTTGTCCTGCAGGCGCTGCATGCCGTACACGACCAGGATGGAGATGATCGAGAAGGCCAGCAGGCTGCGCGCGTAGACGGGCCAGCGCTGCTCCGCGTCGGCGCGGACGCCGAGCAGGCGGTAGACGATCCGCTCGACGGCGGTGTCCTTGGTGCCGCTGTAGACCCGGTGCATGTAGTCGCCGAACGGCTTGTGCACCACGGCCAGCGCGATGACCAGGGAGGCGAGGAAGATCCAGCCCATCAGAACCGCTCCGGGAAGAGCAGGGCCGCGACCATGAAGATCA
This sequence comes from Nonomuraea sp. NPDC003754, assembly GCF_053605785.1. Taxonomy (NCBI): domain Bacteria; kingdom Bacillati; phylum Actinomycetota; class Actinomycetes; order Streptosporangiales; family Streptosporangiaceae; genus Nonomuraea; species Nonomuraea sp. NPDC003754. The sequence goes on from NZ_JBSGJX010000013.1 coordinate 39,577, forward strand.
CCAGGCCGATGGCCACGACGAGGCCGGCGGCGTTGACGGCGCTCACAGGCGCTCCACCGCCTTGACGACAAGCCCGAAGATCACGAAGATCGCGATCGTCAGGGCGACGAAGATGACGTCGGCCATCCCCACTCCTCAGTTTTCGGACATAGCTTTCATGACCAGCAAACTTGGAGATTCAGGGAGCTTTGCCGTTCTTGACGGGTTCCCTACGGCTCAAGGCGGACTATTGATGCGATCCGTACGTCATGCGCGCCGCCACCCGGTGGGCGACGCCGTCGATCGCCCGTCCTTCACAGACGCAGAAGCCGGGGCCCGGTCATGATGACCGGGTCCCGGCTCCTGGCGTGAGTATCCGTCAGATGACGGGAACGATGTTCTCCGCCTGCGGGCCCTTCTGACCCTGCGTGACGTCGAAGCTCACCTTCTGGCCCTCGTGAAGCTCACGGTAGCCCTGGGTGGCGATGTTGGAGTAGTGGGCGAAGACGTCCGCGCCGCCGCCGTCCTGGGCGATGAAGCCGAAGCCCTTCTCCGCGTTGAACCACTTGACAATGCCAGTCGCCATGTCGATCTCCTTCGATAGGCGCAGTAATGGGACACGCACCTTGCGTGGCCCATGTCGCCGCAATGACCCATCCGGACATGACCGGCAAAAACAAAATGCGCCTGGGGGGTTACATCCCGTCAGGCGCACACAACGTTCATGGGTACCAGAACTGCAACACCCTCAAAGCTAGCACGCGTCGCGGCCGCTGTGACCCGTACGGGCGGCTTGGTTCTCGCTGCCACCAGGACCGATCCAGCCCTCCACAGGTATATCCATACCAAAATGATCCTCACATATGAGTGTATAGTCGGCTATCTGGGACATTTCGCATGTCGACAGCCGCGTCGGCGTCGCCTCAGAGATGACATCGGCTCTGGCGGGCCGGAGACAGGCGGCACATCTGATGCCGAACCACGACATGCATCTCGTCCAGCCCCTCCCCCAGCCGAGCGCCCGGATCCGTCTGGAGCCGACCCTCACCCGCGAGGGAAGCCTCGACGGCGCGTGGTGGCCACGCTCGACCGACCTGCACAGCGAGCTCCCCTCCCTCCTCAACGCGCTGGATGCGCTACTCGGTCCCATCGTGCGGGTCAGGCTCGACCCGGGCGCCTGGGACGACGTTCCCGCCCATCTCGTGATCGACGGCCGTTTCCTCAGGGTCAGCGGCTGGCCGGGAACACCCGGCACGGTCAGTCTGATCCGTGGCGACCAGGACGGGTTCCACCTGCTGGTGATCCCACCGGACACCGCATCGTCGACGGCCGCGGCCGCGATGAGGACCGCCGCGCGTAGCGGCAACAGCCTGTCGGCGGAGGAGATCCTCGCCCATTGCCGCCCATGCGAGTCGAGACCGGCGTTCGACCAGGCAATACGTCCCTACCAGCCGTCCGATCAGGCAGCCGTCCTCGCGCTGGTCGAGGCCGACCACCTGCCTGGCCAGCCCGTGTGCTCGGCGGAGAGGCTCGCCGAGGCCATCGACGGAACATGCCGTCGCGATCCCGCGCCCTGGGCCCGGCTGCACCGGCCCAGCACCGAGGTGATCGTGGACGGTGACGGCAAGGTGCTGGGTGCGGTCTCCTACGCGGTACGCCGCGACAACGGTGAGGGAGTGGTCCTGTGGCTGCACGGCCGCGAGATCCTGCTCGTCGTCGAGGCGCTCGTCTCACACGCCCTGCATGAGCTGAAGGACAGCGGAACCGTGCACGCCTTCGTCGCCACGCTGGGCCTCTGCCCCTCGGCACTTCCTTCGGGGCGCCGGCCGGTCACGCGCAAGGTGCTGGAGCACGCCGGGTTCGCCGGCCGGAACTCGTGGCGATATCTGCATCGCGCCACAACAGGGGACCACCGTCCTGAGGCGGCCGGCCCGCCCGTCGAGGTGATCCTCAGCAATGCCCCGCTCGGCTGGTGGCTGCGAAGCCGCGACGACGACCTCGCCGCCGAAGCCGTGGCCCAGGTGCCCGTTGACGACGTGGGAATCCTCTGGTGGTTCGGCGCGGACGCCCTCCACGCGGAAGGATCGTTCGAGCGGGCGATGCTGTGGGAGGCCGTCACGCTCCTCCACCGGCACGGCGCGTCCGAGACGATCCTGTACGCCGACGACAAGCAGACCGACGGACACCCCACATGGTCGGTGTTCACCGACGCGGGGTTCACGGAGATCGACCGTCTCGTCTCGTACACCAGGCGGGGCGGCGCCCCTCGCGGCACCTGACGAGTGGGTCACGCGCCCCCGACGGGGTTCCTCTTGCGGGCGTCGCCCAGCGCGCTCACCACGGCCTCGACGTCCTCCACCCGGGTGCGGTGGCTGGTCAGGCACAGCCGGATGGCGGGCCGTCCGGCCAGGCGAACGGTGCTGATCCACGCCTGCCCGCCGCGGACCACCTCGTCGGCGACCGCGTCGTGCCACGCCGCGCTGCTCTCGGCACCGCCCGCCTCCGCCTCGGGGGCGGCCACGCAGACGACGGGCAGCACCGTGTCGTTGACCCGCCGCCACCCCTCCTCCCGCAGGCGGCGCGCGAGCAGCTCGCCGAGCCGCACGTCCCGCTCGATCTGGGCGGCGTAGGCGGGCCTGCCCGCCATCGCCAGCGCGAGGAACACCTTCAAACCCGCGAAACGGCGCGACCACTGCACGCTGGTGGCGTAGGGGTCGGGGGCGCCGTCGGTCTCCGCCGGCATGTAGGAGGTGGTCGCGCGGAAGCTCTCGGCCAGCACGGTCCCGTGCGGGGTGAGCAGCATGCCCGCGCCCATGGGCGCCGACATCCACTTGTGCGCGTCCACCGTGACGCTGTCGGCCCGCTCCACCCCGGCCAGCAGCGGGCGCAGGGAGTCGGACAGCGCGATCGCGCCCGCCCACGCGGCGTCGACGTGGAAGTGCAGCCCCCACTCCGCGGCCAGGCCGGCCAGCTCCGGCAACGGGTCCACCGCGCCTCCCGCCGTCGTGCCGGCGGTCGCGGCCAGCAGGAACGGGTCGCGGTCCGCGGCACGGTCGGCCTCGACCATCTCGCGCAGCCTGCCGGTGTCCATGCGGTGCGCCGCGTCGACCGGCACCAGGCGGACGGCCTCGCGCCCGATGCCCGTCATGTGGGCGATCTTGAGCCACGCCAGGTGGCTCTCGGCTGAGGCGTAGAACACCGGCCGCCGCGGCAGGCCGTACGTGCCGGTGCCGGGGTAGGAGGGGAACCGGCGGGTCAGGGCGACGATCACCGCGGTCAGGTTGGCCTCGGCGCCGCCCACCGTGAAACTGCCCTCCGTGGTGGCGGGCAGGCCGAGGCGGGCCGCCATGAAGCGCAGCACGTGCCGTTCCATCTCGACGGCCGCGGGGGCGTGGCTGTAGGCGGCCAGCTGCGGGTTGACCCCTGCCGCGAGCAGCTCGCCGGCCACGCCCCACCAGGTGGGGGTGGGGTTGAACAGCCCGAAGTAGCGGGGGTGCGTCGTGTGCACGCCCCAGCGGCGCAGGGCCGCCATCACCTCCCGCAGCGTGTGCTCGGGCCGCCCCGCCGTCTCGAAGTCCTGGCCGGCCAGCCAGTCGCGCAGCCACGCGGTGCCCGTCTCCGGTGGCGCGACGGGGCCGCCTGCCACGTCCTTCGCGTGCCGTACGACCAGGTCCACGGCGGCGGTCAGCAGCCGGGCGCCTTCGTCCTCACCGATGTCCAGCGGTCCCTTTTCGTCCATGGACACCACTGTCGCGAGTGCCGAATCCGGTCACTAGTGGCAAAGATGTCGTGTTCCACTATATTTGCGCCATGGGCCGGATCAGAGTCGTCGTCCCGGTGCTGGACAACTGCCCGCTCTTCGAGCTCGCCGTCCCCTGCGAGGTCTTCGGCAGGGACCGGCTCGACCTCAGCCCCGACTGGTACGACCTGCGCCTGTGCCGGACCGCGGACGGCGAGCAGGAGTCGCTCAGCGGCCTGTGGCTGCGCGCCCCGCACGGGCTGGAGGCGATGCGCACGGCCGACCTCGTCGTGGTGCCCGCCTGCGCCGACGGCTCCTACCGGCCGCCGGACACGCTGCTCGAAGCGCTCGTCGCGGCGCACGAGAGAGGCGCGCGGGTCGCCGCGCTGTGCTCGGGGGCGTTCGTGCTCGCCGCGGCGGGCCTGCTCGACGGCCGCGAGGCCGCCACCCACTGGATGCACGCCGCGGACCTGCGGCGCCGCCATCCACGGGTGCGCGTCAACGAGCGCGCCCTCTACCTCGACGACGGCGACATCCTCACCAGCGCCGGCACCGCGGCGGGCATCGACCTGTGCCTGCACATCGTCAGGCGCGACTTCGGCGCCGCCGTGGCGGCGGAGGTGGGGCGCCGCATGGTGATCGCGCCCCAGCGGGAGGGCGACCAGACGCAGTACGTCTCGCCGGCCGCGCCCGTCCCCGCTCCCGACAAGGGCCTGGCGCCGGTGCTGACGTGGGCGCTGGAACGGCTGCACGAGCCGCTCACCGTCCCGCGCATGGCCGAGCGGGGCGCGATGAGCACCAGGACCTTCATCCGCCGCTTCCACCAGGAGACCGGCCTCACCCCGATCAGGTGGCTCACCCAGCAGCGCGTCGTCAGGGCCAGGGAACTGCTGGAGACCACGCGGCTGCCCGTCGACGTGGTGGCCGAGCGCTCCGGCTTCAGCACCGGCAACGGCCTGCGCCAGCACTTCACCAAGCTGCTCGGCACCACGCCCTCCGCCTACCGGCGCACCTTCCAGGGGGCGGGCGGCGCTCAGGCGGCCGGCAGGAGGGCGCGAGCCACCTCGGCCGCCGACGAGGAGGTCTCGATCGAGGTGTAGCCGCCGCGCAGGGAGGCGTCCACGTCCTTGAGGCCGTTGCCGCTGAGCGTGATCACGATCCGCTGGCCCGGGTCGAGCCTGCCCCTGGCGTGCTGGTCGAGCAGGCCGGCGATCCCCGCCGCCGAGGCGGGCTCGGCGAAGACGCCGTCGCGGCGGGCCACCTCCCGGTAGGCCGCGAAGATCTGCTCGTCGGTCACGGCGGCGATCAGACCGCCGGACTCGTCGCGGGCGGTGACGGCACCGTCCCAGGTCGCCGGGCTGCCGACGCGGATGGCGCTCGCCTCGGTCACGGGCTCCGCGACGGGCGTGCCGCTCACGAGCGGCGCGGCCCCCGCCGCCTGGAAACCCCACATGCGCGGCAGCCGGGTGGCCAGGCCCGCGTCCCGGTAGGTCCGGTAGCCGCCCCAGGTGGCGGTGATGTTGCCGCCGTTGCCCACCGGCAGGCAGTGGATGTCGGGCGCGTCACCCAGGGCGTCGACGATCTCGTAGGCGACGGTCCGCTGCCCCGCCAGGCGCCACTCGTTGCCCACGGAGTTGACCAGCGCGACCGGGTGGTCGGCGGCCAGCTCGCGGGCGACGCGCAGGCAGTCGTCGAACCCGCCGGCGATCTCGACGATCCGCGCGCCGTGCCGTACGGCCTGGCCGAGCTTGCCGAGCGCGATCCGCCCGCGGGGCACCAGCACGGCCGCCGCCATCCCCGCGCGAGCGGCGTAGGCGGCCGCGGAGGCGCTGGTGTTGCCGGTGGAGGCGCAGATGACCAGCTCGGCGCCGGCTTCGGCGGCCCTGCTGATCGCCACGGTCATGCCGCGGTCCTTGAACGAGCCCGTGGGGTTGGCGCCCTCGACCTTCAGCCAGACGTCGCAGCCCGTGACGGCCGACAGGTGCGCCGAGCGCAGCAGCGGGGTGTTGCCCTCGTTCAGGGTGACGGACGGGGTGTCGCCGGTGACGGGCAGCCAGCGCCGGTAGCCGCTGTCCAGCAGCCCATGCCAGGTACTCATGGCGCCCACCGTAACACTCGTTTCATTCTTCTGCGGCAGTCGGGATTGATGTAACATTCGTCAGCGTGGATCCCATCGTGACCCGGCTGAGCGAGGTCTACTCCGAGCTGCCGCGCGGCGAGCGGGCGATCGTCAGGGTGCTGCTCGACGACTACCCCTTCGCCGCGCTCGGATCGCTGCGCGCGCTGGCCGACCGCGCCGGCGTCAGCCCGCCGACGGCCTCGCGCCTGTTCGACCGGCTCGGCTACGCCGGCTTCGCCGCCTTCCAGTCCGCCGTCAGGGCCGGCGCCCGCGAGCACGACAGGTCGCGCCTGCAGGAGTTCGTGGCCCGCTCGCCCGGCACCCGCGGGGCCGCCGAAGACCTTCGCGCCGGCCTCGACGGCACCCTCGCCGCCGTGAGCGAATCCCAGCTCGCCGCCGTCGCCGCCCTCCTCGCCGAGGCGGGCGGCGTGTGGACCGTCGGCGGGCCGCTGAGCGAGCTGGCCGCCGAATACCTCGTCCGCCAGCTCGCCGGCCTGCGCCCGGGAGCGCACCGCGTGCCCGGCTCCCCCGCCGCCAGAGCGCGCGTCCTGCTCGACCTCGGGCCCTCCGACGTCGTCGTGGCCTACGACTTCCGCCGCTACTCCCCCGACACCGCAGCGTTCGTGCGGGCCGCCCGGTCCCGGCAGGCCCGCCTGGTGCTCGTCACCGACGCGTGGGAGTCACCGCTGGGGCCGCACGCCGAGATCCTGATCCGGCTGCCACGCGAGGCGGCCGGGCCGATCGCGCCGCTGACCCACGAGATCGCCGTCACCGAGCTCGTGCTGGTGGCCACCGCCTCCCGCCTCGCCCCCGCCGTACGGCTGGCCGAACTCGACGAGCTCACCCAGTCGCTGCAGTGACCACGACGAGCCCGTCCATCCCGCCCCGTCTCCGGCCTCGACCAGCCCGCATGGCCATCCCGCTCCGTCGTCGCCCTCGACCAGCCCGCACGGCCATCCCGCTCCGTCGTCGCCCTCGACCGGCCCGCACGGCCATCCCGCTCCGTCGTCGCCCTCGACCGGCCCGCACGGCCGCCCCGGCACCCGACGAGCAGCGCCACAGGGGTCGCGGTGACCTCACAACCCCATGGTGTCGGCCAGCGTCTCCATCTCGACGGTCAGCAGCGTGGCCGAGCGGTGCCCCATCCCGGCGAACTGGCCCTGCACCTCCAGGCTCGTCAGCCCGTGCAGCCGCGACCAGACCATGATCGTCCCGGTGAGGGCGGTGGCGGGATCGCCGTCGGGCGCGAAGGCCCTGACCCATTCGGCCACCGCGGGCACCTCCTCGACCCATCGCCGCATCTCCTCGCGCAGCGTCTCGGCGGCCGGACCGCACCGGCCCCCCGCGAACACCGGCAGGAAAGGCCCGAGCACCTCGCGGGCCCGCTGGACGCTCTCCGGCGGAGCCTGGTAGCCGGGTGACGGCGTGCCTGCCAGCAGCTGGTAGACGTGCGGGTGCGCCAGCGCCCACCCGTGGAAGGCCCCGGCCAGCGCGTGCAGGCGCGCCCGCGGCGTCCCCTCGCCGACCGCGGCCCGTACGGCCGCCGCGACCTGGTCGAAACCGTCAAGGATGAGCTCGGTCAGCAGGTCGTCGCGACTGCCGAAGTACTTGTAGATCGCCGGCCCCGTGACACCGAGTTGCTTGGCCACGGCGTTCAGGCTCAGCGCCGCGGCCCCACCCTGGCCGATCTGGGCCAGCGCGGCCTCCTTGATCTCGGCACGGACCTGGTCCCGGTAGCGCTGTCGCGGCGATGACACCCTCTCATCGTAGTGAGCGCGTCTCATCACGATGTCCGCCCCTTCGTGAAGGCGATGACCGCCGCCAGCAGGGAGATGACCGCCGCCCCCGCGAAGGCGCGGTGATAGCCGGACAGCTCACTGGGCGCGAGACCCGCGACCGAGGCGAGCACGGCAAGACCCAGCGCGCCGCCGACCTGCCGGGTGGTGTTGATCAGACCGCCCGCCACCCCGGACCGCTCGCCGGGCACCCCGGCCACGCCGAGCGCGGTCAGCGGCACGAACGCGAGCCCCAGCCCGGCGCCGACCAGCAGGGACGGGCCGAGCAGGTCCGCCAGGAAGGTGCCGTTCTCCGGCGCGCTCGCCAGCCAGGCCAGCCCCGCCGCCAACGTCACCAGCCCCGGCACGAGAGGGGCGCGCAACCGGCCGGCCGCCAGCGGCGCCAGCATGAGCGCCAGCGCGAGCGGCACCTGGGTGAGGCCGGCCGCCAGCGGCGAGTAGCCGAGCACGCGCTGCTGGTAGAGCGGCAGGAAGAAGAACGTGCCGACCCACACCATGCCCAGCAGGAGCATGACCAGGTTGCCGACCCCGACGGAGGCGGTACGCAGCAGCCCCGCCGGGACCAGCGGATCGGCCGCCCGCCGTTCGACCAGCACGAACCCCGCCAGCAGCAGCACCCCGACCCCGACCGTCACCGCACCGCCGCCGCCCAGCCCGTGGACGACACCGCTCAGGCCCGCGGTCACCGTGACCGCGCCGGCGAGGTCGAGCCGGCCGCCGGCCGTCCGCGCGTCGCCCGCGACCAGCCGCGCCACGGCGGCCAGCGCGAACACGCCGACGGGGACGCTCACCGCGAAGATCGACCACCAGCCGAACGCGTCGGTCAGCAGACCGCTCAGCAGCACGCCCGCCGCGCCGCCCGCCGCCGACACCGATCCCCAGACCCCGAGCGCCCTGGCCCGTTCCGCGCCCGGCGCGTAGAGAGCCAGCAGGACGGCCAGTGCGGCCGGCGACAGGACGGCGGCGCCGACGCCCTGGACCGCGCGCGCCGCGATCAGCCACCCCGCCCCGGCGGGTACGGCGGCGGCGAGCGAGCCCGCGGTGAACAGCGCGAGACCGGCGAGGAGGACGCGCCGCCTGCCGTACAGGTCGGCCAGCCTGCCGCCCACCAGGAGGAGGGCGCCGAAGGCGATCAGGTAGGCGTTGACGACCCACGACAGGCCCGCGGGCGTCAGCCCCAGGTCGTCGCCGATCACGGGGAGGGCGACGTTGACGATCGAGGTGTTGAGCACCACGAGGAACTGGGAGGCGGCCAGCAGCGCCAGGACGGCACCCCTGGTCCCGGTCGACGTCGGCATGACAGCCTCTCTCTTTGGTTAAAAGTTATAACCAGAGTATGTGACTGTCACCCAACGGGGTCAAGACGGCAGCACGAAAGGACGCCCGCGACACGCGGGCGTCCTTTCGTGGGAAGAGGTCGACTGCTCGCCATCCCGGCCGAGCCACGGTCCGCGTCACCGATCGGAAACTCTCAACCGGAGCGCCATCGCCCCTGTGCGGCACAGGCTCCATTCGATCGCGCGGGAGTCAACCCGTACGGCGAAAGCGGGCCCCGCGCGGGGCGGCCGGAGGTCAACCCGTACGGCGGAAACGGGCCACGCGCGGGGCGGCGGCCAGGATGGCGAGGATGGCCGCACCGGCCACCAGGGCGAGGGCGGGGACCGGCTGACCGGCCACGCCCAGCAGCGCGGCCGACGCCGCGGCGGGGGCGTGGAAGGTGCCGGTGACCAGCATCGCCACGACCCCCGCCCCCACCGCCAGCATCGCGGCCGTTGTGCCGGGCCCGGCGACGAACGCCGCGCCGAGCCCTGCCGCCGCCGCCATGAGGTGGGCGAGCAGAACGGTGAGCGGGCGGGCCGCCGGGGTGCCGGGGGCGACGGCGATGAGCGCGGCCGAGGCGGCGAGCGGAGGTGCGAGCGTGGGCTCCCCGGCCACCGCCTGCACCACCGCCAGCGGCGCGAGCAGCACCAGCGTCACCGCCACAGGCCGCATCCGCCCGACCCTGGCCGCCCACCCGGCGCCCTCCCCCCGACCGGCACCCTCCACCGGACCGGCGCCCTCCGCCGGGCCGGCGCCCCCTTCCCGGTCGGCACCCCTGGCGTGACCAGCAGCCTCTGCCCGACCGGGGCCCCCGGCCCGGCCGAGACCCTCCACGCGACCGGCACCCCTGACATGACCAGCAGCCTCTGCCCGACCGGGGCCCCCGACCCGACCGAGACCCTCCACGCGACCGGCACCCCTGACACGACCAGCAGCCTCTGCCCGATCGGCGCCCCCGGCCCGACCGGGACCCTCCACACGACCGGCGCCTTCGGCCCGACCGGCGCCTTCAGCCTGACCGGGACTCTCCACACGACCGCCGCCCCTGGTGTGACCAGCAGCCTCTGCGCGACGGGCGCCCCTGGCCCGACCAGCATCCCCGGCCGGAGTGGCGCCCTCGACCCGACCGGGACCCTCGGCACGGCCGGCGCCCAGGCGCGCGATCGTCATGCCGTCGGCCAGTCGTTCTCGGTCTCCGCCACCTTGTTGACGTAGTTCGTCATCGTCTGCAGGGCCACCAGCGCGATGATCTCCAGGATCTGCTCGTCGTTCCACCCCGCGGCGCGCGCCTGGGACGGGTCGGCGTTGCCGCGCGTCTCCGTCAGCGCCCGGGCGAACTCGACGGCCGCGGCCTCCTTGGCGTCCTCAGCGGTGCCCTGCTTGGCCAGCTCGACGTCGGCGTCACTGAGCCCGGCAGCCGTCTTGCCGCTGTAGGTGTGCGCGGCGACGCAGTACGAGCAGGCGTTGGCCGCGCCCACGGTCAGCGCGATGCGCTCGAAGGTGGTCTGCGGCAGCGTGCTCTTCTTCAGCGCCCGCGCCAGCCCCTGGTAGCCCTCCAGTACGGCAGGCGAGTTCGCCATGACGCGCACCATGTTCGGCACCTTGTCCAGCTTGGGATCCCCCTGCACCGGCTTGATCATCTTCAGCACTCCTTCTAACGGGATAACCCCGACAAGCCCGTTACGTTATCACGGACTTTGAGAGGAATTCCCGTTAGAATGAAGGGTATGGACGACCCGTTGGCACTCCGGCTGGCCGGCACCATCCGAGCCCGCCGCAGCGGCCTCACCGACGCCTTCGCGACCGTCGACGGCCTGACCGCCTGGGTGCGCGACCAGGACCTGTCCCCCTACCTCGACACCGCGGCCTTCACTGCCGACGAGCGGATCAGGGTCGGCACGGTCGCTCTCCGCCAGGCCGTACGCGCCCTCTTCGCCAAGGCCGTCTCCCCTCACCCGCCCAGCCCGGCGGATGCCGGAGCCCTGCCCTCGCTCCCCGAGGCGCTCGCGCTGGTCAACAGCGCCGCCGCCCCCACGCGCCGCCGCCTCGAGTGGTCGCACGCGCCGGAGGAGCATCTCGAGGTGCACGGCGACCACCTGTCGTCGGCCCTGGCCAACGCCGCGATCGACTTCTTCGCCGGCCCCGATCTTTCGCGGGTCAAGGTGTGTCCCGCCCCGAGGTGCGTGCTGTATTTCGTCAAGCGCCATCCCCGCCAGGAGTGGTGCTCGGTCGCGTGCGGCAACCGCGGCCGCGCCGCACGCCACTACCACCGCGACCGTTAGACGGGTGGTTCCGATGGCGGCTCGTAGGCGATCAGGAATCGAGTGATGGTCGCGCGCCGCCCCGGCTCGTGGGCGCCCGGCGACCTAGGGGCCGGTCAGGCGTGGACACCTCGCGATCCAGGGCCGGTCAGTCATGAACGCCCGGCGACCCAGGGCAGGTCAGGCGTGGACGCCCGGCGAACCTGGGGCCGGGTCGGGCGTGTGGCGATCCGGGACAGGCCAGGGGACGCCCGGCGGCCCGGGGCCGGCCAGGCGGCGACGGACGCCTGGCCGCCCGGGGTTGGTTGGTCAGGCGTTGACGCCCTGTGCCGCCTTGACTGCCTCGCGCAGATGGTCCTCCTGGTCCTGGCTGAGCGAGGTCTGCAGGATGTCGCCGCCGTACTGGGCGATCTCCGGGATGACCTTGTCCGGCGTGCTCTTCACGACCAGGACGAACAGCGCGGCCTTGCCCGGTTCCATCTTGGCGCCGAGGTCCTTCATGAACTTGTCGTTGACGCCTACGTCGGTGAGCGCCCCGCCGGCCGCGCCGGCCGCCGCGCCGATCGCCATGCCGAACAGCGGCATGAAGAACAGCAGCCCGATCAGGCCGCCCCACAGGGCGCCGCTGGTGGCGCCCAGCCCGGTCATGCTGGTGGACTGGTGCAGCTTGATCTTCCCGTCCAGCCGGCGCTCCACGACGGCCACGTCGGCCAGCGTGATGAGGTTCTGCTTCTGCATCTCGAACAGCCGGTCGCGGACCATGGCGGCGGTGTTGACGTCCGGGTAGGAGATGACGATGAGGTTGCTCATGGATGGTCCTGCTTCCTGTCGCGTTGTGGGACGGCCTTCTTCCCGGCACGAGCGACCGCGCCCGGCCCTCGCGAGGTCGGCCATATGCGTTCTTTCCCGATGCGGGTTATAACGAAGTCCGCAAAACCCCCAAAAGCGCATGTATCCGACAGATGCGGAGCCTCACTCCGCGAGCGTCTTGGCCTCCCGGCCGTGCACGATGAGCGCGTACAGCACCAGCACGTCGATGGCGATGACCGCCAGCGACCACCAGGGGTTGACCGCGATCCAGGTAAGCTGCGTGATCGCGTTGATCATCAGCAGAACGACCGCCGCGATGCGGGCCCAGCCCTTGCCGAAGCTCACCGCGACGCCGGTGACGGTGAGCAGAACACCCCAGATCAGGTGGAGCCAGCCCCACCCGGTCAGGTCGAACAGCAGGAGTTTGGTGAAGGTCTGGACGTAGACCTGGTCGTTGATGATGGCGGACAGGCCGCTGACGATGTTGAAGATCCCCGACATGATCATCAGCATGCCGCCGAACCAGATCCAGCCGACCCAACCGGTTACCCGTTCCGTATGGATGGCCATTGGTCGAACCTCCCCCGACGTTTCGAGCCCCTATTGGCGTGTGTTCCCAGGTAAGGCCTGGGGCATGCGAGTTGGGAGCACGCCTTGGCTAGGGTGATCGTCGTGCGGAACCCGTCCAGTCCTTTCGAGGAAGCGCTCTGGGCCGCGTTCGAGGCGGGTGCGACGGCCCTGTGCCTGAGCCTGCTGAAGGACGCCGACCTGGCGCTGCCCATCTCCGTGGCCGCCTTCGAGGGAACCGAACCGGTCGCCTGGCCGACCGCCCGCGACGGTGACCGTACCTGGATGCTGGCCTACACCTCGGTCGAGGCGATGGTCGCCGCCAGTGCCACCTTCACCGAGCATCACCGGGTCGTCTCGATGCTCGAGCTGGCGGCGGGCTGGCCCGACTCCCGCTGGGGCCTGGCCGTCAATCCCGGCCTGCCCGTGAGTTTCCTCCTGGAGTCGGGTACGGTCGCCAGGCTCGCCGTCCCCACCCTTGTCCAGGACCTCGCGCTCGCCCCCCGGTCGGGCGTGCCGGTGATGCAGAAGCTGTTGCGCCCCTCCGACATCCACGACCTGCTGTCCGGCGGCGAGCCGAGGGTCTCCGGGTACTGCCACCACGCGCTCGACGTCTCGCACATCGCCACGCCCGCCGTGCTCGCCGAGGCGCTCGGGCAGCCCGACCTCGTCACCCCCGAGGGCGCGCTCAACCTGCTGCGCTGGCGTCCCGTGGGGCTCGACCTCTACCGCACGCCGTACGGCGGGATCGACGAGGAGCGCCGCGACGCGGTCGCCGGATGGGTGGTGGAGGAGCCGCCCTTCGTGGGGCTCGGCCTGGTGCCCAACCCCGACCAGGTCATCCGCGAGTACAAGGTGTACGGCGTCGGCCTCACCCACGGCGCGGAGATCTGGGAGCTGAAGCACGACGGGATCGAGCGCAGGCGCGCCGTCTACCACGGCGACCTGCGGCGCTGGTTCCTGGTCGGGCGGCGCGCATGACGCCATCCCCCTACCGCGCCAGATGGCGGGGCGCCGACTACCCGGCCAGCCCGGAGGCGTCCGCCCTGGAGGTCTGGCTACGGCTGCGCCGCGAGGATCCGGCCGAAGGCTTCACCGAGGTCGAGCAGGGCTGCCATGTCATGACGGTTCCCGCCGCCGAGTGCGAGGGCGTCTGGTTCGTCACCACGGTCTGCACGTGGCGCGGCACGGAGTTCATGGTGCTCGCCGAGCGTGACGGCGAGGTGCTGCTGGAGTACCTGGGCGGCTCGGCGCCGGAGGCGGTGGCGCTCGGCATGGAGCGGGTCGAGCGCGGGGTCTACCGGCGCTGGGTCACCCGTGATGACGTGGGAGAACTCCAGGAGCGTGCGGTCCCCCTCCAGCTGTGAGGCTGTGTGACACATGAGCAATTTACGGGACATCTTGTCGGATGATGTTCATGTGCCGGAAACTAGCGTGTAACACGTACGCTGCTGGCGCGCGTGGTGGGGCGAGGGGGGTGACATGGAGTCCTTCGGCGAACGAGACCCCGCGGGCCTGCAGGCCTACGCGGACGAACTGCGCGCGACCTTCATGCGGCTCCAGGAGGACGGCGCGGAGCTGCACGCCAAGGCCAAAGCCGTCCAGGTGAGCGCGAAGTCACGCGACGGTCTGGTGTCGGTCACGGTCGGCTCGCGGGGCGAGCTGATCCGGCTCGACATCGACCCGCGCATCTACCGGCATCCCGACGCCAGAGGGCTGGCCGACACGATCACCGAGACGGTGCACCAGGCGGCCGCCAAGGCGCGCGAGCAGATCATCGAGGTGTTCTCCCCGCTGATCCCGGTCGATCAGATGGAGGCGCATCTCGAGGGCGACCTCGAGACCGTGCTGGCCCAGCTGGCCGACCAGATGGGCGGGAGACGATGAGCTACCCGTACGGCGTGGACCTCGTCAGGCCCATCACCTACGAGGGGATCACGCAGTGGTCCGACATGGCCGGCGAGATGGAGAAGGACCTGCCGCGCCTGGTGGACGAGCTGCGGCAGGCCCTGGCCACCGAGCCATGGGGGTCCGGCGCCGAGGGCAAGGCCTTCTACGCCAACCACTACCAGGGTGACGGGCCGACCAAGCTGTTGGATCGGTGCTCGAACTTCCCCCAGCAGTTCGCCGACGCCGGCGACCGGGTGCGCGAGGGCGTCGAGAACCTGTTCACCACGGACGCGACGATCGCCTATGACATCGGGACGGGCGAACGGGTCCGGGAGGTCTGAGACGAGAAAGAGCGCGACGGCGAGGGGCCTGACGCGCGGTGACGAACAGTCGGACGGCTGACGGGGGACGGTGTGGCAAGCGGCGGCGTGGAGGTTCAGGGCCCAGGGGGTCGGGCCACCAAGCAGGACGTGGTCGTCGTCATCGACAGGGACGTCCGCCCGGCCTGGGAGACGGAGTCGCTGCCCGACTGGGTCAACTACTGGCTGATCCCCATGCTGTCGGCGGGCCAGAAATGGCCTGAGGCCAGCGAGACCGGATTGTCGAAGCTGTCCCAGGCCTACTACAACCTCGCCACGGGAACGAGCCGGTATCCCGAAGCGGCGGGCCGCGCCGCCAGGGCCATCGTGGCCGGTTGTTCCGCGCCGTCCACAGCGGAGTTCGTCGGCAGGGCGCGCGAGCTGTGCGGCAACCCGGCAGGCACGACGGCCGTGACGAACGAGTCGATGAGCCGCGCGGCCGAGGCCAGCAACTTCGCCGTCGAGACGCAGTACTCCAAGCTGTCCATCAACGTGGCCTTCTGGGTCACCGTCGTGGCGATCGCCATCGCCCTTCTCGTCGCCTTCTTCACCGCGGGCTCGACCGCCCCGTTCGTCGGCCCGTACGCGGCGGCGGCACGAGCGGCGATCACCCGCATCCTCGTCAGGCTCACGGCGATCGCGAGCCGCGCGATCGGCCCCAGAGGCGTGGCCATGCTGGCCGCGCTGAGCGGACCCACCGGCCGTGCCGCCGTGCTCAGATTCCTCGCCTCCCCCATCGGCAAGGAGCTGGTCGAGGAGATCGGCGAGGAGTTCTTCATCGACGCCTACGCCCAGTGGGAACAGATGCAGATGGGCACGCGGACCGAGTGGGACTGGCAGAAGTCGGGTGCCGCGGTCGTGGGCGCGGGCGGCGGCGCCGTGATCGGCATGAGGCTGGCCGGTCCGGTGTCCCACATCACCGACCACGTGCCGGGCTTCGCGGGGCGCGCGCTGAACACCGGTCTCACCAACGCCATCGCCTCGCCGTTCGGCAGCTTGATCGCCAACACCCTCGTCTACCACCAGTGGCCGCCGCAGAACCCGTTCACCCCCGACGCCATGGTGGGCGGCTTCATGGGCGGCGCCGGACGTGCGGGAGTGCCGTTCCTCACCGACACCACCATCAGCCCCTTCAGCACCGACGTCTTAACCGCGTTGGCCCACCCGCTGTCGACCCTCGCCAGCGCGAGCGACCTGGCCGCCGCCGCCGACCTGGCCCGCTCCGGCCAGAACCCCTCCGGCCCCGCGGGCAACGGCCCGACAGGCAACGGCCCGACGGGCAACGGCCCCGACCCGTCCGGCGACCCGTCGACGGGCGGGCCGAACATGACGGGCTCGGGCGGGACCTCCACGACCGGCTCGGGCGGTACGGCGGGCAGGACCGGCCAGACTGGCACGCAGCAGGGCGGATCGTCGTCCACCGTGGCCGGCGGGGAGGGCACTCGGAGGGGGTCGAGCACGACCTCGACCGACCCCGACAACCAGGTCGTGGTCACCCCGGAGGAGGAAGAGGAGCAGACGCAGCCGGCCGGTGACCCGACCACGCAGGCGACGCGCCCCTCGGCGCAGCAGCCGGACCCCCAGGGCCGGTCCCAGCAGCCCTCCACGGGCGAGCAGAACCAGGCGTCCGAGCCGCTCACCCAGGGAGACCCGGACACCGCCCAGAACCCCACGGCCCAGAACCCCGATCCCGGCCAGACCCCGTCCAGCACCCAGAACCCGGACTCGAGCCAGAACCCGGACACCGGCCAGAACCCCACCACGGCGCAGAACCCCGACACCGGCGAGAATCCCGCCGCGTCGCAGAACCCGGACACCGGCGAGAACCCCGGCACGGCCCAGAACCCGGACACCGGCGAGACCGGCGAGAACTCCGGCACGTCCCAGAACCCCGACGCGGCCCAGAACCCGGACACCGGCCAGGACCCCGCCGTCCAGCCCACCGCGGCGACCGGCGAGCAGGCCGGCACCGGCCAGGCCCAGACGTCGGAGTCCGGCACCACCACGACCGCCGCCACGCCGTCCGTTCCCACGGCGCAGCAGCTGGCGGCCGCGGCCGCCGCGCGCGAGGCCGCCGCGCCCGCCGCCGCCCGGAAGGCGATCGACGAGGCGCTGTTCCACGTCGCCCCGGACGCCCTGTGGCTCCAGAACGGCGACGTGCGCCTCACCGATGTCACCGGCCGCACCGTCACGATCTCCGCAGAAAAGATCAACAGCGCCAGGAGGGGGCTCCGGGCCAACGCCAAGGACGGCATGCCCGAGGAGGTGCTGCGCGTGAACGCGGCGGCCTGGCTGGGCGCCGAGATCGCCGGGCTCGCCGGCCGGTCGCGGTCGAACGGCGCGGTCGACGCGCTCGAACAGCTCGCCGAGCTGTCCGAGCCCAGCCGTGCCGCCGCGACGAAGGCGATCTCGGACGTGCTCGCCGGCAATCCCGACGCACGGCTGAGCGCGCTGATCGCCGAGGATCCGGGGGCCGGGGACGGCTTCATGCGGCCCGGCTTCCACGACGACTCCGCGGCCGACGTGGCCACGAAGGTGCGGGCGCTCGATCCGGAGACGGCCAACGCGCCTCAGGCTCCTCCCGCCGCGCCCACCACCCGTCCGGGCCCCAGGACGTCCAGGACCGTCGTCGACACGACGTTGACGGCCGATACCCGGCCGCCCTCGCAGGCCGACCTGAACGACGCCGAGGTCAAGGCCCTCGTCGACGGTGAGGCGGTGAAACCGTCCGACCTCGGCAGGGGCGTGCGCTCCATCGTCTGGTCGGCCGTCGGTCCCCAGCTGCGCGTCGAGATGGACGGCCGGCCCACGATGCACTTCCGGCTCGTGTACCCGTCGTCGGCCTCGGGCGGTCATCCCGCCGTCGTGCTGAACTCGGGCACCGAGAGCGACCCTCACGTCCTGCGGCTGTCGGGACGGCTCGGCTCCGAGCTGGTCTCCGTCACGCTGGTGCAGTACCTCACGCATGCGGCGCAGGAGCTCGACGCCGTCGCCGTGGAGCCCAGCCAGGGCCCCATCAGGGGTGTGCTGAACCGGCTGACCCGCCGGGGCGACGCCGAGACCAGCCAGGCCGCGTACGTGGAAGCCCGGTACAACGAGCACCGCCACCTCGCCAGGCGTTGGCTGAACGCGTCGAGCCAGAGCGAGCAGGAGGCGCTGAAGAGGCTGATGGACGCGGTGGCCGCCGACCTTGCCCAGCGCGGCGAGACGGCGCCCACGCCACCGTGGATCGCCGGAGAGCAGGGTGTGCTCCCCCCGGCCGCCCCCGTGGCGGAGACACCGCTCGCCGAGGCGACCAGGCTGGCGCGCGGACAGGCCGACTCGCTGTCACGCGCGGTGGCGGGCCTCGAGGCCCGGATCAAGGCGCACGCGGAAACGGCGAAGAAGGCGAAGGAGGCGAAGAAGAAAGCTCTCGACGACGCGGAGAAGGCGGACGGGCAGCGGGACCAGTTCGCGAAGGAACGCGCCCGCAAGGCTCGCGCCGAGGCGGACAAGCAGCAGGAGATCCAGCGTCGCCACGAGCGGATCATCAGGGCCTACAAGAAGGCGCTGACAGCGGCCCGGACCGTCCATGGCGACTACGCGCGGCTCGCGGAGAGCCTGCACCAGCTGACCGGCGCCGACCCGGCCGCGGTGACGGCCGCCAAGAGCGAGCTGGCCCAGGCGGCCGAGGACGCGCAGAGGCGCGTCGAGGCCTACAAGGAGGCCCTGCTGGCGGCTCTGCCCGCTCCCGACGCCGTCGCGAACTCGATGGCCGAGCAGCTGCCGCACATGACCAGACTGACCCAGCGGATCAACGCGGGCATGCTGGCTCAGGGGATCGACGAGCAGTTCACCGTGGATGATCTGCACCGGGCACTGCTCGGGCAGTGGAAGCAGCTGATCTCGAAGGAGGGCGTGGTCCTGCGGGTCGGCGTGCTCTCGCAGGGTGAGGTGAACGTCAAGCTGACAGTCGCCGAGCTGATCGAGGTGATAGGCCACTGGGCCAGGTCCGGCCAGATGATGTTCGGCCGCCTCCCCCAGGGCGGTCTGGCGATCGCGGCGGAGATGGTCCGCACGGTGACCTACAAGATCGGCGGCAAGCTCGCGGGCCTGGTGAAGGTGATACCGGGCGTGGGCTCCCTCGTGAAGCTCTTCAGCCCCGGTGGGGAGCTGAACTACGGCCGGAGCCGCTCGACGAGCGGGAACGCCCTCGACAACGTGGTCGGCGGCGCCGTCGAGGACAACAGAGGCGAGGCGACCCCGTTCAAGGGGCGTGGCACGTACACGGTGCGCATCCGTACCTCGCCTCAGGAGGGCTGGGTCACGCTCGACCCGGTCGACAGCGGCACGAGTAACGATCTGTCCGAGCTGCACGTGTGGATCGGGGCCTCGCACACCGACCGCCCGGTACGCAAGCCTGTCACGCTGGCCGAACTCGAGGCCAGGCACCCGGCGCCGGCGAAGGCCAACGGCGCGCCCGCCGGGCAGACCGGGGACACGCGCACGTTCCCCCCGAGCGTGACTCTCAACGCGACCGGGGCGGAGGAGCTCATCGACGGCGCGATGGAGAGGTTGGGCAAGAACGCCGGCTCGGACACCCTGCGGCAGCTCCGCAACTTCGTGTCCGAGCAGTGGCCCAGCGAGATGGCCGACGCCGTCAACACCGGCATCCAGGGCAAGCTCTCGCACAACGGGCGCGAGGTCGCACGGGTCGAACTGCGGACCGAGCCCGACTACGAGTCGGCGCGGTTGGCGGGAGTCCCCAGTAACGAGCGCTGGAAGGAGGACCTTGGTGTCGCGGTCACCAACTCGAACGGTGGCCAGTCGTCCGGGTTCTCCAGCGGCGGCTCGGTCGGCATCGGCCGCGCGTTCGGGTGGCTCGCCGGCCTGCTGCAGAAGCTGAACCCGAAGGCCAAGTCCTCGTGGGGCGTCAACGCCAACTACGGCCGGTCGCGGTCCGAGAGCGTGAGCGCCGGAGGAACGGCCTACAAGCCGGTCGTCGACCGCAGCATGGCCCACCACCAGGACGTCGTGCTCAAGCACAAGACCGTGCTGGTGATCACGATGATCGAGGGCGACGACCGCCTCGATCCGGTCGAGACGACGGGCGAGATGCAGATCGTGGCCACCGAGTCGGAGGCGGCCCGCGCGGGCATGCCGTTCGACCCCGCCGCGGTGGTGCTGGGCGACGACAAGCAGCCGCTCAGGAACGCCGACGGAGAGATCGTCCTGCGCGACGACCCGCAACAGATCGGGCCGAAGACCGGCCAGGAGGCCCGGCCGATCTGGCAGGGCGACCAGGAGCACCAGTTCGCCGACGCGGGCTTCGCGCTCGTCAAGGGGGTCACCAACCTCGACCGGACCCTGTCGGACGCGATCACCGCGCTGCGCAGCCTCGGCCTCCTGCCCACCCCCGTTGACGGCGAGCTGATCTACTCCGAGGACGAGTACGAGGCGGCCGCCCAGCACACCAACCAGATGGAAATGGAGCAGCAGGTCCGCGACCTGAACGTCAAGACCCGGCTCAACCAGGCCATCCACCAGGGCATCCTCATCCCGCTCGTGCGCAACCACGCGGGGGAGAGCACCCAGATCTTCACCCTCGAGCTGAAGATCGGCCTGGACGTCACGACGACCACCCTGGTCGCGCAGGATTTCAACCAGGCCATGGCGCTGCTGTACATCGGGTCCGACACCAACGTCGTGTCGGCCGGGCACGGGCATTCAGGGGGTCTGAGCGGCGAGGTGAGCGCCGCGCACGAGCCCGGCGAGAACTCGGCCGGGTTCAGTTTCAAGGCCCGCCTCGGCGCCGCCCTCGGCGGCGGCACGAGCTCCGGGTCCGCCAAGGGCGACACCGGCAACGACGTGTTGCTCCACGAGCTGCTGACCGACGGGAAGACGGAGACGGAGGGCACGGTCACCGCCACCCTCCGCAGCGGCGACAGCGAGCCGGTGGTGCTGTCCGAGCACGAGACGACGGTCAGCATGGCGGTCCCGACCGCCATGCTGGCCGACCCCAGCAGACCTCCCGGACAGTGGCAGGCCGCCCCCGCCGAGCTGATCGACAACGCGACCATGCACCACGTCGACACGACCGGCCTCCTCCCGGCGGCCAGGAGGCTGTTCTCGCGGTTCCTGCGCTGGGGCACGAGCGCGCTGCATCACGTGGCGAACTTCCTCGGCCACCACAACGTCCTGAGCCACGCCGTGAAGGGCGGCTCGCCCTACACCACGGGCTTCGCCGTGAACTCGCGCAGCTTCAACCAGGGGCGGCGCTGGTTCCGCCTGCCCGGCCCGTCCCGGGCTCGGCTCAGCCTCGACTGGAAGCCGGGAAAGGTCCGCGCCCTGGGGGCCCACGAGGGCGTCATCGCGGACATCTTCCTTCAGTTGGAGAGCCTGAACACCACCTTCTCCGCTTCCGCCAACGGGTCGGTCAACGCCGGGGTCGGCGCCGGCTACCAGAACGGAAAGGGCGCGAACGGCAGCGCCAACGCCGGCTGGGGCAAAGCCGGGTCGATCGCGCGCTCGATGTACCAGCTGCTGATCTGGGGCAGGGAGCGGCTGGCCATCGACATCGGCGTCCAGCACTACTTCCAGGCCGACGGGCAGTTCTCGATGAACGCGTTCCCCCCCGGCTCGGTCACCCCCGTCGGGGAGACCGTGGACGGCTCGGCCATCTTCTCCGTCCCCGAAGAGGTGAGCCTGCGCCTGTACGCCGAGGGCAAGCTGCAACTGCCGCCATGGATGACGGCCGACTCGGTGGAGCGCTGGCTCGACGACAATCTGGAGCTGGACCGGACGGTCGCGGTTCCGCTCGTGCAGCGCTACCTCATGGAGCTGCGGACGCTCCCGGCCGACCAGCGGCCCGAGCTGGCCGACAGGCACACGCGCGAGGCACTGGAGAACAAGCTCTCCACCCTGCCCGGTCTCGCGGACATGATGGCGGCGCCGGACGGGCACCGCCTGTCCGCGGCGGCGGCACTGGCCGCCAAATCCCGACGTGTCAGGTTGGTCAACCATCTCGCCACGAAGATCGGCGACTCTCTGATCGAGAACGTCGTGTTCTCCCTCGGCGGCAAGCGCGTCAACCTCCTCGAGCAGACCATGGCCCACCTGGCGCGGCTGGCGCCCGGTGTCCTCGATGCCGACGCCCCCGCTCCCGACAAGCTGTACGGCTCGCTGAACGGCAGGCGCTGGCGCGGCAAGGTCGACAACATGACCGGCCGGTTCGGTTACCACACCGCGTTCACCATGAGGACGGGCCGCTTGGGCAGGACCGAGCGGTTCAGGGTGCGGATGCATCTGAATCTCGACCCCGACTCCGTCCAGGATCTCGGCCGCACCAAGACGAAGGTGCCCCTCGGACAGGACTACTCCTACAAGCAGAAGGGGTACACGCTCTCCAGCGGCCGCAACCGCGGGGGATCGGTCGACGGCGGCGGCGCGAACGCGGTCGGTGGCGGGAACGGCTCGGTGTCGACCGACAAGAACCGGTCCACGTCGAGTTCCTCCCACATGCAGCAGACCACGGTCGAGCGTTTCGGCGGCCCGGCCGACATGCACAGGCTCCTGCAGAGCGGCCAGCTGACCGTCACGATGGAGCGCTTGCCCTCCCGGTTCCGCTGGTTCGGCCTCAGGCGCGCGGCGCGCAGGGCGGCCGACGCGGTGCTGCATCCCGAACGCGCCACGGAAACCGAGTTCACCGTCGACCTCGAGATGGTCCGCCTGGTCGAGAGCACCGAGATCCGCCCCTACGAGGAGGGCGCGGTGCCCGAGCTGGACGGCGCCAGGGATCCGCGCTCGTTCCCGCTGCCGAACGCGACCAAGACCGAGACGATCGAGCAGGACGGCTCCCTGTACGACAGCCTGCGGGCCGCCGTGGCTTTCCGTCACGGAGAGGCCGCCGCGCGCGAGGTCGAGGACCAGCTGCAGACGATGACCGACGACCTGACGCTGATCGCGCTGCTGAAGCGGATGACCGCCGGGGAAGGGCTGCTGATCGGCGAGGTGAACCCGCGCAGCGCGAGCGGCCTGGGCCAGGAGGTCACCCTCCAGGCCAGGACGTTCAAGAAGGGTGTCGTGGTCGGCGTCCTCGAGGACAGGGAAGGCGGAGACGTCCAGCGGTTCCAGCACGAGTGGTCGACGACGGTGAGCACGGGCACGATGCTCCCGCTCGGCAGGGGCGCAGGCGGCAGCCACGGCCCCTCAAGCGTGTCGGCGGGCGTCTCCAGCGGTGAGCAGGCCACCGACCGCTACACGGTGGGCAGGGGAAGCCGCGTCGAGCACACCACGTACACGCGGGGCAGGCGGCTCAAGGTCGCGTTCGAGGTGGCGTTCGACGCCACGCTGACGGAAGTCGGGCGAACGGTGACCGGCCGCCGGGTTCGCGGCCCTTCCGAGTTCCTCCCCGAGGCGGGGACCGCCACCGTGGTCGTCGAGATGTTCGAGGGCCAGTTCAACGCCATCAACGCGGCCATCGAGGCGGGCGTGCCTCTCGGCGCGGGATGGGTCTTCGCCGTGCCCACCTTCGAGAACGACCCGATCGTGTGGCAGGGGCAGGTCACGGAGGAGGCGCCGTGGCGCCTGCTGAACGAGGCGCGCACGGTCGCCTCGCGCGGCAGGCCCGTCGTCCTCGACCAGGTGGAGCCGGACGGCACCCTGCGCAGGTACCTGCTCGACGACAACGGGGTGCACAGCCTGCCGACGGATCCGAACGATCCCGAGGCCCTGCTCGTCGCGGCGGACAACGGCTTCGCCGAGGCGTTCGGCACGCTGCCGCAGCCGCTGCTCGACCTCGCCATCGAACACAATCTCCCGCTGCGTCAGATCTTCTTCGCCTCGACGGTGGAGGGCACCCTGTCCGACAAGGTGCGGGCGGAGCTGGAGGACCGCGGCGTGCCGTACGCGGAACCCACCCCGGCCTTCCCCGCGCAGCCGGCGGAGGAGACGCCCGCCGTGGATCCGGCGATGGCAGGCAGCGACGTGGGCCAGGGCGGCGTCAGCGTCCAGTCCGCGGTCTCCGCCACTTCCCCTGCCATCCCCGGCACGCCGTACGATCCCTCGGCTCGCGCCGGGAGCGCCCCCCTCACCATGGACGACCTCAGGCAGCGGATACCCACGGCCGAAGAGCTGGGCGACGGCTTCGTCGCGGTGCGCCTGATGGCCGACGGCCGGACGTTGGAGGTGGCCACCGCGAAGCACGGGATCCTCTACACCCAGCTGAACGTCGGCGAGGTCGTCTCCGGCGACAACGCCGTCACGTCCAGGGGGACCGCGCCCGACGACCCGGCCACCACGGTGATCAACGAGCACGCCGACCCCGTCATCGTCAAGGCGACGGTGGCCCACGAGATCGTCCACCTGCTCCAGTGGGCGGCGGCCGAGCAGAACGGCGCGGGCCAGGGCGTGGTCAGAGGCTCCCTGCCCTCCGCCGAGCAGCAGGAGGGGCGTGACCACTGCCTGGAGCCGCGGCTCAGGGAGCACGCGGTCCTGTCCAGCGACTGGCGGCAGGCGAGCGACCCTGCGGTGCAGCTGCGGATAGCCCAGGCGATCGACGCGGTCGCCGCCGACATCGTCGCTCGCGGGCACCTGGCCCCCGAACCGCCGTGGGGCTCGGGCCCGCCGGTGACCTCGACGCCGGCCAGGGGCTCGATCGCCGCTCTCCTCAACACGGGGGCCGGTCCCGTGCTGGGCTCGGCCGCCACGATCGGCGCGTTCGACACGACGCCGACGGCCGCGGACGCCCTCAGCAGGATCGCCAACGTCGACTCCGTCACGGCCACCGGTCCTGGCCGCTTCGAGGTGAAGTGGCCGGGCGGCCAGTTCACGCTGGTGGTGTCCGAGGCCGACCTCGCGCCCGGCGAGGTGCGCTCCTACCCGCAGCTCGGCCGGCCTGGCGAGCTCGTGATCGAGGTGTCGCAGAGCGGCGGCAGGACCGTCACCACCGGTGTCGCGGCGCGGATCGCCGAGCGGATCGCCGAGCTGGAGGGGCTGCCGCCGGGCAGGACGATGGCTCGCGGCGCCGCCGACCCTCGCCTGGAGGAGAGCGCACCCGTTCTCGGCCGCGAGGACCTCGCGGTGCTGGCCAGGCTCAGAGCGAGGATCGAGGACCTGGCCGACGCCCCGCGGCTCGCCCGCCGCCAGCGCGAGGACGCCTTGCGCGCGCAGGCGGCGCGGGCGGGCCTGGAACCCGGCACTCCCGGAGCCAGGACGCGGCTGATCGCGGCGGCCAGGGCGGGCCAGCTCAGCCCTGCCCAGGTCGACGCCATCCTCTCCCTCGTCGGCCACCAGCCGACCGCGGCGGTGAACGCGGCCGTGGCGGCCGTCGAGCGCGCCGCGCGGCGGGCCGGGGCCAGTGTGAGGAGGTACGGCAACGGCCTGCTCGACATCGTCATCCCGGGACACGCCCCCGTCGCGGTGGAGCTGACGGCCCACCGGGGGCTGCGCTCGGAGCCGTTCAGGGCGACCGTCGAGGAGCACGTCGCGACGTTCCAGGTGGCGACGTTCGGCTCGATCGGCGCCATCGAGCGGGAAGCCGCCGCGGCGGCGGTCGGCGCCATCGCCGCGCGACTGAACCTGCCGTCCGGTCCCGCCCTCCTGACGCGGGAGCCGGTGACCGGCGGGCAGGCCGTGCTGACCACGGCGGATCACCAGAACATCGCCAGGCTGCGGGAAGCCGCCCGGCAGGTCGAGGCCGCGACGCCGCAACAGCGGCGCAGCAGGCTGCTGGTCCTGATCGCCATGGCCGACTCGATGGGCGTCGGACAGGACGGCCCCAACCGGTCTCTGCTGCCGCCGTCCCTGGTCGACTCCCTCGTCACGAGGGTGGACAACCGTCTGGCGACGCGGCAGGCCCAGCGGGAGGAGCGGATGGAGCAGGCCCGCAGGCGCAGCAACACCACCGGCTGGTACCCGCCGGAGGACGAGGAGGAGTGCCTCTGCCCGCCGGACGAGGCCTGTGTCTGCGGGCGGCGTCGCGACGGCTCGGGAGGCGGGCCTGCGCCCGCACCGTCGGCGACGCCGGCCTCGGCTCCCACCCCGGCAGCCACCCCTTCAGCCACCCCGGCCCCGGCTCCCACGCCGACCCCGACGCCGACACCCACGCCGACGCCCGTGCGGCGGGTCGTCGGCAGCGGCGACTCGCTCGCGGACATCTCCGAGGACGTCTACGGTGACGAGCGCTACTGGCCGGAGATCTGGAAGCGCAACCGCGATCTGATCGGGCCCGATCCCGGCGCGCTGAAAGAGGGTATGGAGCTCGTCATGCCGGAGAAGGTAGGAGGTCCATGACGGCGGTGCATGATGGGACGAAGGAAAGGACGGCCATGCCATTCGCGGTAGCGCGCACGAGAGACGAGGCGCATCTCTACCTCGACCTGCACCCGTGCCAAAAGTGCGGTTCGGTCGAGACGACGTGGGCCACCAGCGTGGTGACCGTCGAGGGTGAGCTGGCCAGCCGCTACACGGGCACCTGCGAGGAGTGCGGCGCCGAACGGGAGTTCCTGTTCGGCCTGCCGCCACAGCCCGTGATGCCCGAGGGCTATCCCACCTTCGGCGGCCCCGAGCCCTCGCAGCTCCTCGACGCCGGCGAGTGGATGTGGGTGGCCGATCTGACGGCCGGCAACGTGCCCGTGGACGACCGGGCCGAGGCGCGCAGGACCCTGTCGATCGCCGCCGCGTCCGTCGCCGAGGTGCTGAAGTTCGTCGAGCCGGGGGCCGAGGAGGTGCCCGACTCGGCGTTCTGGTCCGAACGCGGCCTGAAGGTGCGCGCGGCCGAGCCCGGCAGGTTCACCGTCGACAGGTTGCAGGTCGTCAGAGACACCTACAGAGACCTGGTGAACGACTATGCCTGAGCTCGGCCTGGCCCGCTCGCTGGTGGAGGGCTACCTCTACCTCGATCTGGCGGCCCGGGAGGTCGGAGGGAACGCGGCGGAGCGGGCGACGCTGACCGAGGGCGAGGAGAGCTGGACCCTACGGCTCGACGGCGTCGAGGTGGAGGTGCCGTACCAAGGTGAGGCCACGGCCAGGCTCGACGAGCTGACCTTCGGCGAAGGGCGCTCCGAGCTGATCGACCCGGGTCAGTGGGTGTTCGTCGCCGGCACCTACGCGCGCCGTACCCTCAGCGAGAGTCTGTCGTTCACCGCGAACCCCGACGACGACGAACAGTTCGAGAACGTCGCCGCCGGTTGGCAGTTCGCGGCCGACGCGATCGCCGAGGCGCTGAAGTTCCTGCCGCCCGGGGCCGACACCGTACCCGCCGAGGCGTGCTGGACCCCCATGGGCAGGGCGCTGCACGAGGCGAACCCCGAGCGGTTCACCAGGCAGCAGCTGGAGAGCGACCTGCTCTTCTACCGGCAGAACCTGGAGGACTTCTGGCAGCTCCACCGGC
The DNA here is from genome assembly GCF_053605785.1 of Nonomuraea sp. NPDC003754. Lineage (NCBI taxonomy): Bacteria > Bacillati > Actinomycetota > Actinomycetes > Streptosporangiales > Streptosporangiaceae > Nonomuraea > Nonomuraea sp. NPDC003754. The sequence goes on from NZ_JBSGJX010000013.1 coordinate 66,787, forward strand.
CGGACGATGACGCCGCGTTCTAGGCGAAGCGGCTGACGACCTTGTCGAACACCGCGCGCTCCTCGGGCTTGGGCGCGTAGCAGACGATCTCGTCGAAGCCGATCGCCTGGTAGCGCTCCACCATCCTGGCGAAGGCGTCGGCGGAGGCCCACGGCGTGAGCGAGCCATACGCGAGCAGGATCCTGCGCACCTCCCCCGGCTGCCGGCCGCGCTCGCCGCAGAGCCGGTCAAGGGTGCGGCACCGCTTGACCGACGCCTCATGGAACTCCTCCTCGGCGGAGGCTCCGGTGAAGGTCACCCACGCGTCGGCGTGGTCGGCCACCACGGCGAGCCCCTTCGGGCCGTTGGCGGCGACGATGAGCGGGATGCGCGGCTGGACCGGCGCGGGCGACATCGCCGCGCCGGAGTAGGGGTAGTGCGGGCCCTCGTGGTCGCGGGTGTCGCCCGACAGCAGCCGGTCGACCACGCCGACGAACTCCCGCAGGCGCTCGGCCCGCTCCCCCGGGTTCCAGAACGGCACCCCGGCCATGGCGTGGTCGGCGGGCCACAGGCCGGAGCCGATGCCGAGCTCGAAGCGCCCGGCCGCCACGTGGTCGATGCTCACCGCCTGCTTGGCCAGCACGGTCGGCCGCCGGTAGGCCATGTTGGCGATCAGCAGGCCGACCCTGATCCGCGTCGTGGTGGCCGCCCACGCGGCGATGATCGTAGGCCCGTCGTGGACGGGTGTGGCGGCGTCGCGCGAGTTGAGCAGATTGTCGCCCGTCCACAGGCTGTGGAAGCCCGACTCCTCGGCGATCCGCGCCCATAGGCCGGCTTCCTGCCAGGTGCCCGGGTTGACCTTGAGACCGAAACGCATGGGCCCACTCCATCTCTTAGGGTGTCGTCGTCCGGATCATCGGGTTTCCACCGAACGAAGGATAGTAAGCGTGCGTTACCGAACCCTGGGCGGCACCGGCATGCAGGTGAGCGTCCACTGCCTCGGGACCATGATGTTCGGCGCGGTCGGCAATCCCGACCACGACGACTGCGCCCGCATCGTCCACGCCGCGCTCGACCAGGGCGTGAACTTCGTCGACACCGCGGACATGTACTCCGCGGGCGAGTCCGAGGTGATCGTGGGCAAGGCGCTCAAGGGCCGGCGCGACGACGTGGTGCTCGCCACCAAGGTGCACTTCCCGATGGGCGCGGGCCCCAACAGGGGCGGCAACTCCCGGCGCTGGATCGTCAAGGAGGTCGAGGAGAGCCTGCGCCGCCTGCGGACCGACTGGATCGACCTCTACCAGGTGCACCGGCCCGACCACACCACCGACGTCGAGGAGACGCTGTCCGCGCTGACCGACCTCGTCCGCCAGGGCAAGATCCGCGCGTTCGGCTGCTCGACGTTCCCCGCCGAGGAGATCGTCGAGGCGCATCACGTCTCCGAGCGCCGCGCCCTGCACCGCTTCAGGACCGAGCAGCCGCCGTACTCGCTGCTCGCCCGCGGGATCGAGGCGTCGGTGCTGCCCGTCTGCCTGCGGTACGGCATGGGCGTCCTCACCTGGAGCCCGCTCGCCTCCGGTTTCCTGTCGGGCGCCTACCGCAAGGGCAGGAGCGTCGACCTGACCACCGGGCGTCCCGCGCTCACGCCCGCCCGCTTCGACCCCTCCCTGCCGCAGAACGCCGCCAAGTACGAGGCGGTGGAGCGGCTGATCGAGGTCGCGTCGAGCGTCGGCTGCTCGCTTCCCGAGCTCGCCGTGGCGTTCACGGTGGCGCACCCCGCCGTCACCTCGGTGATCATCGGGCCGCGGACCGTCCGCCAGCTGGACGAGCTGCTGAAGGGGGCCTCGCTCGTCCTCGACGACGAGACCCTGGACCGGATCGACGAGATCGTGCCGCCGGGCACCAACCTCTACCAGCCCGACGGCGCCTGGCGGCCGGTCTCCCTGGCCGACGCCGCACGGCGCCGCCGGCCGCTCAGGGAGCGTGCCGCGGCCGAGTAGCCTCGACCGCGCGCGGCTTCGGCACGCCGACGAACAACGCCGCGACCATCACGGCCGGCAGGACGTCAGCCAGGAAGACCCACCTGGACGAGAACATCTCGGCGACGTAGCCGCCCCACACGGGCCCGCCGACGTAGCCCACGATGATCGCCGCCGACACGGCCACGACCAGGGGCCACACCCTGGCGCCCTGGAAGGCGGCGACCAGGAGCACGAACCCGGCCCTGATCGCCACCGCGGCGGCCAGCCCCTGGACGGCTCGCCCGCCCACCAGCGCGGTGGCCTCGGTCGCGAAGGACGCCACGATCGAGGCCACGCCGAACACCGCGACCGCGGAGAGGAACACGCTCCTGCGCGCCTTCAGCGGGATCAGCACCCCCACGAGAGCGAAAAGATAGGCATCCGCCGCCCACCCGGCGGCGGACGGGGTGATGCCGTAGGCGAAGGCGATCGGTTCATCGATCGCGTCCATGACGGTCGCGTTCACCGCGAAAAGGAGCACGGAGAGCGTGAAGGCAGCAAGTGTTAACCAACGTCTGATCATGGACAGACGATAGAAAAGGTAGCTTGACGATCACTTGCACCCCTGGTCAAGGTGCCGTGGCCCGCCACGGCACGGGGCTGGACAGCACCATCGAGCTGGACGGCGTGCCGTAGGCGGCGAGCCGGTCGATCAGCGACTCGAAGTCCTCCATCGTGGGCACCGCCACCCTCAGCACGCAGCACGCCCCGCCGGTCACCCGGTGCACCTCGAAGATGTCGGCCGAGTCGAGCGCCTCCGGGTGGCGCAGCACGCAGCCAGGCCCGTAGCAGGACATGGTGACCAGCGCGACCACGCTGCGCCCCGTCCGCCGGGGGTCGACGTAGGCGCGGTAGCCGCCGATGACGCCCGACTCCTCCAGCTTGCGCACGCGCTCGGCGACCGCGGGCGGCGACAGGTGCACGCGGCGGGACAGCTCGCTGAAGGACAGCCGCGCGTCGGCCTGCAGTTCACGCAGCAACAACCAGTCAAGGTCGTCCACTTTCACTTCCGAAGGTGAGAAGGGCGAATCCGCCATGGATGTGTGGGCAAACAGCCTAAGGACCGTTCGATCGGCATTCCAACCTCACGGTCGGCCGGGCAGGATGAGCCGCATGGAAGTCATGCCGATGACCGCTGTCCAACGGGACGAGAGAGCCGAGGCCAACGGCGGCGCTCCCACACTCGAGTTCGACCGTGGCGTGCCGTACGACCGGTATGTCCGCGCCAGCACGCTGCACACGCTGCAGCGGACGCTGAGCGACGACCCGGGCGAGATGTCCTTCCTGATGATCAGCCAGATCATGGAGCTCTACTTCGGGCTGATCCGCTACGAGCTGCGCGACGCGCAACGCCTGCTGCGCGACGACGACGTGTGGAACGCGCTCGCGCCGCTGCGCAGGGCCGCGCTGCACCTCGACGGGCTCAACGCGGCGTGGCGAGGGCTGCGCTGGATGACCCCCTCGGAGTTCAACCAGTTCCGCGACCTGCTGGGCGAGGGGTCGGGTTTCCAGTCGGCGATGTACCGGCACCTGGAGTTCACGCTGGGGCTCAAGACCGAGTCGGTGATCCGGCCGTTCCGGCGCCAGCCCGAGGTCCACGCCGAGCTGGTGGAAAGCCTGGAAGCGCCGTCGCTGTGGGACGAGGTGACCGCGCTGCTGGAGCGCCGCGGCCTGGTCACCGGCGGCGAGGGCGTGGTCGACGCCTGGGTGTCGATCTACGGCGACACCACGCCGGGCAACCACCTGCGCATGCTCGGCGAGGCGCTGGCGGACGTGGCCGAGGGCTTCGGCGACTGGCGGTACCAGCATCTGCAGGCCGTACGGCGCTCGATGGGGGCCAAGGCGGGAAGCGGCGGGTCGGCCGGACTGGTCTGGCTGGAGCGGAGCATGGCGCGCACGGTCTTCCCCGAGCTCTGGACCGCCCGCACCTTCATCTAGGCATCCAGACGCACGCCGCACGCCGCACGCCTGGCGGCCCGCCTCCGGATCTGGCGGCACGGGGCTCCGCGCAAGGGGACGGCCACCGCATGATCTCGGGTGATCATGCGGTGGCCGGCTCTCATGTGCCCTGGCCGGGCGAGAGCGTGACGGTTAGTTCGGCGGCGTCAGGTCCCAGAACGCCTCGCAGTTGTCCGGCCACGCCGGGGTGTCGTCGTCATCGTCACCGGGCTCGGGCCACACCGTGCAGACGGCGTGCGCGATCCTGCCGTCGGCGTTCCGCACGACGACGTCGAGGTCGGGACCGGTGTTCGCCAGGGAGACGCCGACGACGTTGCCGGGGTAGTTCTCCACCGTTGACAGGTCGTGCCAGGTGGGCGTGGTGCGCGGGTCACGGACCAGTGTCCTGCCGTCCGGGGTCACCGTCGCGACGAACTTGGCGCGCTTGACGAAGGCGGCAGCCACGCTGCTGCCTGGCCCGGCAGGACCCCTGTCGCCCTTGTCGCCCTTCGGGCCCCTGAGGCCCTGTGGCCCCCTGTCGCCCTTCGGACCCCTGGGCCCCTGCGGACCGCGGGCCCCGGCAGGGCATTTGCAGTGGCGATGACCGCGGTGACGGGAGCAGCAACGCCCGAACGTCTCCCAGGAGACGGTCGCCTGCACGGCTGCGGTCTGGGTTCCGGCGAGAACAGCGCTCGACGCACCCCACGCCTGAGCGGAGGGCAGGAGGAGGGCACCCATGGTGAGGGTGGCCAGCGTCAGCTTGCGAACACTTCCGCGCCATTGCGGAAGGCCGGTCTGTATCGTCATTTTTGTCCGTTTCGTGTCATCCAGGGCCTGCGAAGCAGCGAACTTCGTGACAGACCTGAGTAGCGGCGATCTACCCGGCACATGGACGGCTCAGGCGTGCCCGCTCCCCATATGACGTCCAAGACTCGATACTCAAAAAGAAAGACCGACATACCCCCGAAAACACGCTATTAGTCCCGCAGTCTCACTTTCTGGACTTATCCCTGCGACGGCTTGGGATACTTCGGGGGTTTCGCGTGGAGGATTCGCGCGGGAGCCCCTGGGGAAGCGGAGTTCTATCCACTCGAACGACTCCTTTGCCAAGGGAGATGGCGGAGTGTCCGTCCTGGCGACTATCGCCCGGTTCCCGGCAGGATTCCGCCGATTCCCTGCGCGCACAGGGTTTTTGCGAGACTCGCGCAGTCAACGCGACACCAGAAGGAGGTCAGCAGGCCGGCGACGCTCTCCTCTGTGACCCGCTTTCCGCTGCCCAAGAGAGGCCAAACAAACAACTGCCTTTTCTCGAAAGAAGGCAAGGAATGTTCCAGCCAAGTGCCCCTGAGGCTACCGAAAGAATACTGACCCTTGGTCCGCGGAGGACGAGACTCTGCTTGAAAGCCAGCATCGAATAGCCCATTATGATTGCCGAGCGCTTTGGTGCTCTGCCAGAAACAACTGACGGCAGCGGTAATCCGCAGGCCATCTCAACGGAGGACACAAACATGCTTCGTCGCATTCTCATTGGTGCCGCGATCGCCAGCACCGTCTTCGCCGGCTCGAGCGTCGCGCACGCCGACTACACCAAGCCGGAGAAGGACAAGGAGCTTGAGTGCTCGCAGGTCAACAACGCCACCGGCGGTCTCATCGGCGGCATCCTGGGCAACGTCCTGAACCTGAACAACACCCAGGTCGCCATCCTCGCGATCGCCGAGCAGGAGAACTGCGAGGACTAGTCCGGCGCTCGTTGGACGCGAGATTGTTCTGACACTATCCGTCCCATTGAAACGAATTGCACTCCCCCCTTATGACGCAGTTCTTTCGAGTGTCAGCTGTGCGGTCCGCTTCTCGGAGCGGGCCGCCCATCGCGCCCAGCAGGGCACGAGGCTGGTTCCGCCGTTTCCCGACGGCACACTCCTGGGCGGGCCCCAGGCAGTCCAGGAAGTCCAGGAATGGTGGACAACGCTCCGCAGCGATTCGCCATCACCTGAAAAGGTTGTCAGCGAGTCCGTCCCGCGTGGGTTCTCCGGTTATCTGGTCGCGACCTCAGACGTCGCCGGAGACCCCTCTGCGGGGCGGACCGCTCCCATGTTTCCCCGCCTGACCAGCGGCGCGTAGGTCACGAACCCCGCCCGGTCGCCGGCGCAAGCACGATCCTCTCCCCGTCGACGGCGATGCCCGCGTGCGCGTGGCCGGAATCCGCATGTCGCCGCGCCTTTTCCCGATCCGGGCCCGTCCGTTCCGCCACCGCCCCGCGAATACGGCATGCCCGGCATGAGCGGCACCGCATTCGTCGCCCGGTCGCCGGCTTCCCGCTCACCGGCTTCCCGCTCGCCGTATCCGCAGCCCAGGCAGCCGGAAAGCAGCAGGCCCGCGCCGCCACCCAGGTCCTGACCATTCGATCCACCTCGCGACGATTGCTCTCCCCAACCATCCACGCGACACTCGGTGCTTTTGTCGCCGGCCGGTGGAGAATTGTCGAAAGAATGCGGGTTCCTGTGCCGTCTTGACGCTTCCGGGAGGCGTGCTCGATCTTCCGCTGGGCGCGGGAAAGCGAATGGTTGACTCTTTCAGAGATACTTGTGGCGCGCCACGAATGACCGTGGAATCGAGCAGTGAGATAGGTTATTTTTTTCTTGTCCACCGAAGGGACGGCAGCCTTGCCCGTTCGGTTCTCAACGGGCAAGGCTCTGTCCGCTCCACGACCGTCCGGCGGACCGCTCTCCCCCCGGCGTCCCGGTCCTTGACCCTCCCCGCGATCAGTCGATCGAGGTGTCGCCCATCGACTCGAGCACCACGCGCAGCAGCCCGCACAGTTGCTCGCGCTGCTCGGGGGCGAGGGCGGCCAGCATCCGGGCCTCGTTGGCGACGTGCAGCCCGATCAGCTCGTCGACGAGCGCGTACCCGCGAGGGGTCAGCCTGATCCGCACCGACCTGCGGTCGTCGCTGTCGCGGATGCGCTCGACGAGCCCCTTGGCCTCCATCTTGTCGATCCTGTTGGTGATCGCTCCCGAGGTGACCATCGCCGCCTTGAGCAGCGCTCCCGCCGTCAGCTCGTACGGCGGGCCGGAGCGCCGCAGTGTGGCCAGCACGTCGAACTCGAAGTTCTCGAGCCCGTGCTCGGCGAAGAACTCCTTGAGCCCGTGACCGAGGAGCCTGGACAGCCGCGAGATCCTTCCGACGACGCCCATGGGCCAGACGTCGAGGTCAGGCCGCTCCCTGCCCCACTGCGCGATCACCGCGTCCACTGCGTCACTCATGCCCTGTCCTCTCAACGGAAATAATCTCAACGTTCATAGACTTGACGTTCACACACGCAGCTGATGTTATCTCAACGTTGAGATTATCAATGAGAGGTGATGGACGTGTCCACGATCCAAGCAGTCCCGATCGCACGGCGGGGGTTGTCGAGCGATCTGGCGCTGGCCGCCCTGGCCCCGGTGAGCTGGGGCACCACGTACGTCGTCACGGCGACGCTGCTGCCGCCTGACCGGCCGATGCTCGCCGCGACGCTGCGGGCGCTGCCCGCGGGGCTGGTCCTGCTGGCCGCCACCCGCCGCCTGCCGAGCGGATCGTGGTGGTGGAAGGCCGCGGTGCTCGGCATGCTCAACTTCGGCGCGTTCTTCCCGCTGTTGTTCTTCGCCGCCTACCGGCTGCCGGGCGGGGTGGCGGCCACGATCGGCTCGGTCCAGCCGCTGGTCGTGGCGCTGTTGTCGGTGGTGATCCTGCGGGCGCGGCCGGCCCGCGCCGTGCTGTACGCCGCTCTGGCGGGCACCGGCGGCGTGGCCCTGCTGACCCTGACCGCCGAGGCCCGCCTCGACCCGCTCGGCATCGGCGCGATGCTGGTGGCCACCTCCCTCATGGGTGCCGCCATCGTCCTGACCAAGAAGTGGGGTCAGCCGGAGTCGCCTCTGGTCATGAGCGGCTGGCAGCTCAGCATCGGCGGGCTGGTCCTGGCCCCCCTGACGTTGGTGACCGAGGGCCTGCCCCCTGCGATCACCGGCCAGAACCTGCTCGGCTTCGCCTACCTGGGCATCATCGGCACCGCCGTCGCCTACGCCCTGTGGTTCCGCGGCATCGACCGCCTCGCGCCCACGTCCGTCTCCCTGCTCGGTCTCACCAACCCGCTGGTCGCCACGCTCGCGGGCCTGCTGGTGCTCGGGCAGACCCTCACCGGCTGGCAGATCGCCGGCTTCGGCATCGCGCTCGGCGCGCTCGTGGCCGGCCAGACCTTGAACAGGAAGGCGTCATGACCGCGACCCGTGACGGGGTGGCCCCCGAAGCCGAAAGCCCCGTGATCGTCACCGGTCCCTCCGCCGACCGCGTATCGCTGAAGACCTGGCTCGCCGTCGCGGCCGTCGGGCTGGGGACCTTCTCCGTCGTCACCATCGAGCAGCTCCCGGTGGGCCTGCTCACCTCCATCGGCGGCGACCTCGGCGTCTCCGAGGGTACGGCCGGCCTCATGGTCACCGTGCCCGGTCTGGTCGCCTCGGCCACCGCGCCCCTTCTCCCGGTGGCGATCCGCCGGCTCGACCGCCGCGTGGTGCTCATCGGCCTGCTCGGCCTCATGGTCCTGGCCAACGCGCTGTCCGCGCTGGCCCCGAACTTCGCCGTCCTGCTCGCCTCGCGCTTCCTCGTCGGGATCAGCATCGGCGGCTTCTGGGCGCTGGCCGCCGGCATCGCCGTACGCCTGGTGCCCGACCGCTTCGTGCCGCGCGCGACCTCGCTCGCCTTCGGCGGGGCGACGGCCGCCAACGTGCTCGGCGTGCCCGCCGGCACCCTGATCGGCGGCCTCACCGACTGGCGCGTGGCGTTCGCGGCCGTGGGCGCGCTGGGGCTGGTCGTGGTGACGGGCCTCTGGCTGCTCGTGCCCCGGCTGCCCGCCACCGAGCCCGTACGGCTGCGCGCGCTCCCCCAGCAGTTCCGCAACCCCGTGGTCAGGACCGCGGTCGTCTCGACCTTCCTCCTGGTGAGCGGGCACTTCGCCGCCTTCACCTTCGTGAGCCCCATCCTGCGCGACATCGCAGGCGTCAGCGAGAGCCTGGTCAGCCCGCTGCTGCTCGCCTTCGGCGTGGCCGGGGTGCTCGGCACGTTCGTCGTGGGCGCCGGCGCCACCCGCGACGTCAGGAAGACCGTCATCGCGCTCGGCGCCGCGCTCGCGGCGATCCTGGCGCTCTTCCCCCTCCTCGGGAGCAGCCCGCTGAGCGGGTCGGCCCTGCTCATCCTGTGGGGCCTCGTTTACGGCGGGGTGCCCGTGGCCGTCCAGACGTGGATCTTCAAGGGCGCGCCCGACGCCGCGGAGGCGGCCACCGCGCTGAACACCTCGGTGTTCAACCTGGCCATCGCGCTGGGCGCGCTGCTCGGCGGCGTGGTCGTGGACGCGGTCGCCGTCACCGGCGTCCTGTGGTTCGGCGCGCTCCTCATGCTTCTCACGTCATTGGCGGTGTGGCGGACCAGGAGCGGGGAAGGGCGAAGGAATGGCTGACCGAGAGATCGTGGTGCTGGGGGCGACGGGCTCCACCGGACGCAGGGTCGCGGCGCTGCTCCGCGACGCGGGCCACCCCGTGCGGGCGGCCTCCCGGCACGGCGAGGTTCGCTTCGACTGGTCCGACGAACGTACGTGGCGGCCCGCCGTGGCCGGCGCCACGGCGATGTACCTCATGGCGCCGCACGAGCTGCCGGTCGACCCCGCTTTCGTGGCGACGGCCGTCGAGGCGGGCGTCGGCCGGATCGTGCTGCTGTCCAGCGGCGGCATCGAGGCGATGGGCGACGAGCGGCTCATGGCCGCCGAGCGGACCGTACGCGGCTCCGGCGCCGAGTGGACGATCTTGCGGCCCTCGTGGTTCGACCAGAACTTCGACGAGGGCGTCATGCGGGAGGCGGTGCTCGCGGGCGAGCTGGCGCTGCCGCTGGGCGACCTGCGGCAGGCCTTCGTCGACGCCGGCGACATCGCGGCCGTCGCGACCGCCGCCCTGGTCGAGGACGGCCACGCCGGGCGGGCCTACGAGGTGACGGGGCCGCGTGCGCTGTCGTTCCCCGAGGCGTTGCGGATCATCGGGTCGGCCGCCGGACGGCGGATCGGGTACGTCGGCACGGCCGAGGGGTACCTGGCGGTCATGACGGCGGCCGGCCTGCCGCGCGAGCGGGTCGAGGCGGAGATCGAGGCGTTCGCCGGGCTGCGCGCGCTCGGCGACCAGGTGCCGACCGACGTGGTCGAGCGCGTCACGGGCCGCCCGCCGACGTCCTTCGAGAGCTTCGCCGCCAGGGCGTCGTGGAACTGATCCCGGCCTGAGCCGTTCGCCCTCGTTCGCCGGAGACGGCGAAGGGGGCCCGTGGCGTCCCACGGCCCCCTCTTCCCCTCGCTGGATCAGCCGCGCCCGGCGAAGAAGGCCCGGACGTCAGCCGCCAGCACCTCGGGCACCTCGTGCGCGGCGTAGTGGCCGCCCACGTCGTAGGTGTTCCACTGCTCGATGGTCTTGTGGTCGCGCTCGGCGAAGCGGCGGATCGACTGGAAGTCGTTGGCGAACCCCGCCAGGCCGATCGGGACCGTGGTCGGCTCCGTGGGGTGCTCGGCCTTGGCGTCCTCGTAGTAGAAGCGGATGGACGAGCTCGCGGTGCCGTAGAACCAGTGGATCGCGATGTTCGTCAGCGTGAAGTCGCGGTCCAGGTGACCGCCGATCAGCTGGCCCATCCAGCCGAGCAGACCGGCGGGCGAGTCGGCGATCGCGTGCGCGAGGGTCTGCGGCGACTGCGACTGGAGCTGGTTGAAGGCGCCCATGTTCTCCCAGAACCACTGCAGGTGCTGGAGCGCCGCCTGCTCGTCGTCGGTCAGGTCCTGCAGCTCGGCGGGGTCGCCGCTGGGGAAGGAGAAGATCTGCGTGACGTGGACGGCGACCACGCGGTCGGGGGCGAGCCTGCCCACCTCGGGCGAGACGAGCGAGCCGCCGTCGTTGCCGACCACGCCGTAGCGCTCGTAGCCCAGCCTGGCCATCAGCTCGACCCACGCCTTGGCGGTCCGGTACCTGTTCCAGCCCTTCTCGGCGGTCGGCCCCGAGAGGCCGAAACCCGGCAGCGACGGGATGACCAGGTGGAAGTCACGCGAGAGGTCCTCGATCACGTCGAGGTACTCGACGACCGTGCCGGGCCAGCCGTGCGTGAGGATCAGCGGGAGCGCGTCCTGCTTGGCCGAGCGGACGTGGACGAAGTGGATGTTCTGGCCGTCGATCTCGGTGGTGAACTGCGGGTGGGAGTTCAGCCGCGCCTCCCAGGCACGCCAGTCGTAGCCGCTGCGCCAGTAGTCGACCATGTCCCTGACCCACTCGACGCTCACGCCGTACTCCGAGCCGGATCCGGAGATCTGGTCGGCGAAGCGGGTCAGGGCGAGCCGCGCGTGGAGGTCGTCCAGGTCGGCCTGCGGAACCTCGACGCGGAAGGGGCGGATCTCGGTCATGGCACTCTCCTCCAGAACGGAACGGCTTGTTCTGTTCCAACAATAGCAGAATGAAGTCTTCCGTTCCACACTTTCTCTCATCGGGGAGAACTGACACTCCGGGTCCCTGCCCACCGGGACCACCAGGGGGAAGTACCATCAGCGAATGATCGAAAATACCGAAACCGTGCCTGGCTGGCTTGCTCCGGACGAGCTCGAGCTGATGCGGGGACGGATGCCGATCCTCTACGTCGACGCCGTCCCGGTACGCGTCGACGACACCGGCGTGGTCACCCACGTGGGCCTGCTGCTGCGCATCACCGCCGACGGCGAGGTCACCAGGGCGCTGGTCTCCGGGCGGGTGCTGCACCACGAGCGGATCCGCGACGCGCTGCTGCGCCACCTGGAAAAAGACCTCGGGCCCGTGGCGCTGCCGCAGCTCCCGCCGTCGCCGCAGCCGTTCACGGTGGCCGAGTATTTCCCGACGCCGGGCGTCACGCCGTACCACGACCCGCGCCAGCACGCGGTGTCGCTGGCCTACATCGTCCCCGTCGTCGGGGACTGCAGGCCCCGGCAGGACGCGCTCGACCTGGTGTGGTTCACTCCCGAGGAGGCGGCCTCGCCGATGGTCCAGCAGGAGATGATCGGCGGGCACGGCGTGCTGCTGAGGCAGGCGCTCGCGTTCGTCGGCCGCCTGCCCTGACCGCAGTGGTCGAGCCCGCACGAGGCGATCGGTAGGGCAGGGCCCACTTCGCGGGCGGGCAACGACACCGCCCGGTCTGGCACGCCCGGATCACGGGGCGCCGGAGGCGGGGCTCAGCGCGGCACGTGCGGTGCGCGAGGCCGCGTGACGGCCGCGTAGCGGCGCAACCAGGCCGCGGCCTCCGCCAGGTCGGCGGAGGCCGCGACGCAGGCGGCGAGGTGAGCGGCCACCGAGTGGCGCAGCCACGGTGGCGCGGCTCCCGCCTCCTCCAGTTTCGCCTCGATCTCCCGCAACCGTTCGGCGCACTCGGCGAGCGCACGGGCGTCGGTCTGCAGGACCATCGCGTGTGCCGCGATCACTTCGGTTGCCGCCGGCATCGAGCTCCTCAAGATCAGCTGGTCAGAACGGGGACGGCCGCGTCCACGATCGTCTGGCGGTCGGCGGACGTCAGGCACAGCAGGGGACGGGCGCCGTCGAGACCGAGCCTGCGGAGCGCGTCGGCCAGCGGATGCGCCCGCGGCGCGACGGCCAGCCGCAGCCGGGGCACGGGATGCGCCCTGCCCCTGCCTCGGGTGCGCGCGCAGGAGCGCAGCACGGTGCCGCCATCGCGCGCGTAACCGACCAGGTCGCGATCGCCGAGCGGCAGCCAGGGGCCGAGCGCTCCGCGCAGGGAGAGCAGCCCGCCCGCCGAGACGCTCACGGCCCTGCCCGTCAGCCAGAACGCCAGCGGCAGCTCGTACGGCCGGCGGCCCCACACCCGGGTGGCCACGTCGGAGACGTCCGCGCGGTCGACCGCCGAGGCCACCGTGAACCACCCCGAACGCCTGCGGTCCGCGGCGCGCAGCAGGTCGTGCCAGCCGTGCCGCCACGGGTCGGGCACCACGATCCCGAGATGGAGCTCACGGTAGGCGCCCACGCTGGTCCGCCGGTTCCACGCGACGTGCAGCGCGACGAGCGCCCGCCCGCCGAACCCCGCCGCCGGGCCGAGCCCGCTCCCCCGCAACAGCTCCGCCGCCGCCACCGCGTCGGCGGCGAAGTACGCGGTGCACGCGCTGCCCTCCAGGCACCTGACGGGCAGCTCGGCCGTACCCTCACCGCGGGTCGGCACGGTCAGGAACGGAAAGCCCTCGGGGTACGGCTCGCGGTCGAACAACTGGTAGGCCTGCGAGCGCACCACCCTTCCCCGGTACGGCGTGAGCCGCTCGTCGATCACCTTCCTGGCCTCGGGCAGGTCATCGGCGAGGTTGGCGATGTAGCGCTCGATGCTGTGGCACTGCGGGAACAGGTGGGTGGGGTCGGCGTAGTCGACCACGTACCAGCCGGGATGCAGGTCGAAGCAGGTGCCCGCGCCCTGGCCGTCGAGGGTTGGGATGATGTCGTGCTGGTTGGTGACGCTGGCCACCCAGGTACGCGGGTCGGCCGGACGTTTGAAGTCGACGGGCGCACCGACCGCGATGGCGTGGGTGACGGTGTGGCGGGCGCAGAAGCCGGAGTTCTGGGCGAGGTTCATGATCGCGGCGCCGCCGGCGCTGTGGCCGATCAGCGCCACCTGCGCGCCCTCGGGCAGGCCGTAGTCGGCGACGGCCTTGGCCAGGGCACGGCTGTAGGGGCTGCTGTCCAGCACCGCGCTGCTGAAGGCGCCGAGAAGGTCCTGGGGCGAGTCGTTGTCGGGGACGCCCGCCCGCATGCCCGGCGCGAGGATCACATGGCGCGTCACTCCGTCGGGGCCCTCGACGCTCTGGATCAGCGCCTTGCCCTTCGTGCCCAGCGCGCTGATGTTGCCGAGGAAGGCGAGCAGCGATCCGTGGTCGTGCAGCGGCACGCCGGCCTCGACGCGGCGGGCGGCGCCCTCCCCCGTGTCGAGCACGGCGACCGCCCGGTTGCTCATACCGGTGATCGGGTCGGCGGTGGCATAACCCCTGCCGGTCGCGATCAGCCATGCGGCGGCGTCGTTGAGCGGGTTCTCGTCGAGGAGGGCGCGCAGCGCGAGCACCTCGCCGAAGGCGGGGGCCAGCGCGCTGAGCGTGCGGGCGGCGCCCCTGTCCTTGAGCAGGGCACGCAGCGCGCGGACCGCCTCCAGGTCGCGGTCGTCCGCCGCGGCGGCGATGAGCCTGCCGAGCATGGGGTCGGTGGTCAGCTCGGGATGGTCGAGGGCGACGGCGGCGATCCGCAGGCGCAGGGAGGTGGCCAGCACCCGGACGGCGAGGCTCTCGCCGCCCGCCATCGCTCCGGCCTTCGCGGCGAGGGTCGCGAGCGGGCCTCCGGTGACGGCGCAGCCGAGCCCCGCGGGGTTGGTGACCGTTCTGAGGAGGGCGTGCTGGGTCAGGCAGCCCACGACGGGGGCGCGGGGGATCGCGGCGAGGATGCTGCGGTCGGTGAGCGCGGCGGTGGCGTGGGCCGCCGCCTCGCGGATGAGGATTCCCAGGTCGACGAGGCCGCACGCGGCATCCCTGAGCGCACCGGCAGGCAACTCCTCCACGGAGAGGGCGCCCTCCACCCCTCGGCCGTCGCCCGGCGCGCGAGCGAGGGTCTCCCCCTCCGACCCTCGGCCTTCTCCCGATGCGGGAGCGGGCGTCTCCCCCTCCGGCCCTCGGCCTACCCCCGGTGCGGGAGCGGGGGTCTCCCCGCCGGGGAGAGAGCCCCGTGCCGGAACGGGTCTGTCTTCCGGGGCGCGCCGCGGCCCTTGGAGATCCCCCGGTGCCGGGTGGCGGGGGCGGGGCGGGCGGTGGAGCGGGTCCGGGGCGGGCCGGTCGCCGGGAGGCGGGGTGGAGCCGGTCATGGGCGGTCCAGGCGGGTCATGCTGACGTAGCGGGGCCGCGGGTCCTCCGGGGTGTTCCTGCGGACCACGTCCGCCAGGCACCGGGTGCCCGCGATGATCCGCATGCCCTGGGGCGAGAACGTCGCCGGGGTGAACACCCGGGGCGCCAGCAGCGGGTTCGTCAGCGCCTGGGAGAAGGCGTCGATCGCGATGATCTTCGTCAGCAACGGCGGCAGTATCGCCTCGGGCGAGCCCGGCTCCTCGGCGAACAGCCCGACGTACAGGTCGAGGTCGTCGACCCCCCCGTACAGCGACCGCAGCGCGTCGGCGACCTTCGGGTCGCCCGTCACCTGCTCGAAGCGCCGCACCCGGGGGAAGCGGCAGTGCTCCCGGTAGCTGTTGTACGGCGCCAGGCCGAGCGAGCGCGAGTCGGCGATGCTGGCGATGTCCACCTCCCGCAGGAGCGGGTCGGTGTTGAACAGGCTGATCCGGCCCGCCCGCTGCCGGGAGGCGTCCTCGAAGAGCCTGCCGAGCCCCATCTGGGGGATCAGCGGTCCGCCGAGCAGGGTCTCGGCCATCGGCAGCTCGCGCCCGCCCACCGACAGCGTGGACGGGATCAGGCTGTGCCAGCGGTAGACCAGGTTGAACTCCACCGAGGCCCAGTTCTCGCGGTGCCACGGGACGCGGGCGAGACGGGCCGACAGCCGCGGGTCGAGGGTGAACCGGAAGTGGTAGGGCGTGATGTGGTTGATGTACTCCTCGACCACCAGCTTGATCAGCATCACGATGAGGATGTTGCGCGTGGTCTGGAACAGCCTCTCGTCGTCCCATCGCGGGTAGTGCTCGGCCAGCAGGGCGGCCACCCGGTTGTGCTCGCGCAGGAACAGCACGGTGAGCATGGTGAAGCCGAGCTGGATGTTGCCGCGGTCGCTGCCGGTGGCGAACAGGGTGTCGCGCTGGGAGTCGGTGAGCTCGTCGAAGCGGGTCACGCTGAGCGGCGCGAACTCCGGCTTGATCTTGCCGTTCTCGCAGAGACGGGGCGGGAACTCGCCGCCGTCGATGAGCCGGCTCTTCAGCCGGCCGCCGGTGAACGTGCGCAGGGCGGCCGTCGCCGCCCCGTGCAGGCCGTAGAGCTGGTTGAGGTCGATGTGGTGGTTGGAGGTGTTCTTGCGGGGGTCTCGGGGCGTGGCGGTGTCGCCGCGCAGGAAGCCGTCGGTGAACCACTGGGCGAAGTAGGCGAACAGCACCGTCGAGCGGGGGCAGGGGATCATCTCGGCGTCCCTGGTGAACAGGTCGGCCGCGCGTTCGGGGGTGGGCCTGCCCTCGGCCCCCTCGACGGGGGGCAGGTGCCGGCCGCTGTAGGAGCGGTCGGTCAGTGAGGCCCACGAGGTGTAGTCGGCCATGGTACTGAGCGGTTCGGGCCGCGGCGGCATCTCGCGGACGGCGTGGTCGATCAGCGTGGCGTTGACGCGCCGCCGTACGGGCTGGACGGCCTGCACGATGTCCCAGAGCGGCCGCGCGCTGGTCAGGGCGAGGAACCTGAGCCGGTTGACGGCTCCGTCGGTGGCGATGGTCCGGGCGGTCATCAGGACTCCAGGGCGAGGACGAACCGGTCGGGGAAGATCCCGTTCGAGCGGGAGACGCCCTCGATCACCTGCACGCCGGGCCGCCGCAGCAGCCGCCGTACGGCCTCGCAGATGACCACCCTGGCCGGATGCACGCCCAGGCACGCGTGGTGCCCGTGGCCGAAGAAGAGCTGGTGCCGGCCCGGCCGGTCGAGCCGGAAGGACTCGGGCTCGGCCAGCACGTCGCCGTCGAACATCGCGGAGGCGACGGCGGCCAGCACGAAGGTGCCGGCCGGGATCGGTGTCCCGGAAAGTTCGTGGTCGCGCTCGCAGATCCTGGGAAGCAGCTTGAAGAAGGGGTTGAACCGCAACGCCTCCCACACGTAGCGGTCGAAGTCGTCGTCGCACGCGGCCGCGGCCAGCACGTCGGGGCGCAGCAGCAACTGCTCCGTCGCCTCGACCATCGCGCCGGGAGCGCTCTCCAGGAACCCGAGCGCCAGCCCCGCCATGTTGATCACGAGCCGTTCGTCGTCGAAATCGGTGGCCGCGAGCCTGCCGAACACGTCGCCGGACGGCCCCGCCCCCGACCGCCGCACGGCGAGTCGCTCGCGCAGGTAGGCCATCATCTGCCTGCCCGCCTCGACGGAGGCGGCCTGGACGGCGGGATCGCCGAGGTAGTTGGCGAAGCAGTCGGTGATGATGGTCCGCGACCACCGCGACAGGGTCTGCGGGTCGGGGCCGGGGAACCCGAAGTACTCCGCGCACACGCCGAGCGCGACCGGCCTGAACAGGTCGTGCACCACGTCGATCTTCCCGTACGGCGCCGCCGCGTCGAGCGCCTCGTCGGCCAGGCGGCCCGCCAGCGCCCGCACCTCGACGACGTCGTCGGGGTCGAGCACGTACCGCATCAGCCCCTTGTCCCGCCAGTTCATCGCCGTGGCGTCCCTGGCGAGCATGAACGCGCCGCCGAGGGCGGCGTCGAGCCGCGGCCCGAACGAGCGGACGCTGAACACCTCCTCGTCGGAGAGCACCTCGGTGACGTCGGCGAAGCGGGTCACGACCGTGAAGACGGGGGTCACGAAGACCGGGCGCCGGCTCCTCAGCTCGGCGTACAGCTCCCGCCACTCGGTTCGCATCCACTCACGGACCAGGCCGAACGCGGCCATCGGATCGCGAGCCAGCACGTCGTCGTACCTGTCCAGATGGCCCATGACGCTATGTAGCCACATCGTGACGGCCGATCCCGATGGCTACCCTGTGGAGTGTTTTGGCTCTCCTGGGTAACTGATCCGTCACTCAAAGGCAACTGCCGTGACCTTCGGGCCCGATCCTATGAATGAGGGCGTGAATCCGGAGACCGTCGCGGTCGGCAGCGGCCGCCGCACCGCCTATCTGGTCGTCCTCGTGATCCTTCCCCTGTCGCTCGTGGCGCTCGCCGTGCCGGCGGCGTGGGGCTGGGGCATCGGGCCGCGCGACGTGGTCATCGCGGTGGCGATGTACTTGGTCAGCATCTTCGGGATCGCGATCGGCTACCACCGGCTCTTCACCCACCGGGCGTTCCGGTGCGCCAGGCCGTTGCGGATCGCGCTCATGCTGGCCGGGGGGATGGCCGTCGAGGGTCCTGTCACGCTGTGGTCGGCCGAGCACCGGCGCCACCACAAGTACGCCGACAGGGAGGGCGACCCGCACTCCCCCTGGCGCTACGGCGACAGCGGCCTGGCGCTGCTGCGCGGCATGGCGCACGCGCACGTCGGCTGGTTCTACACCGCCCGGCGCCGCTCGAACCGCCGGCACTGGGTGCCCGACCTGCTGGCCGACCCCGACGTGCGGCGGTTCGACGCCTGGTATCCCGCGGTGGCCGTGCTGTCGTTCGCGCTGCCGGCGGTGGTGGGCGGGCTGTGGTCGATGTCGTGGACGGGCGCGTGGACGGCGCTGTTCTGGGGCGGGCTGGTGCGCTACGCGGTCGTCCACCACGTGACCTGGTCGGTCAACTCGATCGCCCACACCTTCGGCTCCCGCCCGTTCGCCACACGGGACCGCTCGTCGAACGTGCCGTGGGTGGCGTGGCTGACCCTCGGCGAGGGCTGGCACAACTGGCACCACATGGAGCCGACGTGCGCCAGGCACGGAGTGCTCCCCGGCCAGCTCGACCCGAGCGCCCGGCTGATCCGCTGGTTCGAGCTGGCGGGCTGGGCCCACGGCGTGCACTGGCCCGACCCCGCCCGGCTGGCGCGCGCCTCCCGCGCCCCCTAGAACCCCCGATCCCGCCCGGCTGCCGCAGCGCCTTCCGCGCCCCTCTAGAACCTCCGATCCCGCCCGGCCGGCGCGGCGCCTTCCGCGCCCCCTAGAACCTCCGCAGCAGCGCCGCGGCGGTCGCGAAGTCGGCGACGACGTCGGCGGCGGGGCGCCGCTCCCGCACGAGGCCCACCGCCTCGCTCGCGTAGACGACGGCGACGTCGTAGTCGCCGGCGGCACGGGCGGCCGCCACAGCGGCGTGGGCCTCCTCGTCGGCCGCCAGCGCCTCCTCCTTGCCCTCCCACTGGTCGAAGAAGGCGTTGCGCAGCCCGCGCCCGCCGTACTCGGGGGGCCAGCCGAGCCGCTGGGCCACGTCGAAGACCCGCCCGTAGACGGTGTCGGTCTCCGCCGCGGCGAGGATCCTGCGCAGCGCGGGCGCCGAGACCATGGTCTCGCTGCAGGCCAGGAACGCGGTGCCGACCCAGGCCCCCTCGGCCCCCGCGGCGAGCACGGCCGCCAGCCCGCGCGCGCCGGCGATGCCACCGGCGGCCAGCACGGGGATGCCGACCGCGTCGAGGACGCCCTGCAGCAGGGGCAGCGTGGCGACGTCGTTGCGGCCGTGGCCGCCGCCCTCCCCGCCGCGGGCCACGACCGCGTCGACTCCGGCCGCCTCGGCCTCCCTCGCCTCCCGGGTCGTGCCCGCCTGCGTGACCACGGTGATACCGGCCCGCCTGAACGGCTCGACGTAGCCGGCGTAGGGCCCGAAGCTGACCGACACCAGCGCGGGCCTGGCGGCCAGGACGGCGTCGATCTGGCCGGGGTTGCCGGGCAGCGTCCATGCCATGAGGCCGATGCCGTACGGCCGGCCGCTCTCCGCCGCGACGGCGGCCTCGTCGGCGATCCACTGGGCCGACGCGGTGGCCGGCACGCCGATCATGCCGAGCGCGCCCGCGGCCGAGATCGCCGCGGCGAGGCGGCCCGCGCCCACGCCCGCCATGGGGGCGCCGACCAGAGGAACGGAGAGACCGAAACGGTCAGTGAGCCAGGTACGTGTCATGCCGGCAGTCTTACCCCGTTGACGTGCGGAGATCCGCGATGGTGTCGTCGGCCCACGCGATCGTCGTCCGGATGTGCCGCAGCCCGTGGTCGAGCGCGTAACGTCCGTAACCCCGCTCCGCCCCGGGTCTGGCGTGCAACGCCTCCAGCAGGCGCAGCTTCTCGACGTACCGCTCCCGCAGCCGTTCGAGCGCGGCCACCGCCTCCTCCGGATCTATCACCGGCAGCAGGAAGGCCTGCAGCGCGCCTTCGCTCCTGACGGTCAGGCTCGGCGTCTGCTCCACGACCCACGCGCGCAGGTGCTCGGTGCCCTTGGGGGTGATCGTGTAGGTCTTGCGGCCCCTGGCCCCCTCCGCGTCGACGGTGACGAGCTCGTCGGCCGCCATCTTCACCAGCTCCGGATAGATCTGGCTGTGGCTGGCCTGCCAGACGTAGTTGAGCGAGGCCTCGAACGATTTGGCCAGGTCGTAGCCGCTGGACGGGCCCGATGCCGTCAGCAGGCCGAGCAGCGCGATCCGTAGGGACATGACCACGATGATACCTCAGCTTTGACATGTAAGAACTTACATGTCAATCTCGACGCATGTTGCTGATCCTGGCCGTCCTTGGCGGCATGTTCCTGGCGATGCTCGACCAGACGATCGTGGGCACCGCGCTTCCCGAGATCACCGCCGAGCTCGGCGGCACCGACCTCTACACCTGGGTCGTGACCGCCTACCTCCTGACCTCCACCGTGACCGTTCCCCTGTACGGCAGGCTGTCCGACCAGCACGGCCGCAAGCCCCTGCTGCTGATCGGCGTGGTGGTCTTCCTGGCCGGCTCCGCCCTGTGCGGCCTGGCGCAGGACATGCCGCAGTTGATCGCGTTCCGGGCGCTGCAGGGCCTGGGCGCCGGCGCGTTGCTGCCGTTGTCGCTCGCGTTGATCATCGATCTGTTCCCGCCCGAGCGAAGTGCCCGCGTGCAGGGCGCGGTGGGCGGCGTGATGGCGTTGAGCTACCTGGCGGGGCCGTTCCTCGGCGGGTTGTTCACCGACCACGCGAGCTGGCGGTGGGCGTTCTACGTGAACCTGCCGATCGGCATCGCGCTGGTCGCGATCATCGCGTGGCGCCTGCCGTACTTGAAGGGCACGGGCGGGGGGCGGCCCGACTACCTCGGCATCGCGGTCTTCACCGTCGCGATCAGCGCCCTGCTGGTCGGCCTGACGGAGAAAGGCGTCGACGGCAACACCTGGACCGATCCCGCCGTCGCGGCGCCGATCGGCGGCGCGCTGGTGGCGCTGGTGGCGTTCGTGCTGGTGGAGCGGCGGGTCGCGAGTCCGATCATGCCGCTGCACCTGTTCGCCGACCGCACCTACACGCTGGTCATGGTCACGTCGTTCTTCACGGCCTTCTGCATGTACGCGGGCGTGGTCTTCCTGCCGCGCTACTTCCAGCAGGCGCTCGGTGCCAGCGCCACGGACTCGGGCCTGCGGATCTACCCGCTGATGCTCGCGATGGTGGCCGGCAGCGCCGTCATGGGCACGCTGATGTCCAGGACCGGCAGGTACAAGCCGTACCTCGTCGCCGCGCCGTTCCTGCTGGTCGCCGGGTCGCTGCTGTGCGTGAACCTCGGTCTGGGGACCTCGAGCCTCGCGCTGGCGGCGTGGATGGTGCTCCTCGGCCTCGGCATGGGCCCGATGCTCTCGGGCCTCACCGTCGCCGTGCAGTCCACGGTGGCGCCCCAGCACATCGGCACCGCCTCGGCCAACCTCTCCTTCTTCCGGCAGATCGGCGGATCGGTGGCGCTGGCGATCGCTGGCACCGCCTACGGGTCGGTCATCACGTCGGAGGCGCCTCTGCACGGCCTGCGGGCCGCGCACGCCGCGGCGAACGCCACCGTGATCCCGTGGCTGGGCGTGTCGGGCGCGCTCATCGCCCTGGTCGCACTGCTCGCCCTGCCCAGCCGTGGCATCGTGCGAAGGAACGGCCCGCGCCCCGGCGCCGAGGCGCTGGCCGCCGCCTAGGAGGTCTCGATCGCCTCGAGCGCGGCCGACAGCCGCCGCAGCGCCTCGACCGCGGCGCTCCAGTCGGCCTCGCCCAGCTCGGCCATCATCCGCTCGGCCAGTTCCTGGTGCCCCGGATCGATCTTCCTGACGGCCGCCAGTCCCTCGGGAGTCGGCCGCAGGAGCTTGGCCCTGCGGTGGGCGGGGTTGGGCAGGTACTCCGCCAGCCCCTTCTCCACCAGCAGGTCGGCGATGCGCTGCACGCCCTGGCGGGTCATCCCCATCACCCTGGCGATGCCCGCCACCGGCAGCGGTTCCTTCAGCACCGCGCCCAGCACCTGCCACCAGGCGGCGGTGAGGCCGGCCGGCCTGGCCAGCCTCTCCGCCACCTCCATGAACTGCCCGTTGAGCCGGAACGCCGTCAGCGCGCTCGCGGACAACAGCGCTCCGGACTCGCTCATGGCGCCATCAGCACCTCGACCGCCGTCGCGTCGCTGTGCTTGAACAGCCTGAACCACGCGTCGAGCTTCTCCGGCTTGTAGACGTCGAGCGCGGCCAGGACCTCCCTGCCGAAGGCCACCGGCTCGGTCGGCCCCGCCGTGACGAGGCCGCGGTCGGTCACCGCGTCGGCGTCGACGTAGTGCTCGGCGCCGTTGTAGCCGTCGCGCTGCACATAGCCGGGGAACGCGCTGGTGTGGTCGCGGTCGTCGAGCAGCCCCTCCGCGGCCAGGCCGGCGACCGCGCCGCAGATCGCCGCGACGGGCACGCCCGCGTCGAGGAACTCGCGCGCCTTCCGCGCGAACGCGACGTTGCCGCCCTCGTCCCAGAGCTCCGCGCCGGGGAGGATCAGCATCGCGCTGTCCGCCGGAGAGAGCTGGTCGATCGTGATGTCGGGCAGGATACGCGAGCCGCCCATCGTGACGATCGGCTCGGCGCTCTCGGCCACGGTGACGATGTCGTACTGCTCGCCGCGCAGGTGCGCGGTGGCGTATCCGGTCTCCCAGTCGGCGAGGGTGTCGTAAACGGCGAGGTGAACGATGCGCTTCATGACAACATCCTGTCATTACGACAACGTGTTGTCAATCGAAAATCTGCAAGGATGTGCCCTATGGCAGAGATCGTCGGGGGCGGACGTCCGGTCAACGACGCCGAACGGCGGGTGATCGCCCATCTGCGCGACCACGCGCCCCACGACTGGCTGCTGCTGCACAACGTCGAGATCCCGCGCAGGGGCGACCTGTTCGAGGTCGACCTCATCGTGCTGACCGGCCACTCCCTCGTGGTCATCGACGTCAAGGGCACCAGGGGCCGCATCGAGGTCGCGGGACAGCGCTGGTTCCCGCCCCGCAGGGAGGCGTTCGGCTCGCCCGTGGCCAAGCTGCGCGGCACGGCGAGGGCGCTGAAGGGCCTGCTCGTCGACAAGCACCGCGAGCTCGAACGCGTCTACGTCGACAGCCTGGTCGTGCTCTCCTCACCCGACGCCGAGCTGGTCGACCGCGGAGGGCGCGAGGCCGGCAACGTCACGTCCCTGCCCGACCTCGTCGCCACGCTCGCCGACCCCGGCAGGGTACGGCGCGGCGGCACCCGCGACGCCAAGCCGTACCTGCCGCAGATCCTCGACGCGCTCAACGCCACCGTACGGCGCAGCACCGCCCCGCCCAGGTTCGGCAACTGGGAGGTCGCCGAACGGCTCGGCGGCGACAGCAGGGTGACCGAGTACCGCGCCTTCAACGCCACCGTGCCGGGCAGCGAGACCGTCCTGCTGCGCGTCTACCAGGCCGACCCGCTGGCCGACCAGGAGCAGCGGGCCGCCGAACGGCAGCGTATCGCCAACGCCTACCAGTCGCTGACGCGGATCCCCGCCCACCCCGCCGTCGTCAGGTCGCGCGACTTCTTCGCCATCGACGACGAGAGCAGGTTCGTGCTCGTCCTGGACGACGTGCACGGCAGGGCGCTCCACCTCCAGCTCCAGGAACGCAGGACCGACCTGGTCAAGGGGGCGCTGCGGGGCATGCTCTCCGGCCTGGCGCACGTGCACGCCCACGGGGTGGTCCACCGGGCGCTGACGCCCGCCTCCGTGCTGGTCACCGAGGATGGCCAGGCGATGCTCACCGGGTTCGACTACGCCAAGGGCGCGCCCAGGGCGTACACCGTGGCCAACGAGCTGAGCAACGTGCTCGACGCCCAGTACGTCGCCCCGGAGTGTCACGACCGGCCCGACCTGATGACCCCCGCGTCCGACGTCTACGCGGCCGGCGTGATCGCCCACCAGCTCCTGCCCGACGGCGCCGGCGGACTGGTCCAGGAGATGCTGCACCCCGACGCCGGCAAGCGGCCGAGCGCGGCCGAGGCGCTCGCCGCCCTCGACGGCACGGCCGTCGCGGTCACGGAGGGCCGGATCAGACGGCTTCTGCGGCGAGTGATCCCCTGAGCGCCACGGCCTCGCTCAGGTAGTCGCGGGCCAGCTCGGCCCGGCCGGCCGAGCGGTACAGCTCGCCGAGGAGCTCGGCCGAGGACGCCTGGCCGCTGCGGTCGCCGAGCCGCCGGAAGACCGCCAGCGAGCGTTCGAGCCCCGTCGAGGCGGGGACCAGATCGCCGCGGGCGGCCTGGAGCCCCGCCAGCCGCTGCAGGGCGTAGGCGCCGCAGTGCAGGTCGCCGAGGCTTTCGAAGATCTCGAGCGCCCGCTCGACGTGGTGTCCGCCGAGCTGGACCGACACGCAGCCCTCGCGGTGGACGTCCCCGAGCTCCTGGGCCAGGCGCAGCGCCTGCCCCAGCCACTGCTCAGCCTGGGCCGCGTCGCCGGACTTCAGCCAGACCCTGCCGATGGCCTGGCGGGTGTAGGCCTCGCCGTTGAGGTCGCCGATCGCGCCGAACATCGCCAGGGCGCTGCGGAAGTGGGACAGCGCGGTGACGTGCCTGCCGCGGAACTGCGCGACGGCGCCGAGCCCGGAGACGGAGGTGGCCTCCGCCCTGACGTCGCCGAGCTCGCGGAAGATCCGGCGGGCGCGGGCGAACATCTCCTCCGACTCGGCGTAGCGGTCCTGGTAGAGGCAGACCTGGGCGAGGCCGCGGAGCATGGCGGCTTCGCCG
This sequence comes from Nonomuraea sp. NPDC003754, assembly GCF_053605785.1. Taxonomy (NCBI): domain Bacteria; kingdom Bacillati; phylum Actinomycetota; class Actinomycetes; order Streptosporangiales; family Streptosporangiaceae; genus Nonomuraea; species Nonomuraea sp. NPDC003754. The sequence continues at coordinate 91,545 of NZ_JBSGJX010000013.1, forward strand.
TACCTGTCGCCGGCGACGCGGGCGGCGGCCAGCGCGGTGCGGTGGGTGCGCTGCCAGGCGTCGAAGTGGCAGCGCAGGTCGAGGTAGGGGACCAGCGCGGCGGCCAGCCCCCACGCCTGCTCGGCCAGGCCCGCCGCCACGGCCAGGCCCACGGCGTCCTCCAGCGCCCCCTGCTCCACCTCGAACCAGGCCAGCGGGTCGGCGGTGAGCATGTCGAGGGTGCCTCGCGGCAGCCACCAGCGCGCCGCGGTGGCCGAGCTGAGCGTGAAGACGGTCGTGGGCAGCTTGGCCGTGGCCACCTCGGCGGTCGCGGTCCACCCCGCCACCACCCTGGCGAGCGCGGCCGGATCGCCCCGCTGCTCCAGCGCGTGGCACCTGACCAGGTCGGGAAGCTGGTAGCGGGGCTGGCCGAGCCGGTCGGTACCGACCAGGGTGAGCAGGTCGGCGTCCACCAGGGCGTCCGTGACGTCGTCCGCGCGGTGCCGGTCGAGCACGGCGTCGACCACCCAGGCGGGGATCGCGGCGCCGCCGAGCCTGCCGAGGGTGTGCAGGGTCCTGGCGGCCTCCCCCGGCAGGCCGCGGTAGCTGTGGTCCAGCCCCGTGCGCACGTCGAGGTCGCCGATGCGCAGCTCTCCTATCCTGCGGTTCTCGTCCATGAGCCGGCTCTGGAACACCGCGAGCGACCACCCGGGGCGCGCGGCCAGCCGGGCCCCGGCGATCCGTACGGCCAGCGGCACGTACCCGCAGGCCCGCACGATCGCCGTGGCCGCCTCCGGCTCCCGCGCCGTTCTCTCCTCTCCCACGATGCGGCCCAGCAGTTCCTCGGCCTCGGCGCGCGCGAGCGACTCCAGGTGGATCTGGAGCGCCCCCGGCAGCGAGGTGAGCTTCGTCCTGGCGGTCACGATCACCGCCGACCCCGGGCCGGGCAGGAGCGGCCGCACCTGCGTGACGTCCGGCGCGTCGTCCAGGACCACGAGCATCGGGCGGTCGGCCAGGATCGTGCGGTAGAGGGCCGAGCGTTCGGCCACCGAGTCGGGGATCGAGGTGGCCCCCATCGCCCTGAGCGCCTGGGCCAGCAGGTCGGCCGGGTCCGCGGCGGCGAGGCTGAGGAACAGCTGCCCGGCGGGGAACCTCTCGGCGAGCGCGTGCGCGGCGCGGACGGCCAGCGCGCTCTTGCCCGACCCTGGAGGCCCCGAGATCACCGCGAGGGAGAAGGCGCCGGCGAGGGCCGCCGACTCGCGCCCCCGGCCCACGAAGTCGGGCACGTCCGGTGGGAGCTGGCGCGGCACGGAGACCGAGGAGCCTCTCGGCAGCTCCCCCGCCAGCACCCTGGCCTGCGCCTCGCGCAGCCCCGGTCCCGGCTCCACGCCGAGTTCGGCGACCAGCTGCCGCCTGATAGCGGCGTAGCTGGACAGCGCCTCCGCCTGGCGCCCGCTCCCGTGCAGGGCCAGCATGAGCTGCCCCCACAGGTCCTCGCGGAACGGGTGCTCCGCGCACAGGGGACGCAGCAGGGCGACCGCCTCGCCGTACTCGCCCTGCGCGAGGAGGGCGGCGATGAGCTCGCGGGCGGCGGCCAGCCGTACCTCGGGGAGGGCGGCGAGCCTGCGCGTCCACAGCGGGTGGTCGGGCAGGTCCACCAGCGGGGCGCCGCGCCACAACGCGAGCGCGGCGGCCAGCGAGCCGGGGTCGCGGCGGGCCACGAGGTGCTCGAACTGCAGCAGATCGAGGTCCTGGGGGGCGACCTCGATCAGGTAACCGGACCCTTCAGCCCGGATGCGCGCGCCGAGGGAGGAGCGCAGGGAGCTGGTGTAGGTGCGCAGGTTCGCCTGGGCCGAGCGGGGCGGGCGGTCCCACAGCACGTCGACCAGCAGGTCCGCACCGACGAGGTGGTTGGCGTCGAGAAGCAGTGTGGCCAGCAGCATGCGCGGTTTCCTGCCGGAGATGCGCAGTGGCCGCCCTCCGGCCCGCGCCTCCAGCGGACCGAGCACATGGAAGGACACCATGGCAGCCCTCTGTACGTTTTTTGTGCGGATTATCCCCACCCTGGGCCCTGGCAAGACATATCGGTGCGGAAGGGGTCCCAGTGAAACTCCGAGCAGTCGCCATCGCGGGCTTAGCCCTGTTCCTGAGCGTCGCCGCCGCCGACCCGGGCGACGGCGGCGACCCACCCAACGAGGTGACGGCCGACGTGAGCGTCATGGCCACCAACTTCCAGCTGCCCTTCCCGTGCGGGCAGTCGTGGAACGGCAACAGCAGCGCCAGCGACGCCCACCAGTCATGGGAGATCGACTTCAACAGAGGCAGCACCCCGGACGCCGACCTCGGCGACCCCGTGGTCGCCGCCGCCGCCGGAACCGTGGTCATCTCCGCCCACCAGGGCTCCACCAACGGGTACGGCAACCTGGTCAAGATCGACCACGGTGGCGGGTGGGCCACCTACTACGCGCACCTGAACGTCCGCTCCGTCAGCGCCGGCCAGACCGTCTCGCAGGGCCAGAAGATCGGCACCGTCGGCAACACCAGCAAGCCGGGCAACTACATCTCGCCCCACCTCCACTACGAGGTGCGGCTCGGCACCAGCTACCCGTCCAACATCCAGAAGGCCGTCTTCAACGGCGTCACCTTCGGCTACCCGATCCAGACGCTGACCTCGAGGAACTGCGGCAACACCACCAACCCCTACACCCCGCAGGAAGTGTGCGGCGCCGGCTACAGCGTGATCGACTCGGCCGCCCTCGGCTCCTCCGGCACGGTCTACCTGCTCTACAACAGCGGCAACGGCTACAACTGCGTCGCCACGATGAAGAGCACCTCCCTCGGCACCGCCACGGCCACGACCGCCTACCTGGAAGTGCAAGGCAGCGCCCGGATCACCGACTCGGGCAACTTCTCGTACTACGCGGGACCGGTCCGCGCGTCCGCCGCCGGCAAGTGCGTCAGGTGGGGCGGCAAGGCAGGCACCGCCACCTACGACAGCCCCTTGGAACACTGCGGCTGACCAGCCCCCGGCCAGGGCCTCCACAGCGCGGTGGAGGCCTCTGTCGCGCGTCACACCAGGTCGATGACGTCGACCACGTAGACAAGCCGGCTCCCCGCGGGGACCGTCATCCCGCCCGTCGTCACGCCCTTCTCCGGCACGGCGGGCGTGGTGATGGCGACCCTGCTGCCCACCCGCCTGCCGTCCAGGCCCTCCACCCAGCCGGGCGGCACCGCGCCGTCCTCCAGCACGACGACGCGCGGGCCGCCGCCGGCCGACGAGGAGTCGAAGACCTTCCCGCTGGGCCAGCGGGCGCCGACGTACTGCACGACCACCCTGGATCCGCGCGTCACCGGCGGGCCCGAACCGTCGATCAGGACCCCCTCGCGCAGGGGGTCGGGCAGGTCCGGCAGCCGCTTCCCGACCAACCTCGCGTCCGGCGGGTATCCGGCGAGGATGTCGAAGACCAGCACCAGCGTCTCGCCCGGCGCGGCGCTGCCCAGGGCCTCGGGCGGGCCGTACCCGAGGTGGGCGGGGCCGACCAGCATGACCCTGCTGCCGGCCGGACGGCCGAGCAGCGCCCGCTCCCACGCCGGCGAGACGTGCCTGCCGTCCAGGACGACCGTGAGGGGCTGCTTGGTGTCGTAGGTCGTCACGTACGGCTTGGCGCCGTCCCACCGGCGGATCTCGACCTCGGTCAGCACCACGTCACCCCGCTTCGTGAACGGGCCGGACCCCTCCGACAGCACGCTGACGACCGGGGTGTCCGCGGGGCGGCGCGAGGGCAGCTCGATGACGGGCCGCTCGCCGAACGCGCCGGTCACCGTGGGGGTGGTGGCGGCGCAGGCGCCGGCGAACACCACCAGGCAGAGAAGGGCGAGCGCGCGCACGATGATGACCTAGCCGGGATCGTGCCAAGCGACGCCTGACCACCTGCCATCTCCCCGCAAACCCCCGCACAGCGGGCCGTACCCCGAGGGGAGCCCGGCCACCACCCGCGGGAGGGGAGCCGACGCGCCTGAGGGGCGGCACACTGGTGTGCTGTGAGCCGACCGAACCTGGCGCGCAGGGTCGCGGACGCGGCCGAGATCGCGCTCACCACCCGCAAGTACGTCACCTTCCTCGACGTCGTCACCGGCCTGCGCTGGCTGCACAGCCGCCATGTCGACACCTGGCGCCAGGGCAGGGCCGCAACGCTCGCCGAACTGGCCGCCGTCGACGACGCCCGCCTGCTCGACGCCGCCGTGGCGCTGCGCGAGTGGGCGCGGTCGAAGGGCCTGCGCCCGATGGAGACGCCGTACCTGTCGGGCGGCAGGGACCGGCGCGAGCTGCGCTTCACCACCGCGGGCGAGCAGGACTGCTTCCGCGTGCACTGGCTGTCCCCCGATCTCAGCGACGCCCGCGTCAAACAGCTCACCGAACGGCAGAGCAAGGCGCCCGACCTCGTCGTGGTCTCGCCGCAGCAGCCGTGGACCTGCGCCTCGTGCGGCGACACCGGCCCCTACCTGATCATGGAGGACGACCGGCCGCACTGCCTGACCTGCGCCGACCTCGACCACCTCGTCTTCCTCCCGTCGGGCAACGCCGCGCTGAGCCGCAGGGCCAAGAAGGAGAGCGTGCTGTCGGCGGTGGTCGTGCAGTACAACCGGCGGCGCAAGGTCTACCAGCGCCAGGGCGTGCTGGTGGAGGAGGCGGCGCTGGCCAGGGCGGAGGAGCAGTGCCTGGGCGACGAGGAGGCCCGCGAGGCGCGCCGGGCGCGCGACCGCGAGCGCAGGGCCGAGCAGGACCTCGACCACCAGGCCAGGATGGCCGCCGCGATCGTGCGGCTCTTCCCGTCCTGCCCGGCCGAGCGGGCCGAGTCCATCGCCGCCCACGCCGCCCAGCGCGGCAGCGGCCGGGTCGGCCGTACGGCCGCCGCCAAGGCCATGGACGAGAACGCGATCACGCTCGCCGTCGTGGCCTCGATCCGCCACCTGGACACCGGCTACGACCGGATGCTGATGGAGGGTGTCCCGCGCATGGAGGCGCGCGAGCGCATCCGGCCGGTGATCGAGGCCAAACTGTCGGAGTTCAAGGGTAGAACTCAGGGATGAGCGACTGGCATGCCGTCCGAGAGGCGGTCCGTGACTTCGCGCTGAGCCTGCCGGAGACCCACGAGGCATTCCCCTGGGGCGAGAGCGTCATCAAGGTCAACAAGAAGGTGTTCGTCTTCCTCGGCATCGACGAGCCCACGGAGAAGTGGAACCCGGCGTTCGGCGTGAAGCTGCGCTCGGAGTCGCACGGCCACGCGCTGACCGTCGAGGGCGCCGAGCCCAGCGGCTACGGGCTGGGCAAGGCGGGCTGGGTGACGGTCCCGTTCGAGAGCGACCTGCCCGAGACCGAGGTGCTGCTCGACTGGGTGGAGGAGAGCTACCGGGCGATCGCTCCCAAGCGGGCGGTCAAGCTACTGGACGGCCAGGCGCAGGGCGAAGCCGACCAGTAGCACTCCGGTGATCCGTTCGACGCGCCGCCGTACCCGGGGGGTGCGCAGCACCGCGCCCAGCCGGTCGATCACGAGCACGTAGACGAGGAACCACAGGAAGTAGAGCCCGGCGAAGACCGCCGACAGCAGCAACGCGTCGTCGGGTCCGGTCATGAACTGCGGCAGGAACGTCACCTGGAACAGCAGGACCTTCGGGTTGAGCAGGTTGGAGAAGAATCCGTTGCGGACGTGCCGCTGCCCTGCGGCCCGCGCCTCCTGCGGCTTGGCGCGGAACGACTGCACGCCCAGCCAGAGCAGGTAGGCGATGCCGAGCCACCTGAGCGCGGTGAAGGCGGCCGGTGAGGCGGCCAGCAGCGCCGACAGGCCGAGGGAGGCCGCGGTGGCGTGGACGGTGAGGCCGAGCAGGCCCCCCGCCATGGTGAGCAGTCCCGCGACGCGGCCGTGGGTGAGGGAGCTGCGCATGATCAGCGCGGCGTCCGGGCCGGGGATCATGATCATGACAAGGGCGGTGACCGCGAAGGTCAGCAGCATGGCGGGGGTCTCCCGGAAGCTGGGCGCGCTCCGGGAGACCCGCGGGTGTGCAGGCCGCACAGAACCGCGGACGTACATTGAGGCGCCTTGTGGGCGCCCTTGATGTTACTTGTCCGAATTCCGGTACGGCGCGGCGGGCCTGCCAAGCCGATGGGTCGCTCAGGTGACGGCGAGCCGCTGGGCGTACTTCTCGTCCCGCCACAGCTCCTTGTCCAGCACCTCCAGCAGCGTCTGGGCCGCGTCGTAGACGTCCACGTGCCGGATGTAGAGCGGCGCGAAGCCGAAGCGGAGGATGTCGGGCGCCCGGAAGTCGCCGTGCACGCCCCTGTCGATCAGCGCCCGCATCACCGGGTAGCCGTCGGGGTGGTAGAAGCTGACCTGGCTTCCCCTGTGTCGCGGGTCGCGCGGGGAGGCGGGCTCCAGCGCGTCGCCGACCAGGTCCATGAACAGCGAGGTCAGCTGCACGCTCTTGGCCCTGACCAGGTCCATGTCGACGCGCTCCCACACGTCGAGCGCGGCCTCGAGCGCGGCGAACGACAGCACGTGCGGCGTGCTGACGGTGAAGCGCCTGATGCCGTCGGCGGGGCGGAAGCGCGACTCGAAGGCGAACGGCTCGGCGTGGCTATACCAGCCGGACAGCACGTTCTCGGCGGCCTCGTGGTGGCGCGGGTTGACATAGAGGAAGGCGGGAGCGCCGGGACCCCCGTTGAGGTACTTGTAGGTGCAGCCGAGCGCGAAGTCGGCCTGCGAGACGTCGACGCGCAGCGCGCCCACGCTGTGGCAGACGTCCCAGATCATCAGCGCGCCCGCCGCCTGGACGCGCGCGGTCACCTCGGCCACGTCGTACCGCTCGCCCGTGCGGTAGTTCACCTCCGACAGCAGCACGGCGGCCACGTCGTCGCCGACTCCCTCGGAGAAGTCGCGCACCTGGCAGCCGAGCCCCTCGAGGATGTAGTTGTCGGTCGGGAAGTTGGTCACGTCGGCCACCACCACGGGCCGTGAAGGCCGCAGCCGCATCGCGGCGGACACCGCCTGGTGCACCGCGATCGACGTGGTGTTGCCCACCACCACCGTTCCAGGGCCCGCGCCGATCAGCGGGGCCAGCCGGTCACCGGTGGTGAGCGGCTGGGCGTACCAGCCGGCGCTGTTCCATCCGCCGACCAGCTCGCGGCCCCACTCCTCCTCGACCGCCCTGCGGACCCGCTCGGACGCACGGCGGGGCAGCGCGCCGAGAGAGTTGCCCACGAGGTAGATCACGCCCTCGGGCAGCACGAACTCGTCCCTGAACTCCCGCAGCGGGTCGGCCGCGTCAAGAGCCCGACATTCTTCACGATTCACGGTGTTTCTCCAAGAAAAGCCTCGGCATTGCCTCCCAGGATCCTGGCGCGCGCCTGGTCGGAGAGGAAGCCCGCGCCGCTGACCAGCCGCCCCACGGGGGACTCGCCGAGCGGATACGGGTAGTCGGAGCCGAGCATCACACGGTCCTCCCCCAGCGTGTCGACCAGCAGCCGCAGCGCCCGCTCGTCGAAGACGACGGAGTCGACGCTGAAGCGGTCGAGGTAGTGCGAAGGGGGATGCTCCGAGGTGCCGATGACATCGCTCCTGCGGTGCCACGCGTTCTCGAAGCGGCCCAGCCAGAAGGCGAACGAGCCGCCTCCGTGGGCGAAGCAGATCCGCAGCGTCTCCGGCACGCGGTCGAAGACGCCGCCGAGGATCATCGCCAGGATCGACAGGTGGGTCTCGGCCGGCATGCCGACCAGCCACTGCGCCATCCACCTGTCGAGCCTCGGCCCCGTGGGCATGTCCCACGGGTGGACGAAGACGGGCACGTTCCTGGCCGCGCAGTGCTGAAGGAACTGCACGACCCCCTCGTCGTCGAGGTCCCTGTCGCCGACGTGGTTGCCGATCTCGACGCCCCGGTGACCGGCCGCCAGACACCGGTCGAGCTCCTCGCAGGCCAGGTCGGGATCCTGCAACGGCACCTGGCAGAACGGGATCAGCCGATCGCCGTCGCAGATCTCCAGCGCCAGGTCGTTGAAGATCCGCGCGACGTTCGCGGCCTGCTGGGCCGGGCGGTCGTAGGCGAAGAACACCGGCGTCGGGGAGACGACCTGCCGGTCCACGCCCATCGTCGCCAGACGCACCTCGGGATCCCAGCAGTCGTCCTGGATCCTGCGGAAGTCGCGGTCGTTGACGACGATCATCGCCTCGCGCTCGGAGTCGATCCGCAACCGGGGCGCGCCGGGCCAGCCCAGGTCGGGCCAGCCCTTGGCGACGTAGTGCGTGTGGACGTCGACGATCACGCGGTCAGCCCTTGCCGGGGTGCAGGGCGCCGCAGTTGTCGCAGGTGCGCGCCTTCTCGTCGGAGTAGAACGCCTCGAAGACCGGCGGCAGGTCCTTGACGATGTCGCGGACCTGGAGCTCGACCTCGTGGACCATGGCGGCGCACTGCTGGCAGTACCACCTGAACTTCTCCAGCGTGCCCTCCGGCCTGATGCGCTCGATCACCAGGCCGACGGAGTCGGCCTCGCGCTGCGGGGAGTGCGGCAGGTTGCCCGGCAGCAGCCACATCTGGCCTTCGCGGATGTGGACGGTGTCGGGTCCTTCCGGAGTCATGACGTTGAGGTGCATGTTCCCCTTGATCTGGAAGAACAGCTCCTCGTACGGGTCGACGTGGAAGTCGGTGCGCTGGTTGGGGCCGCCGACGACCATGACGATGAAGTCGTCCGCCTGCTCGAAGACCACCTTGTTGCCCACAGGCGGCTTGAGCAGGTGGGCGTGCTCGTCGATCCACTTGGTGAAGTCGATGGGCGGGATCATGCGCGCTCCTTGGGTGAGTAGGCGACGGCCTGCATCTCGATGAGCAGGTGCGGGTGCGGCAGTTGATGGACGGCCACCGTGGTGCGCGTGGGCCCGGTCTCGTCGAAGAACTCGGCGTAGACCTCGTTGTAGCCCTTGAAGTCGTTCATGTTGACCAAGTACGTGGTGATCTGTACCAGGTCGGCGAGGTCGGCTCCAGCCGCGCGCAGGATGTCGCCGATGTTCTCGATCACCGCTCTGGTCTGCGCGCGGATGTCGAGGTCCGTGGTGCCCAGCTCGTCGACCTCCACACCGGCGAAGGTGTTGTCGGGCCGCCTGGAGCTGGTCCCCGACACGTAGAGGAAGTCGCCCGCCCGCCTGACGTGCGGGAACCTCCCCCTCGGCGTGGCCTTTCCCTCGACCAGCATCACAGCGTCACCTGCCCGAGTCGCTGGATCTCCACCCGCACGTGCGCGCCGGCCCGCAGCGGCTCGGCGGGCGTGGCGGCGCCCGCCAGGAGGATGGCGCCCTCCTCGATCACCAGCCCCACCCGGGCGGCCAGCCGGGCCGCCTCGACGATCGCCCTGCGCGGGTCGCCGAGGATCGCCGCCGTCGACCCGACGTGCACCGGCCGCCCGTCGATCTCGAAGATCACACCGAGGTTCCAGTCGTCGACGTCGTAGGGCCGCCACGGCCCGATCGCGTAGCCCGCCGCCGAGGTGTTGTCGGCGATGACGCTCTCCAGCGAGAACCTGAAGTTCTCGTAGCGGGAGTCGATCACCTCGATGCCCGCCGCGACCGCGGCCACGGCGCCCGGCCGCCGGGCGTCCTCGACGCTCTCGATCCTGCGCCCGACCAGGTAGACCACCTCGGGCTCGACCCTCGGATGGATGTAGGCGCCGTGGTCGATCTCGGCCATCGACGGCGTCAACCGGCCCAGGATGAGGTCGTCGACCCCCATCTGGCGGCGCTTGGCCTCGCTGGTGAAACCCAGCTTGACGCCCGACAGCGGCTCGCCGCGCAGGGCGACGACCTCGGCCTGGATCTCGTAGGCGGTGGCGACGTCGAGCCCGTCCCCGGGCTGGGGAATGGGCATCCTGGTGCGCGCGGCCTCGTGCAGCGCCTGCGCCAGCTTCATTTCGTCAGGTCCAATGCGATGTCGACGATCATGTCCTCCTGGCCGCCGACCATCCCGCGGCGGCCGGCCTCGGCCAGGATCTCGCGGGTGTCGACGCCGTACCGCTGCGAGGCCGCCTCCGCGTGCCGCAGGAAGCTGGAGTAGACGCCCGCGTAGCCGAGCGTCAGCGTCTCCCTGTCGACCCGCACGGGGCGGTCCTGCAAGGGCCGCACCAGGTCGTCGGCGGCGTCCATGAGCGCGTAGAGGTCGCAGCCGTGCTGCCAGCCCATGAGGTCGGCCACGGCGACGAACACCTCGAGCGGCGCGTTCCCCGCGCCCGCCCCCATCCCGGCCAGCGAGGCGTCCACGCGGGTGCAGCCGTTCTCCACCGCGACCACCGAGTTGGCCACGCCCAGGCTGAGGTTGTGGTGGGCGTGGATGCCGATCTCCGTCTCGGGCCTGAGCGCGTCACGGTAGGCCCTGATCCGCTCCCTCGCGCCGTCCATGGTGAGGCCGCCGCCGGAGTCGGTGACGTAGACGCAGTGCGCGCCGTACGACTCCATGAGCTTGGCCTGCGCGGCGAGGACCTCGGGCGGGGCCATGTGCGACATCATCAGGAACCCCGCGACGTCCATGCCGAGCTCGCGGGCGGTGGCGATGTGCTGGGCGGAGATGTCGGCCTCGGTGCAGTGCGTGGCGATCCTGACCGAGGTGACGCCCAGCGCGTGAGCCTTCCTGAGGTCCTCGATGGTGCCGATGCCCGGTAGCAGCAGCGTGGTGAGCCTGGCGTTCGTGACGGCACCCGCGACGGCCTCGATCCACTCCTCGTCGGTGTGCGCACCGGGGCCGTAGTTGAAGCTGCCGCCCGCCAGACCGTCGCCGTGCGCGACCTCGATCGCCGCCACGCCGGCCGCGTCGAGCGCGGCGGCGACGGCGGTGGCCTGGTCGAGCGTGTAGCGGTGGCGGATGGCGTGCATGCCGTCCCGCAACGTCACGTCCTGCAGGTAGATGCGCGGGCTCATGCCCAGCCCTCCTCGTCGCTCGACCCCGCGTGACCGGCCGGCGCGGCGACCGGTACGGCCGCGGCGGTCTCCGCGAGCCGTTCGGCCGTGCGCAGGGCGGCCGCGGTCATGATGTCGAGGTTCCCCGCGTAGGCGGGCAGGTAGTGGGCCGCCCCCTCCACCTCCAGGAAGACGCTCACCTTCACCCCGCCCCGCGCCCCGTTGGCCAGCGTCCACACCGGCTCGTCGGCCGACACGGGCGTGAACTGCACCTCCTGCTTCAGCCGGTACCCGGGCACGTACTCCTGCACCGAGGCCACCATGGCGGCCACCGAGGCGGCCACCTCGTCCTCCTCGCAGGAGTCCACGAGGCAGTAGACGGTGTCCCGCATGATCAGCGGCGGCTCCGCCGGGTTCAGCACGATGATCGCCTTGCCCCGCCGCGCACCGCCCACCTGCTCCAGCGCCCTGGCCGTCGTCACCGTGAACTCGTCGATGTTGGCCCGGGTGCCCGGCCCCGCCGACTTCGAGGCGATCGAGGCCACGATCTCCGCGTAGGCGACCCCGGCCACCCTCGACACCGCGGCCACGATCGGGATCGTGGCCTGGCCGCCGCACGTCACCATGTTCAGGTTGGGCGCCGACAGGTGGGCGTCGAGGTTGACCGAGGGCACCACGTAGGGGCCGAGCGCGGCGGGCGTGAGGTCGATGACGCGCTTGCCGTACGACTGGACGACGGCGGCGTTGTGCGCGTGGGCGCCCGCCGAGGTGGCGTCGAGCACCAGGTCGACCGACTCGAAGGACGGCAGCGACACCAGCCCCTCGACCCCGGCTGAGGTCGTCTCCAGGCCCCTGCGCCGCGCCCTGGCCAGGCCGTCCGAGGCGGGGTCGATGCCCGCCATGGCCACGACCTCGACCTTCTTCGAGAGCAGGGCCTTGAACATCAGGTCGGTCCCGATGTTCCCCGAGCCGATGATCGCCAGCCTCATGCGAACACCGCCCGCACCGAGCCGAGACCGTCGATGACCGCCTCGAACACGTCACCCTCCTCGACCGGCACGACGGGGCCGAGCGCGCCGGTCAGCACGACGTCTCCCGCGCGCAGCGGGTAGTCGGTGCCGCCGAGCGTGTCGGCGAGCCAGACCGCCGCGTTCAGCGGGTGGCCCATGCACGCCGCGCCCGCCCCGGTCGACACCTCCTGCCCGCGCCTGGTCATCGTCATCCCCGCCAGGCGCAGGTCGAGCCCCCGCAGCCCCACCGGCGTGTTGCCGAGCACGAAGGCGCCGCTGGAGGCGTTGTCGGCGATGGTGTCGGCCAGGGTGATGTCCCAGTCGGCGACGCGCGAGTCGACGATCTCGATGGCGGGCAGCGCGAAGTCCACCGCCCTGATCACCTCGGCCACCGTGAAGGGCCCGCCCACCAGGTCGTGTGCCAGGACCAGGGCGACCTCCGCCTCCGCCCGCGGCTGCAGGAACCTCTCGTACGGCACCGGCAGCCCGTCGAGGTAGGCCATGTCGGCGAACAGCACGCCGAAGTCGGGCTGGTCCACCCCGAGCTGCTTCTGCACGGCGAGGTTGGTCAGCCCGATCTTGCGCCCGACCAGCCTGCGTCCTTCGTCGAGCGCCCGGCGCGTGTTGATCTCCTGGACGGCGTAGGCCTCCTCCGCCGTGCTCACCAGGTCCTTGACCGGAGCGCACGGTTTGCCCGAGCGCTGGGCTTCGAGCAGCCGGTCGGCCGCCTGGGTACGAACGTCCACGGCCTCGGCCCACTCGTCGTTCATGCGCCACCTTCCAGCTTGATCGTGATCGTGGTCGGTTCGGAGTAGAAGTCCAGCGACTGGGTGCCGCCCTCCCGGCCGATGCCCGACAGCTTGACGCCGCCGAACGGGGTGCGCAGGTCGCGCAGGTACCACGTGTTGACCCAGACGAGCCCCGCCTCCAGCCGGCGCGCGACCCGGTGCGCCCGGTCGAGGCCGGTCGTCCACACGGTGGCGGCCAGGCCGTAGTCGGAGTCGTTGGCCAGCGCGACGGCCTCGTCCTCGGTGTCGAACGGCGCCACGTGGCAGACCGGCCCGAAGATCTCTTCCCTGTTGAAGCGGGAGGACTCGGGCAGTCCGGTGACCACCGTGGGCTCGACGAAGTACCCGGGGCCTTCGGGGGCGCCGCCACCGGTCAGGAACTTGGCCCCCTCGTCGCGGGCCAGCGCGTAGTACGACAGCACCTTCTCCCGGTGCTGCGCCGAGATCATCGGCTGCGGGGTGACGGTGGCGGCCCGCTCGGCCAGCAGGGCGCAGAACTCCTCGAAGACGGGCCGCTCGACGTAGAGGCGCTCGGTGCACAGGCACACCTGGCCGCCGTTGGTGAACACCGACCGCACGCTGCCCTCGACCGCCTTGCCGAGGTCGGCGTCGGCGAAGACCAGGCCGGCGTTCTTGCCGCCGAGCTCGAAGGAGATCGGCTTCACCCGGTCGGCGACCGACTTCATGATCGCGGTTCCGGTGCGGGTGGAGCCGGTGAAGGTCACCCCGTCGACCCCTTCGTGCGAGACGAGGAGCCGGCCCGACTCGCCGTACCCGTGGATCACGTTGACCACACCGGGCGGCAGTCCCACGGAGGCGCAGATCTCGGCGAAGAGGGCGGCCGAGCCGGGGGTGTTCTCCGACGGCTTGACCACGACGGTGTTGCCCGCGACCAGCGCCGGGCCCAGCTTCCAGGTCATCAGCAGGAACGGCAGGTTCCACGGCACCACGACCGCGACCACGCCCAGCGGCCGGCGCACGGTGTAGCTGAGGACGTCGGGCAGGTGGAAGGCCTCGGCCGGGCGCTGCGCGGCGATCTCGGCGAAGGCGCGGAAGTTGGCCGCGCCGCGCGGGATGTCGAGCGTGCGGGTCTGTTCCAGCGGCTTGCCCGTGTCGGCGATCTCGGCGGCCACCAGGTCGTCGAACCGCGCCTCGATCCCGTCGGCCAGGCGGCGCATCCACGCGGCCCGCTCGGCCATCGGCAGCGCGGCCCAGTCCGGCGCGGCCGCGCGGGCGGCGCGCACGGCCCGGTCGACCACCGCCTGGTCCGCCTCATGGACCTGACGAACCACCTGTCCGGTCATGGGATCGTAGGACGGGAACGGCTCGCCCTCCGCCACCCAGGATCCGCCGATGAAGTGGGCTACCTGCTCAAATGACATCATCCCTCCACCAAGGGGTATAGAACTTCCCGGCGGTTTCGGACAAGAATGCGTTCCGTGACACGGAACTCCGACCGGCTGTCGATGCTGGAGAAGTCATGGCTCGTCCTGGACGCGTTCCGGCCGAGCGGCGGCCCGCTCCGGCTGATGGACGTCGCCCAGCACTGCCACCTCCCCAAGACCACCGCCTTCCGGCTGCTCACCGAGCTGACCGAGATCGGCGCCGTCGCACGCAGGGAGGACGGGTACTACCTCGGCCGCCGGTTGTTCGAGCTCGGTAGCATCGTCCCTCTCGAACGCGACCTGCGCCACGCCGCCCTGCCGTTCATGCACGACCTCTACGAGGCCACCCGCGAGACGATCCACCTGGGCGTGCGCGACGGCTTCGACGTGGTCTACGTCGAGAAGATCCGCGGCCACGAGTCGTTCTCGCTGCCCTCGCGGGTGGGCGGACGGCTGCCGCTCACCTGCACCGGGGTCGGCAAGGCGCTGCTGGCCTACTCGGGCCCCGCGTTCATCGAGGAGGTCCTCGGGCGACCGCTGCGCAGGCTCACCCCGCACTCGATCGTGGACCCCAAGCGGCTGGAGGAGGCCCTCGGGCAGATCCAGGCGGCGGGCCTGGCCTACGAGCGGGAGGAGGCGCAGCTCGGCGGCGCCTGCATCGCGGCGCCGGTCTTCCGCGCGGGCGCCGCGGTGGCGGCGCTGTCGGTGTCGGTGCCGCTGGCCCGTTTCCATCCCACCCGGCTGGCGCCAGCGGTCAAGACGGCCGCACTGGGTGTGTCCAGGGCGCTCACCCGGGCGATCTAGCCGGCGCGTCCGGTCACCGACCGTGGCCGGCGTTCCGGCGCCGGCGGGCCCGGAACTTGTCCCACACCCGCCGATATTTGGCTGCCCTTTCGGACACTTTTCCGTACCTGCATTATTGCCCCGTGGGCCAAACCTGGGATTTATGGGGACATGTCATCATCGCGGGGCTGTTGGGGGTTCCGCTGGCCGTCCTGGCGGCGCTGGCGCTCACCCGGGCGCGCCGCAGGCGCGGGCACCCCGCTCCGGCCCGCACCGCCGTCGCCGACGTCGGCATCGTCGCGGGCACGGCCCCCTGGATCTGGATGATCCTCACCCCGGCAGGCGGTCGGAGCGGCGTCAATCTCGTGCCGTTCGCCGACCTGACCTGGATCGCCTCCGCGCCTCCCGCGACCGTGTTTGTGCAGGTCGGCGGCAACCTGCTGGTCTTCGCCTGCCTGGGTGCGCTGCTTCCGGTCCGGTCGACCCGCTTCGCGAGCCTGGCCCGCGTGGCCGCCGTGGCGGCGGCCGCCTCCACGACCGTCGAACTGCTGCAGTACGGCCTGCGCCTCGGCCGCTACTCCTCGATCGACGACGTCTTGATCAACACGGTGGGGGCGATTCTTGCCGCGCTGATTACTCGCCGCTGGTGGGGGTCCAGATAGTGGCCAGGACCGTTCCACAGTAACGGCCCGCGAAAACTCGCGACGGTCACCACACGGGCACGATCCACTCAAAAGAAGCTCGGGACCATCCTGCGTATCTGTGCGATCGTGGACAAGGCGGGGCAAGTTCTCTGGAGACGCCAAACCTGGTTGGTGACAGAGGGTGATCAAACGTGTCTGAATCCCCGGTACCTCAGGAGCCCCCGATCTATCGACGGATCGCCGACGGCCTGCGCGCCAGGATCCTGTCCGGCGAACTGCGTGACGGGGAGCGACTACCGGGCGAGAACGCGCTCATGGCAGAACACGGAATCGCTCGCGCCACCGCCCGCCAGGCGCTGGCCGTGCTGATCAATGAAGGGCTGGCGGTGCCGAAGCGAGGTTCTGGGGTCTACGTCCGACAGTTCAAGCCGATCCGCAGGCACGGATCACGACGCCTGTCCCGCGAGCAGTGGGGCCAGGGACGGGCCATCTGGGACGCCGACACCCGCGGCCGTCCCTTCACCGTGGACGCGGTGGAGGTGGCCCGCGGGCGCGCCGACGAGGCGACCGCCGGCGTCCTCGACAGCACCGAGGTGTGGATCAGGCGCCGCCGGTACTCGGTCGACGCCCGGCCCGTCCAACTGGCCACGTCCTACTTTCCGGCCGACCTGGTGGAGGGCAGCGCCATCACGTTGCCGGACACCGGGCCCGGCGGCGTCTACGCCCGGCTGCGCGACCTCGGCCTGCCACCCGCGCACTTCACCGAGGAGGTGCGCGCCCGCATGCCGCAGCCCGGGGAGGCGGGCCTGCTGGAACTGCCCGCGGGCACTCCGGTGATCGTGATCTCCAGGACCGCCTACACCGCGGGTGGTCTGCCCGTCGAATACAACGAGATGGTCCTTGACTCCGCGTCCTACGTACTCCAGTACGACTTCGACGCGTAGGTCAAGCTGATTTGTCAAGCGATAGGTTGACCTGTCCCCTGCGATCATTGATTTCTCTAGAGATGTGGCGCACCTTCTAAGAGGAAGCAGAAGTGGGGACCCGGAAAGGGTGACCAGATGTCCTTTGACCGGCATCTCGCCGAGATCGCCCTGGAGTACCCCCACTGGACCATCTGGCGGAGCGACGCGGGCCGCTGGTGGGCCACCCGGCACCACCCGCTGAGCGCGGAGCAGCGCGACGCGGGATGTGCCATGACCATCGACGCCGACGACCCTGAGGGCCTCCGCGAACAGTTGAGGGATCAGGAGAGGCGGGCAGGGCCCGCCCCCTAGCGCGCGTGCTGTGGATCGTTCTAGGCGGGGGATCCACGGCACGCGCCCCGGCCTCGTCCCGAGGCCACGAGCAGCCCGGTGCCGGGTTCAGCGTCTCGGCGGCTCCGGCACCGGGCCCCCAGGCGCGGAAGTCTCCGACCCTATCGGGGGCGGGGGCTTCCGCCCCGGCTTTCTCTCCCGGCCCCGCCCGCCCAGCGGGACGTGAGCCGGCGCGCGCCGCTACTTGTGCGCCAGCGTGCCCAGGTTGACGTCGGTGTCCTCGGAGACCGGGGCGACCTGGGGCTGTTCCTCCACCGCGTCGGCCGGCTCGTCCTCGACGATCATCCGCACCTCGTCGACCTCCTCGGCCGCGGGCTCGACCACCGGCTCAACGGCGGGCTCCAGCATCGGGATCAGCGGCCCCGCCGCGTTCTCCCTGCGCATCAGGTCGCCGAGCACCGAGGTGATCTCGTTGAGGCGCCTGACCACCTCGCCGTGGGTGTCGGTGAGGTAGGTGACCCGCCGTCCCGCGTGCTCGTCGAGCGCGTTGACGCGCTGCTCGGCGGCGGAGAGCGCGGCCTGCGCCTGACCCTGGGCGGCGGCCAGCGTCGCCTCGGCCTCGGCCCGCGCCGCCGTCACCGTGGACTCGGCCTCCTGCCGCGCGCCCTCGACGGTCTGCTCCGCCTCCGCCCTTGCCGCCGTGAGCATCCTGTCGGCCTCGGCGTGGGCCATGCGCACCGCCTCTTCCGCCTCGGCCCGCGAGGTGGTCAACGTCTCCTCCGCGTCCGCGCCCGCCTGGGCCAGCATGCGCTCGGCCGCACCGGTCGCCTCGCCCACCCGGCGCTCGGCCTCGGCCTGCGCGCTGGTCAGGATGTTGTCGGCGGTCTCACGCGCCGAGGAGACCATCCGCTCGGCTTCCATGGTGGCCGTCTCGCGCACCCTTCTGGCCTCGGACTCGGCGTCCTCCCGCTTGGCGGCCGCCTCCTCCTCGCCCAGCTTGAGGATCTGGGCGAGCCGCGGGCTGAGGTCGTCGTAGCTCTGCGGCGCCTCGACCATCCGGCGTCTGGCCTCGGCGAGCTCGGCACGGCCCTGCTCCGCCTGGTCGATCGCTCGTGCCAGCCGCTCCTCCAGATCCCTGATCTGGTTGCGGGAGCGGATCACATAGTCGTTCACCTGACGGCGGCTGTAGCCGCGCATGACGGTTTCGAAGACGTCTTCCTGCATCAGGTCGGGAAAGCTCTCGTGCTGGTTTGTCATGAGGAGTACCTAGGTGGGGAGCTTGCGGTTTGTGAGGGTCCGACAACGACGTGTCAGGAGACGACTTTCCTGCCATCTGCCCAAGTCCGCAACCCGAACGCCATACCTGCCCGGAGAATCCTGATGGGAAACGCGCGCTGTGCGCCTGCTCAGATGCCGCCGAGCCGGCCAGGCACGATCCTCTCAGGACGCGGCCACTACGATGGTCAAGATGTACATCGCAGCCCTGGATGACGGTGCAATTCCTGACATTCACCCAGACGCATATATCGCGCCGGGCGTGGTCGTCGTCGGGAATGTCACAGTAAGCCGTGGAGCCAACATCTGGTACGGCTCGGTCCTGCGCGGCGACGACGAGCGCATCGAGGTCGGCGAGGAGTGCAACGTTCAGGACCTGTGCTGCCTGCACGCCGACCCCGGCGAGCCCGCCGTACTCGAACCACGCGTGAGCCTCGGCCACAAGGCCATGGTCCACGGCGCCCACGTCGAGACCGGCGCGCTGATCGGCATCGGCGCGATCGTGCTCGGCGGCGCCCGGATCGGGGCGGGCAGCCTGGTCGCGGCCGGCGCGCTGGTCGGCCCCGGCAAGAAGATCCCCTCAGGCGTGCTCGTGGCGGGCGTGCCCGGCAGGGTGGTCCGCGAGCTCACCGACGACGACAGGGCGAGCTTCGCGCAGACCCCCGACCGGTACATGGCCAAGGCGCTCAGGCACCGGCGGGCTTCAGCAGTTTGATCAGCACGTCGTCAGGGGCCTTCATCAGGTCCGCCTCCGGCGTGGCGGGCCGCAGGAAGCGCACGTAGTCGACGGTCATCCTGAGGTCAGGCCTGCCCTTGATCGTCCTGGTGGCGTTGGCCTTGGCGGCGTCCTTCTTCAGCGCGCCGTAGCCGTCCCAGTCGGTGTAGCCGGTCACGCCCCACTCCAGCACCTTCGGCAGGTCGGGCCGCAGCCATCGCTGTCCGACCTTCCACGTGCCGCCGTCCTCCTTGTACAGCGCGGACACGACGGCGCCCGTCCTGGCGAGGATCAGCTCCGTCCAGCCGGCGCCGACCCGCACCTCCTTCGGCTTGGAGGCGCCGTCCACGGTCTCCTTCAACTCCACCCCTTCGGCCTTGTCCCCCGTGCCGGTGGTGACCGAGATCCAGTTCGGCTTGTCGTTGGACCGCGGCACGCGCAGCATCGCGCCGCCGAGGGAGAACTTGCGCCGGGGCGTGCCGCCCTTCCTGCCCTCGACCTTGAGCCTGGTGTGCAGGACGATGTCGCCGGCCAGCTCCTGGTAGACGAACGGGCCGCGGAAGGCGTCGAACCAGGTGGAGGTCGTGGGCTCCAGGTAGAGGGCACCCTTCGCGGTGCCGTCCACGTCGAGCTTGGCGAGCCGGTCCGGGTCGCCCTGGGTGTCGCTCAGCTGGCTCCAGACGGCGAGCTCGGCGGCGCTGGAGAACTCGCTGGAGGCCGAGCCCACCTCGCCGCCTGGGTCCGGGGCGCGCACGTCGGCCGCGGTGAGCGCCTTCGGCGCGGGAGGCCGGCTCGACGCCGCCGTGCCGCACCCGGCCAGGGCACAGGCGGCAAGCAGGGACACCGCGATCTTGGCTCTCATAATGGGACATTCTTGCGCGTCGCGGCGTCGGGCTACGATGCCGCCATGCGGTTCACGGCCATCGAGGCGGACGTCCGCGCCATGGTCTCAGACCCGCGCTGGGCGACACTCCCCCTCCCGACCAGGGCCAACGCCATCGCATCCCGAGCCCTGGCCACACCCGACGGCGGCAGGTGGATCTTCGGCGCGCACGCCCGCTGGTACCTCCAGGACCCGGGCGACGGCCGCTGGCACCTGTCGGCGCCGCCCCGCAACAGCCCCGCCCGCCTCGATCGCCACACCGGCGTCCTGCTGCCGCACCTGGTGCCCACCGGCCCCGACTTCGCCGCCGGACGCTGGTCCAGCCAGGCCTTCGTCGGCCCCGACGTGCCGCCGGCGCTCACCGCGGAGATCCGCGCGCTGGTCAGGGCGAACGGCAGGCGCTCGGTCGACGACTACCCGCTGACCTCCTTCCGCGACGTCTTCGCGAGCGACGTGCCGAGCACCGTGGCGGCGATCTGGGCGGCGATCATGTGGTGCGCCTACGCGCCCGCCTTCGACGGCAACGAGCAGCTCCTCTCGGTGTTCGGCGAGTACCTGGGCCGCCCGCTGCCGGGCGACGAGTGGGTGCGCTGGCTGCCGTCCCCGCCACTGAAGTCCCTCGTCACCCTGTACGGCGAGCGCGTCCGCGCCGGCGCGCCCCGATCGGCGTTGCGCCTGGCCGCCCTCATGGCCGACACGGCGGGGATCCTGCGCGCCGACGCGCGCTTCCGTCCCCGGGCCGAGGCGCTCATCGCGATGCTGGAGCCGGCGCTGCGCAACCCCTCCCTGGACCACCAGACGGCCACGGGCCCCCTGCCCCGCCCGACCCCCGCCCCGCCGTACGGGCCAGGCGGGCCTCACCGGCCAGGCGAGTCGCACGGGGCCGCCACGCCGTACGGGCCAGGCGCATCTCACGGGCCAGGCGGGTCGCACGGGGCCGCCGCGCCGTACGGGCCCGCCACCGGGTCGTTCCCTCCACCGCCTCCCGTCGGGACCACCGGCGCCTTCCCACCACCGCCTCCCGTCGGGACCACCGGCGCCTTCCCTCCACCGCCTTCCGTGGGGTCCACCGGCGGCTTCCCGCACGCCGCGGGCCATGGCACGGGCGGCCCGCCCCCGGCCGCCTGGCACTCCACCGCGGGCGGGAGCGCACCCGGCTACCAGGGCGCCATGCCCTCCGGCCTCCACCAGCCGCCGCCCACGACCACGGAAGGGGCCGCACCTGGCTCCTGGGGCGATCCGAGCGGCCGGACAGGCTCTTGGCGCGACCCGGACACTACGACCGGCCCCTGGATCGAAACGGGCGTCACAACGGGCCCCTGTCGGGACGCCGGCCCCACAGCCGGCCCCACAGCCGGCTCCCAGAGCGGGACGACCGGCCCAGCGCACGGAACCGGCCCCGCGCACGGAACCGCCCCCGCGCACGGAACCGGCCCCGCGACAGGCGCGTGGATCGAAACGGGCGCCATGACCGGCCCCTCGCGCGAAACCGGCTCCCACGGCGGGACGGCCGGCGCAGAACGTGGATCCGGCCCCACCACCGGCTCCTGGAGTGGAGCCGGCGCCGCGACCGGCCCCTGGCGAGAAACCGGCCCCTGGCGGGAAGCCAGCGCCACAGCCGGCTCCCGGACACCGAGCGGGGCCTCTCAGGGCGGCGTGGGCGGCGCTCAGGGCGGCGTGGGCGGGGCCGCGGCCGAGGAGGCGGCGACCCGGAACGGGGCCGCCGCCGACAAGGCCCTGCGGCGGGCCTGGCTGTCCAGGGTGCCCGAGCACCTGGCGCGTGCCGTCCTGGCCGAGACCGACCCGGGCGAGCACTTCCGCCACACGGTCGGCGACCTCCTGGAGGCCGTGGCCTTCTCGTCAGATCCGCACCGGACGGCCGCCGCCCTGCTCGCCGCCGACCACGCCGACGCCCCCGAGGGCCTGCCGACCGTGGTCGCCTGGCTGGATCATCGCCTGCGCCACGCGCTCCGCGTCCAGTTGGCCGCGCCGCGCGGCGAGCAGACCGAGCCCGACGGGTTCGAGGTGGGCCCCCGCTGGCTCGACGCCGTACCGCCGACCAGGGACGGCGCGGCCGCGGTGCTGGGCGCCGCCTACGCGGCGGGGCTGGCGTGGTGCCGGCTGACCCGTACGCCGGTGCCCGAGCGCGGTTTCCCCGGGGCCGCCGCGATCGTGCACAGGTTGATCCATGAGCGCGACGATCCCCATCTAAACCACTAATCTCGCTATTTCACCCTTACTCGGTAAATATCACTCTTGGAACGGTATTCGCCGAATTGTGATCTCGGTTTCGGGAAATGATCCTTGTGGGGGCAGGATGGCGCCGCAAGGAATGACCCCGATGGGCCATGTCGCCAGAAGAGCCTCCGCCGTAACCTCGAAGAGGGTGTGGGCTGCGGAAGGAAGGACGACGCGGTGGGGCACGACGACCTGGACTCTCGGGTTCACGACCGTGTCGCGTTGGACGAGATTGCGCTCTACGCCGAGGTTCTGTCCGCCGTAGCCATCAGTGAACGGCGGCTCACCTTGGATGAGCTCGACGACGCGCTCGGATTGCGGACTTCGGCGAGCCGCTGAAGACCATCACATTGACCTAGTCCCGGACTCCCGCGGGGTCCGGGACACGGTTTTTCGGATGGTTCACCGAAGCCCGGAATGACTAGTCACGAACGAACGAGCCGCGCGATCGCCGCGGACGCCTCCTTGACCTTCGCCTCCGCCTCCGGCCCGCCGGTGTTGATCGCGTCGGTCACGCAATGGGAGATGTGCTCCTCCAGCAGCCCGAGCGCCACCGCCTGAAGCGCCCGCGTGGCCGCCGAGACCTGGGTGAGGATGTCGATGCAGTAGGCGTCGTCCTCCACCATGCGCTGCAGGCCCCGGATCTGACCCTCGATACGCCGCAGGCGGGTCAGATAGGCCTGCTTGTCTCCGCTGTACCCATGCATGCATCAAAGGTACCCAGTCAGCGCAGTTCGGCGATCAGCTCTTCCCAGAGCGTCGCGACCGCGTCCGCCGAGTGCCGGGAAGCGGTGTCGAGCGCTCCCGCGGCGAGCGACCTGCGCCTGCGGTCGTCGTCGATCAGCGTGAGCAGCGCCGCTGCGTACATCTCGATCTCGCCGTCGGGCACGAGGACGCCGTTGTAGCCGGTGATGATGTACTCGGCCGGGCCGCGGGCGCCGTCGAAGCCGACGACCGGCACGCCGCAGCCCATCGCCTCCAGGACCGCCATCCCGAGCGTCTCGGCCCGCGAGGTGGTGGCCACGATGGACGCCTTGGCGAACTCCCCCGCCAGGTCGGGCGTCGTCCCCATGAAGTAGACGTGGTTGTGCAGGTCGAGGTCGCGCACCAGGTCACGCAGCCGGCGTTCCTCCGGGCCGCCGCCGTACAGCCGCAGCCGCCAGTCGGGCCGCTTGTCGGCCACGATCGCGAACGCCCTGATCAACCGGTCGTAGGCGCGGGTGGCGACCCAGCGCCCGCCGGTGGCCACGATCCTGTTGTCCATCCTCGACCGCGGCCACAGCCCGCCGGGCAGCGCGTCGGGCACCGTGAGGACGGCGGGGGCGGCGCCCAGCAGCCGCTCCCAGTCCGCCCGCCCGCTGTCCGTGGCCGTCACCACCGCGTCGAGCCGCGGGTAGAACCGCTGCACCGGCCCCGGTACGGCAGGCCGCCCCCACTCCCGCGCGATCTTGAGCGTCTCCTTCGGCGCGTATCTGGCCGCCTGGACACTGATCGGTGGCCGGGTGGTGACCAGAACGTCACTCTTGAGCGTGCGAAGCAACCGCCACAGCGCCACCTCCGTGCGCATCTGACCGCGCGGCAGCAGATGCCTGGCGCCCGGCCTGGCGTCGACGAGCGTGCGCATCCGCACCTTGCCGCTGACGGCGAAGAACGGCTTCTCCTTCTGCCGCCTGACGCTGATCACCTCGACCTCGTGCCGCTCGGCCAGGTCGGAGGCCAGGTTGAGGGTGGAGCGGACGTCGCCGCGCATGCCGTACGCGGAGGGGAGCACGAAGCTGACCTTCACACGCCCACCTCGATCCGCAGCTCGTCGTCGGCGGTGTAGCAGGGCCGGACGGGCACGCCGTCCACGCGCATCGCCGGGTAGTGGAGGCGGCCGCGCTTGCCGTCCACGTCGTCGAGCCGGGAGGCCAGCCGCAGCGGGCGGGGAACGCCTTCCACCTCCAGCGACGGTTCCCACGTCCCCACGCCCTCGGGGTCGGCGGCGACCACGTCGACCAGCGAGACGGCGGCGTGGAAGCGCACCCCCTGCACGGTCGCGGCGGCGGCCACGGTCGCGGCGTCCTTCCCGTCCCCGGGAGGGTCCTTGACCGGGGCGGGCTGCCTGCGGCGCAGGGCGATCCTGGCCTCGTGCCTGGAGTCGTCGTCGTCGAGCCCCGTGTAGGCCAGCAGGCCCGTCACCTCGAACCGGCCCTCCCTGAACCAGACCGCCCGCACCTCCGCGGCCGGCTCGGCGTCGGAGACCCTGAGCGCGAGGTAGCCGTTCCTGGTGCGGTAGGCCCGGTAGGCGACGGTCCGCTTCGACAGCGCGTAGGTGTCGAGATGGTCGAGGGAGAAGCCGGGGTCGACGCTCCTGATGCGGCTCCTGCCGTCCTCCTGCCGCAGGTAGGTGTCCCAGCGGCCGGCCCCCAGGGTCAGCGGCGCGAGGGAGACCGCGAGCGTGGCGTCACGCGCCCGCACCGCCGTCGTGGCGAGCGCGACCTCCCGTTCCACGCCTGTCGCGCGGTGGCGCAGCACCAGTTTGGTGCCCGGGTCCAGCGGCCCTTCGATGGCGAGTCGCAGGGAGAGCACGTCAGCCAGGGTGACTTCCGCGTCCGTCACGACGACGCGCATCAGCAGCCCCCTCCCCGTCGAATGAAGCCATGCGACGTTGAGGTTACCGTGATTTTCCCGTTATGTGGAGAAAGGTTTTCGGCTTCGTCGCGCGTCTGACATGGGAAAGTCCGCAACACAGGGTGTTGCGGACTTCCGACTCAGCCCTTGACTGACTTGATCAGCAACTGGGCCACGTCCACGACTTCGAGCGTCTCCTTGGCCTCGCCGTTGTTCTTCTTCTCGTTGATCGCGTCGCCGAGCATCACCATGCAGAACGGGCAGGCGGTGGAGACGGTGTCCGGGTTCGTGGTCAGCGCCTCGTCCACCCGCTCGGTGTTGATGCGCTTGCCGATGCGCTCTTCCATCCACATGCGGGCGCCACCGGCTCCGCAGCAGAAGCCCCTGTCCTTGTGCCGGTGCATCTCCTGGGTCTGCACGCCGGGGACCTTCGACATGATGTCGCGCGGCTGGCTGTAGACCTTGTTGTGGCGGCCGAGGAAGCACGGGTCGTGGTAGGTGATCTTCTCCTCGATCGGGGTGATCGGGGTGAGCTTGCCCTCGTCCACGAGCTTGGCCAGCAGCTGGGTGTGATGCACGACCTCGTAGGTGCCGCCGAGCTGCGGGTACTCGTTGGCGAGGGTGTTGAAGCAGTGGGGGCAGGTCGCGACGATCTTCTTGACGCCCGCCTCGTTCAGCGTCTCGATGTTCTGCTGGGCGAGCATGTTGAACAGGAACTCCATGCCCAGGCGGCGGGCCGGGTCACCGGTGCACGCCTCGGCGGGGCCGAGCACCGCGAACTTCACGCCCGCGATGTGGAGCAGCTCGGCGACGGCCTTCGTGGTCTTCTTCGCCCGGTCCTCCAGGGCGCCCGCGCAGCCGACCCAGAACAGGTACTCGGTGTCCTCGGGCATCTTCTCGTCGATGAGCGTGACCTCGAAGTCGAGCTCCGCGATCCAGTCGGCCCGCTTCATCTCGGACATGCCCCACGGGTTGCCCTTGTTCTCCAGGTTCTTCACCATCACGCCCGCCTCGGACGGGAACGACGACTCGACCATCACCTGGTAGCGGCGCATGTCGAGGATGTGGTCGATGTGCTCGATGTCGACCGGGCACTGCTCGACGCAGGCGCCGCAGTTGGTGCACGACCACAGCACGTCCGGGTGGATGACGCCTTCCTCGCCGACCAGCGGCTTCTCCAGCAGCGCGAGCACGTCGGTGTCGGCGTGGCTGGTGTCGCCCTGCAGCAGGTACGGCGCGACCTTGAAGGCGTGGTCACGCTGGTCGAGGATGAGCATCTTCGGCGACAGCGGCTTGTCGGTGTTCCACGCGGGACACTGCGACTGGCAGCGGCCGCACTCGGTGCAGGAGTAGAAGTCGAGGAAGCCCTTCCAGGTGGTGTCGCCGATCTTGCCGCGGCCCAGCCGTTCGGGGTCGAGGTCCTCGTCCTCGAAGTCGACGGGCTTGCCGTCGACGCGCAGCTCCGGCGCGCCGCCGAGCCCGTCGGGCCGGCGCGAGAACAGCACGTTCAGCGGCGCGGTGAAGATGTGGAGGTGCTTGGAGTTCACCACGATGACGAGGAACACCAGCATGAAGCCGATGTGCAGCAGCAGCGCGATCTCTTCGAGCAGGGAGCTGGCCGGCAGCACCTCGCCCAGGGCCAGCGACACGAACGCGCCACCGTCGTAGGGGAGGTTGCCGTTGGCCGCCGCCGCGCCGCGGGCGAGGAACAGCGTCCAGATGATGTTGAAGATCATGAACAGCACGAGCCACGCGCCACCGAGGTGCGAGCCGGAGAAGCGCGACTTGCGGCCCAGCGTCTTCGGGGAGTTCTTGATCCGGATCGCCGCGAACGCGATCAGGCCGAGCACGCAGGCCACCGCGATGAAGTCCTGCAGGAAGCCCAGCACCGACCACTGCCCGATGAGCGGGATGTGGAAGTCAGGCCGGCCGGTGATCGCGCCCTGGATGATCGCGCCGTAGGCCTCGATGTAGACGGTCAGCAGGATGAAGAAGGCCCACATGACGAAGAAGTGCGCGACACCCGAAGGCGTCCACTTCAGCAGCTTCTTCTGCCCGAAGACCTCGACGAGCTGCGCCTTGACCTCGGTGCCCACGTTGTCCTTGGCGTACTGGACGCGCTCGGGCGCGGGTGGGCCCACCGTGGCGAGCTTGAACAGGAACAGTGTCCGGCGGCCCGCGACGGCGACCGCTGCCACGGTCATCGCGAGCCCGATGATGGCGACCCAGAGCACGTGTCCTCCCACAGACTGCGTTGGCTGCCCACTATCCTACCGACGGGTAACTTTTGGTCGGTACGGCACCGCGACCATAGTAGAACGATGCTCTACGAGGCCAGATAGCGCTGTACGGCAGGACCGACCAGCTCCACCAGCTCCTCGAGATCAGCCGAGGCCACCGGCTCGAGCCTGAGCACGTGACGCGCCAGCACCACCCCGATGAGCTGGGCGAACGCGGCCTCCATCCGCAGGTGCGAGATGCCCAGACCATCGGCCACCCGGTACAGCAGCGCGTTGGTGATGAACTCCCGCATCATGAGCACCACCTGCTCGTTGGTCATGGCCGACCGCATGAGCGCGAGCACGGGCTCCCTGGCCTGCGCGTCGGCCGTGACCGTGAGGATCAGCCGGACCAGCCGCTCGCCCACCTCCTCGCGCGGGCCGTCCAGCAACCGGCCCAGCACGTCGTCGGGATCGATGGGCAGCCGCATGGCCTCGACGAACAAGCCCTCCTTGGTCGCGAAGTAGTGGTGCACGAGGGCGGGGTCGACCGCGGCTTCGCGGGCGATGCCGCGGACCGTCGCCTTGTCGAACCCCTTCTCGGCGAACACCTGCCTGGCCGCGGTGAGGATGTCGCCACGCGTGTCCGAGGCGCCCGGCCTGCGTCCCGTCCGGCGCTTGACCGTCATCCGCCGACCGCCAGGTAGACGCGCATCGGGACGGTCAGCACGCCGTCGGGGAAGACCCGCAGCAGCTCGGCGCGTTGCAGGGCGACCAGCTCGTCGGCGGCCTCGGCGGGCATCGTCGCCATGTAGGAGTGGGAGCGCAGGTCGAGCAGGAAGGCGTCGACGGCGACCCGGCGCGTCCAGCGCAGCCAGCGCTCCTCGACCGGCAGCGCCTCCGCGATCTTCGGCATGTTCCACTCGGGTCGCGCCGGACCCCAGTAGGCGGCGCACGCCTCCGCCAGGCGGACCTCATAGGCGGCCAGCCAGTCGGCACTGGCGGCGTCGGTGGTGTTCCACCAGGCGGCGACCCTCCCGCCGGGGCGCAGCACGCGCCGCGCCTCCGCGATCGAGACGTCGGGGTCGAGCCAGTGCCACGACTGGGCGTAGGTCACCAGGTCGGCGCCGCCGTCCCTGAGGGGCAGGGCGTTGCCGTCCCCCTGCACGGCCGCCACGATACCCAGCGCCACCGGCGCGCCGTCACCGTCCGCATGGACACCGTCCGCGTGGACACCGTCCGCGTGATTCCCGTCCGTGTGATTCCCGTCCGCGTGGTTCCCGTCCGCGTGTTGCCTGTCCGCGTGTTGCCTGTCCGTGTGGTTGCGCGCCATCAGCCGCGCCAGCATCTCGCGGCCGGGGTCGACGGCCACCACGCGGGCACCGCGATCCCGCAGGGCACGCGCCGAGATGCCGGTGCCCGCGCCGACGTCGACCACCGTCGCACCCGCCAGCGCGACGCCGGACAGCTCCGTGAGCGCGTCGAACAGCTCACCCGGATAGCCGGGACGGCCCGCATCGTAGGCGTCGGCGACCCGGTCGAACACCCTGCCAAGCGCGCGGGAGGGGCCAGTGACACTCATGAGAGGACTTTCCCCCGCGGCCCGCTCATCTAGACGCCGCGAGGTGCAGCCTGGCGAAGGCCAGGGCCTCCGCCAGATCGTCGATCCGTTCCGTACGGCTGGACGCCTTGCGCGTGTTGATCTCCAGCACCACCAGCCCGTCGAAGCCGGTGTTGGCCAGCCGTTCGAGGACCTGCGCGCACGGCTGGTTGCCCCTGCCGGGGACCAGGTGCTCGTCCTTGTTCGGCACGCCGACGCCGTCGGCCAGGTGCAGGTGCGCGAGCCGGTCGCCGAGCTTCACCGCCATCTCCATCGCGTCGGAGCCCGAGACCGCCGTGTGCGACAGGTCGAGGGTGACCTGGGGGAAGGCGTAGTCGATCGGATTCCAGTCGGGGGAGTACGGCACGACGTCGTTGCCTCGCGCCTTGAGGGGGAACATGTTCTCCACCGCGAAGACCACGTCGGTCTCGTCGCGCATCCTCGCCAGGCCGTTCTCGAAGTCGCGGGCGTAGTCACGCTGCCAGCGGAACGGCGGGTGGACCACGACCGTGCGCGCGCCGAGCCGCTCGGCGGCCTTCTGCGCCTTCAGCAGCTTGGCCCACGGGTCGCGGCCCCACACGCGCTGGGTTACCAGCAGGCAGGGCGCGTGGATCGCGAGGACGGGGATCTCGTAGTGGTCCGACAACCGCTCGATGACGTCGATGTCCTGGCTGACGGGGTCGGCCCCCACCATGATCTCCACACCGTCGTAGCCGAGGCGGGCGGCCAGCTCGAAGGCGTCGGGGGTACGTTCCGGATATACCGAAGCAGTGGACAATGCGATCTTCGCATTGGGCACGCGGATGACATCTGCCACGCTGCCAGCCTACGCGCGAGGCCGTACCGTGGGGGCATGCCGCGCGTCGCCACCGGAGCCATCCCCAGCCCGAACATCTGGAACACCCCCGCGATCTACGAGCTGGAGAACCGCGCGGTCGACCCCGACGGCGCGGCCGACGCGGCGATGCGGGCGATCCGCCCCTGGGACGGCGCGACCGTGCTCGACATCGGCTGCGGCAGCGGCTACCACCTGCCGTCCTTCGCCGCCACAGCGGCCAGGGTGATCGGCGTCGAACCCCACGGCGACCTCGTCGGCCTGGCCCGCCGCCGCTGCGACGGGCTCGCCAACGTGTCCGTCCACGCGGCCACCGCGCAGGCGTTGCCGGTGCCCGACGCCGGCGTCGACGTGGCCGTCGCCCGGTGGGCCTACTTCTTCGGCCCCGGCTGCGAACCGGGGCTGCGCGAGCTGTCCCGCGTCGTACGGCGGGGCGGCGCGGCGTTCGTGATCGACCTCGACGCCACGCGCGGCGCCTTCGGCAGGTGGTTCCAGCGCACGGTGCCGGCGTACTCGCCCGGCGCCGTGGAGGACTTCTGGTCCCGGCAGGGATGGCAGCGCGACGAGCTGGACCTGCGGATGGTCTTCGAGCGCCGGGCCGACCTCGAGGCGGTGCTGCGCATCGAGTTCGCGCCCGAGGTGGCCGAGGAGGCGATCCGGGAGACGACCGGAGTGGAGCTGGCCTACCCGAACGTCCTGCGCTGGCGCTACTTCTGACCGGCGCGGCGGGCGACCGGTCGTCCGATGGCGGCGTTTCGGACCGCTTGACCTTGACACTGGCGTCAACGTTTACCGTTGTGGCATGCGGATCGGAGAGCTGGCCGAACGGACAGGTGTGAGCGCTCGTTCCCTGCGCTACTACGAGAAGCACGGGCTCCTCAGCGCCCGCAGGGGAGCGAACGGCTACCGCGAGTACTCCCTCTCGGACGTGAAGCTGGTCAGCGAGATCCGCCAGCTGCTCACGGTGGGGTTCACGCTCGAGGACGCCCGCCCGTTCGTCGACTGCCTCCGTGCGGGTCACGCCTCGGGCAGCGCGTGCGCGGAGTCCGTCGCCGTCTACCGGCGCAAGCTGGCCCAGATCGACGAGGAGATCGGCCTCCTGCTGGCCAGGCGTGCGGAGGTGGCAGGACAGCTCACCCAGGCCTGCACCGGATGTTTCGCGAAGGAGAAGGCATGATCAAGCTGACGACTGAGAACTTCGAGGAGCTCGTGCTCAAGAGCTCCGAGCCGGTCCTGGTGGACTTCTGGGCGGAGTGGTGCGGACCCTGCCGGATGGTGGCGCCCGTCCTGGACCAGATCGAGGCGGAGCACGGGCTGGCCATCGGCAAGCTCAACACCGACGAGAACCCCGAGATCATGACCAGGTACGGCGTGATGGGCCTGCCCACCCTGCTGCTCTTCGAGAACGGCGAGCCGGTGAAGCAGGTCGTCGGCGCGAAGCCCAAGCGCATGCTGGAAGCCGAGCTCGGCCTCTCCTGACCCCGGCCGCCTCTCCACGACGAGCCTCTCCCGCGCAGGGCTCCCGCGCAGGGCTCCCGCGCAGGACGTCCGGAACGCCTGGTCACCGTGAAAGCGCCCGAGACCGCCGCGTCCTGGCTGCGGCCGATTGTCGGCCACGCAGGCTAGCCTGCTCCGCATGGCACCGAAGACCGCACAGAAGCCCGGTTACCGCTGCGCCGAGTGCGGCTGGCGCACCACCAAGTGGGTCGGCAGGTGCGGCGAGTGCCAGGCGTGGGGCACGGTCGACGAGGAGGGCGCCCGAGCGGGGGTCCACGTGGTGCAGCCCGGCGCCACCAGCGGCCCCGCCGTACCCATCGGTGACGTCAAGGCGGAGATCGCCACCGCCCGCCCGACCGGCGTGAGCGAGCTCGACCGCGTCCTCGGCGGCGGGCTGGTGCCGGGCGCGGTCCTGCTGCTGGCGGGCGAGCCGGGCATCGGCAAGTCCACGCTCCTGCTGGAGGCCGCCGCCCGCATCGCCGAGTGGACCACCGTCCTCTATCTCACGGGCGAGGAGTCGGCCGCCCAGGTCCGGCTGCGCGCCGACCGCATCGGGGCGATCCGCGACA
The DNA here is from genome assembly GCF_053605785.1 of Nonomuraea sp. NPDC003754. Lineage (NCBI taxonomy): Bacteria > Bacillati > Actinomycetota > Actinomycetes > Streptosporangiales > Streptosporangiaceae > Nonomuraea > Nonomuraea sp. NPDC003754. The sequence goes on from NZ_JBSGJX010000013.1 coordinate 122,762, forward strand.
AGCTCTACCTCGCCGCCGAGACCGAGCTGTCGGCGCTCATGACTCATGTGGAGAAGGTCCAGCCGCAGCTCCTGATCGTCGACTCGGTGCAGACGGTCGGCTCCGCGCAGGCCACGGGCGTCCCTGGCGGCGTGACGCAGGTGCGGGAGGTGGCCGCCAATCTCGTCCGGCTGGCCAAGGAGCGCAACATGGCCACCGTCCTGGTCGGCCACGTCACCAAGGAGGGCTCGATCGCCGGCCCCCGCACCCTCGAGCACCTGGTCGACGTGGTGCTCAGCTTCGAGGGCGACCGCCACTCCAGGCTGCGCATGGTCCGCGCGATCAAGAACAGGTTCGGCCCGACGGACGAGGTCGGCTGCTTCGACCTCCACGACCGCGGCATCGAGGGCATCACCGACCCCAGCGGCCTGTTCGTCTCGCGCCGCAGCGAGCCGGTGCCCGGCACCTGCGTCACCGTCACCGTCGAGGGCACCAGACCGCTGCCCGCCGAGGTCCAGGCGCTGGTCGCGCGCACCGAGGCGCAGCAGCCGCGCCGCACCTCCTCCGGCCTCGACCCCTACCGGGTGCAGATGATCCTGGCCGTCCTCGAGCGCAGGCTCAACGCCAGGCTGGGCGGCTGCGACGTCTTCACCGCCACCGTCGGCGGCATCAAGCTCGCCGACCCCGCCGTCGACCTGTCGGTCATGCTCGCCGTGGCCAGCGCGGCGGGCGACAAGCCGCTACCGCAAGGGCTCGTCGCGCTGGGCGAGGTGGGGCTGGCGGGCGAGCTCAGGCCGGTGCGCGACGTCCGCCGCCGGCTGTCGGAGGCCGCGCGGCTGGGGTTCAAGCGGGCGCTGGTGCCCCGGGGCTCGCTGGAGGAGGGCGGCAGCCGTCGCCGGCCGGGTGAGCAGCGCGCGCTGGTCCCGGTGGGGCCGGTCGCGTTCGCTCCAGGGTTCGAGGTGATGGAGGCGGAGAACGTCTGGGACGCCCTCACCCACGTCACCTGACCACCCCGCCCAGCCGGCCGCCGGTCCCACAACGGTTGCATAACGACTACGCGGTCGAGGGGGCCACTGTCATGTGCCGCGACGTCGGTAAGGGAAATGAAAGCGCGCGACACGGGCAGGAGAAGGGCGGCCGCACGATCCGACGTGACGGCGCCCAGCCCCGTGGGCCCGCAGTAGCGTGATGGACGGCGCGGGACCGGCGGACCACGGTGGCCTGTCGCCGGCGTGCCGTACGGGCAGGAGCGGGACGGACCCGGAGCGGGACCCCCCTGACCGGCGGCGGCAGGGCGACGAAGGCGGGTCGTCCTGCGGGAACGACCTGTCCATCCGAGACGACGTCCGGATGAGGATGGGGTTCATGAGACTACGGGTACGGCACACAGGTTGGCCGGTAAGCTGGATTTTGACTAGGACACGGGGGTCAGGTGGCAAACGACAGGAGTCTTGACGACCGTCGTCGCACAGCCCTCGCCTCGGTTGCCCCGGGCACTCCACTGAGAGACGGTCTGGAGCGCATTCTGCGCGGCCAGACGGGCGGGCTCATCGTCCTGGGCTACGACAGCGTGGTCGAGGAGCTGTGCAGCGGCGGGTTCGAGCTGGACGTGGAGTTCTCCGCGACGCGGCTGCGCGAGCTGGCCAAGATGGACGGCGCGATCGTGCTGCGCAGCGACGATCACAAGATCGTGCGGGCCGCGGTGCACCTCGTGCCCGACCCCGCCATCCCCACCGACGAGTCAGGCACCAGGCACCGTACGGCGCAGCGCGTCGCCCGGCAGACCGGCTTCCCCATCATCGCGATCAGCAAGTCGATGCGGATCATCGCCCTCTACCTCGACGGCATCCGCTACGTCCTGGAGGAGTCGGCGGCCATCCTGTCCAAGGCCAACCAGGCCCTGGCCACCCTCGAACGCTACAAGCACCGCCTCGACGAGGTGTCCGGCACGCTGTCGGCGCTGGAGATCGAGGATCTGGTCACGGTCCGCGACGTGGCCTCCGTCGCCCAGCGCCTGGAGATGGTGCGCCGGATCTCCGAGGAGATCCAGGGCTACGTCGTCGAGCTCGGCACCGACGGCCGCCTGCTGTCCCTGCAGCTGGACGAGCTGGTCGCCGGGGTCGACTCCGACCGCGAGCTGATCGTGCGCGACTACCTTCCCGCGTCGGTGACGCGGACCAAGCGCAAGGTCACCGACGTCCTCAACGGGTTCGACGCGCTGTCGGCGAGCGAGCTGCTCGACCTGTCCGCCGTGGCGCGGGTGCTGGGGCGCGGGGCGAACGAGACGCTCGACAGCCCGGTCAGCCCGCGCGGGTTCCGGCTGCTGGCGAAGGTTCCGCGGCTGCCCGCGACGGTCGTCGACCGGCTGGTCGACCATTTCGGCGGGCTGCAGAAGCTGCTGGCGGCCAGCGTCGACGACCTGCAGGCGGTCGGCGGCGTGGGCGAGTCGCGGGCCAGGAGCGTGCGCGAGGGCCTGTCGCGGCTGGCCGAGTCCAGCATCCTCGAACGCTACGTCTGACCCGCCCTAGCGCAGGTGGAAGACCGCCTTCGGGCTGCGCAGACCACCCTTGCGCACCACCGCGACATACGTGCCGGGCAGCGCGCCGGCCCTCGTGCCCGAGCAGTCGACGCCCGAGCGTCGCCGGTCCCATTCGAGGCTGTGGACGTACGGGATGCCGCGCTCCAGCTTGCGGACCTCGACGCCTTCGCCGCTCACGCAGTCGGCCGTCGACCACACCCGGTCATTGCCCGACGTGATGCGGATCTCCATCGCCCGCGGCCCCACGTCCGCGGTGCACATGACCGGGCCGGTGTTCACCAGGGTGAGCATGAAGGTGGGACGAGCCTGCGCCGCATAGACCTCCTGCCGCTGCTCCAGGTTGAGGACCAGGTCCTTCTCCTCGCACGGCAGGCCCGCCCTGCGCACCGGCGGTGCCGGGGTGGGCTTGGGCGAGGGTGCGGCGGAGGGCGTCACACGCGTCTTCGACGGCTGCGGCGTCGGCGTCGCCGTCACGGAGGGCAACCCCGCCAGAACCTGCTCCACCCCGGGCTGCGAGGGCTTCCCGGCGTTCGACGCGTGCTCGGGCCCACCCGTGGCCGAACACGCCCACGCCACGAAGGCCACCACGACCAGCACCCCGACAAGTACGGTCATACGCCGCCGCCAGTAGACATCCCCAGGGACGCCGCGCAGGGTATCCGGTTCCATACCCCCAGGATGCTGAAGCCCCCGTGCACGCAGGGTGACGACACGCCGTAACCCACTAGTCTGAGCGGGTGGCCGACCCGAACCTCCTACGAGAGCCGATTCTCGACTGGTACGCCGACAATGCCCGCGATCTCCCCTGGCGCCGCCAGGACGCCACCCCCTGGGGCATCCTGGTCAGCGAGATCATGCTCCAGCAGACGCCCGTCGTGCGCGTCCTGCCGGTGTGGCAGCAGTGGATGGAGCGCTGGCCCACCCCCGCCGACCTCGCGGCGGAACCCCCCGGCGAGGCCGTACGCCACTGGGGCCGCCTCGGCTACCCGCGCCGGGCGCTGCGCCTGCACGCCTGCGCCAGGGCGATCACCACGGAGCACGGCGGATCGGTGCCGTCCGACCACGCGACGCTGCTCTCGCTGCCCGGCATCGGCGAGTACACCGCCGCCGCCGTGGCGAGCTTCGCCTTCGGCGGCAGCCATCCGGTGCTCGACACCAACGTCCGCCGCGTGCTGGGCAGGGCCGTCCGCGCGGAGGAGTACCCACCGGCCGCCACCACCGCCGCCGAACGCCGCCTCGCCCAGGACCTCCTCCCCGCCGTGGGCGCGCCCGTCTGGGGCGTGGCGGTCATGGAGCTCGGAGCCCTGGTCTGTACGGCCCGCGGCCCCCAGTGCGAGCGCTGCCCGATCATCACGCAGTGCGCCTGGCGGCTCGCCGGGAAGCCGCCCGGCCAGGCACGCAAGGGGCAGACCTACGACGGCACCGACCGGCAGTGCCGGGGCCGTCTCCTCGCGGTGCTGCGCGCGGCGCACGGGCCGGTGCCCAAGACGGCGCTCGACGCGGTGTGGGACGAGCCGGTCCAGCGGGAGCGGGCGCTCGACGGGCTGATCACCGACGGCCTGGCCGAGGTCCTGGACGACGGAACCTACCGCCTGCCCACCTGACCCGCCCAGGGGTACGCCCCCGCCTCGGGCCCAGGGCACGGTTCACGCCTGGACCCTCTGTCCTGGGGTCGGTGTCCGGGACCGCCGCCCGCCGCACTGGGGGTCGGCGGCGTTCCTGAGCCGCCGCCCGCCATCCCGGGGTCAGCCTTCCTGGGCCGCCGCCCGCCGCCCTGGGGTCGGCATTCCTGGGCCGCCCGCCATCCCGGGGTCAGCCTTCCTGGGCCGCCGCCCGCCGCCCTGGGGTCGGCATTCCTGGGCCGCCCGCCGTCCCGGGGTCGGCGTTTCCAGGGCGCGGTGGAGAGGAGAGGTCAGGCGGCGAGCTGGAGGCCCAGCGAGGTGAGGTTCGTGCGGGCCCAGTCGAGCTCCTCGGCCAGCATCGACACCAGCGCCCCCGGCCCCTTGGCACGTCCCGGCACCGCCAGGTTGTGCGTCTCGACCTCGATGTGCGCCGTGCCGTTGACCGCGCCCGACAGGATCGCCGTCAACGTGTCGTGCAGAACCGCGCCCGTGTCGGTGTGGTTGTGCACGTGCCCCAGCTTGACCACCGGCGCCCCGACCTCGGCGAGCCCGCGCAGCGCGGCGCCGGGCTCCTCGCCGCCGCCGCATGCCAGGTGGCAGGCGTCGAGGCAGACGCCGAGATGCTCGGAGTCGATGCCGCCCACCCGCTCGACGGCCTGCTCGGTCGTCTCGAGGACGCATCCCGGCCACGGCTCGAACCCCACGCGGATCGTCTTGCCCGTGACGCTGTGGATGCCGCGCAGCTCGCGGGCCAGCCGCTCCAGCCGGCGCGTCGCGATGGCGTGCAGGTCGGCGGGCCAGTCGCGGCGCCAGCCGATCGGGATGGTGGAGATGCTGCCGAACCGCACGTCCTCCGGCAGGAGGAAGGCGAGGATCTTGGCGAGCGCCATCGTGTAGCGGTAGCGCTCGGGCTTGGCCCAGTCGGGGCCTGGCACGTCCTGGTTGCGGCCGCCGGTGCCGTTCAGGCTGACCACTTCGAGACCGCGTTCCTCGAGGGAGCGGCGCAGCCGTACCAGCTCGATGCGGTCGGCGATCAGATGGTCGGCCACGGTGGGCGACAGCCACAGCCCGACGCCCATCCGGTCGACGCCCAGGCGCTTGCGCACCGGGACGGCGTAGCGGGTCAGGTGGGCGATGAGGTTCTCGAGGTCCTCCGCGGGGTGCACGCCGGCGTTGTACGCCAAGTGAACGAGCGTTCCGTCATCGTGACGCAGGCGCATCGGCTTCCTCCACGGCTTGCACTGGGTGTTGTGTCCGTCGCTCGGACGTGTGCCGAGCTTGCCCGCCGGACCGGGGCCTCCGCGTCCGCCCTGAGTTGACTTCCGACTACGCCTCAGGGATGAGCCCCAACCTAGGGACGCCTTCTTGTGGGTCACTTGTGCGGGACTTGGCGTGCTTTGCTCTACGGATTGTAGTACTACTTCTCGTGGCGGTATAGCCGAACCCAACCTGGAGTCACCAATCTGACATCAAACCGATGCCCACCCCAGTAACGCGACCCATCCCCGCGCTCCCGGCGCGCCCTCTCCGCCCTCTTCCCGGTACGGCCGGTCTGCCGCCCCGCAGCCTCTCCCTCCCCGTACGGCAAGCCGGTCTGGCGCCCCCGCGGTCACTGGTCCCGCCCGTCGCAGGCGCGCCGCCCAGCAGGACTTCGCTCCCCTTGCCAACGGACGGGAGTGATAACCCGCACACCCCAGGCTCGGGCACTCCGTCGCTGGGCGCAGGCGCCGGACCGGCGCTGGGTGAGCACCTGCGAACCGCAAGGTCGGCAAGACGGAGAACCTCGGGGAGAAACGTCCGCAAGGCGGGAGGAATGGCGCCTCCAAAGACCGCCGCCCGGGAGACCGCCCTCGAGAGGTCGCCGACTGAGAGACCGCCCCGAGAACCCGCCCAAGAACCCGCCGCCCGAGAACCCGCCGCCCGAGAACCCGCCGCCCGAGAGACCGCCGCCCAAGACCGCCACCCAAGAAACCGCCGACCGAGAGACCGGCCAGTGCGACGGTGGCTGAACACGCGGCAGGGCCCGCGTGGGGATCCCACGCGGGCCCTGGCAAACCCAGCGCTTAGTTCTGGATCGGCTCCGCGATCGCGGCCGCCGAGTCGGGAACGCGCGAGGCGGTCTCGCCGACGAAGAGGAACTTGGCGTTGTCGCCCTCGCCCTCGATGTCGACCTTGATCACCTGGCCGGGACGCAGCTCGCCGTACAGGATCTTCTCCGACAGGGAGTCCTCCAGCTCGCGCTGGATCGTACGACGGAGCGGACGGGCGCCCATCACCGGGTCGTAGCCGCGGTCGGCCAGCAGCTGCTTGGCGGCGGGCGAGACCTCGAGCCCCATGTCGCGGTCCTTCAGCCGCTCGCTCACCTGGGCGAGCATCAGATCGACGATCTGGATGATCTCCTTCGGCGTGAGCTGGTGGAAGACCACGATGTCGTCGACACGGTTGAGGAACTCGGGCCGGAAGTGCTGCTTGAGCTCCTCCTGGACCTTCGACTTCATCCGGTCGTAGTTGGACTCGGCGTCGTTGGACTTCGCGAACCCGACCCCGATGCCCTTGGAGATGTCGCGGGTGCCGAGGTTGGTGGTCATGATGATGACCGTGTTCTTGAAGTCGACCACCCGGCCCTGGGCGTCGGTCAGGCGACCGTCTTCCAGGATCTGCAGCAGCGAGTTGAAGATGTCGGGGTGGGCCTTCTCGATCTCGTCGAACAGGACCACGGAGAACGGCTTGCGCCGCACCTTCTCGGTCAGCTGGCCGCCCTCTTCGTACCCGACGTAGCCGGGCGGGGAGCCGAACAGCCTGGAGACGGTGTGCTTCTCCATGAACTCCGACATGTCCAGCATGATCAGAGCGTCTTCGTCGCCGAAGAGGAACTCCGCCAGAGCCTTGGACAGCTCGGTCTTACCGACGCCCGAGGGGCCGGCGAAGATGAACGAGCCGCCGGGACGGCGCGGGTCCTTCAGACCGGCACGGGTACGCCGGATGGACCGCGACAGGCCCTTGATGGCGTCGTCCTGGCCGATGATCCGCTTGTGGAGTTCGTCCTCCATGCGGAGCAGGCGCTGGGACTCCTCCTCGGTCAGCTTGAAGACCGGGATGCCGGTGGCGGTGGCCAGGACCTCGGCGATGAGCTCCTGGGTGACCTCGGCCACGACGTCCATGTCGCCGGCCTTCCACTCCTTCTCCCGGCGCTCGCGCTTGAGCTGGAGCTGCTTCTCCTGGTCGCGGAGGGCAGCCGCCTTCTCGAAGTCCTGCGCGTCGATCGCGGACTCCTTGTCGCGGCGGACGTTGGCGATCTTCTCGTCGTACTCGCGCAGGTCCGGCGGAGCGGTCATCCTGCGGATGCGCATCCGGGAACCGGCCTCGTCGATGAGGTCGATCGCCTTGTCGGGAAGGTAGCGGTCGCTGATGTAGCGGTCGGCCAGCTGCGCGGCGGCGACCAGCGCGTCGTCGGTGATCGACACGCGGTGGTGCGCCTCGTAGCGGTCGCGCAGACCCTTCAGGATCTCGATCGTGTGGCTGAGCGACGGCTCGGCCACCTGGATCGGCTGGAAGCGGCGCTCCAGCGCGGCGTCCTTCTCGAGGTACTTGCGGTACTCGTCGAGCGTGGTGGCGCCGATGGTCTGCAGCTCGCCGCGGGCCAGCATCGGCTTGAGGATGCTGGCGGCGTCGATCGCGCCCTCGGCGGCGCCCGCACCCACGAGCGTGTGCAGCTCGTCGATGAACAGGATGATGTCGCCTCGGGTGCGGATCTCCTTGAGCACCTTCTTCAGGCGCTCTTCGAAGTCACCGCGGTAGCGGGAGCCGGCCACGAGCGCGCCCAGGTCAAGCGTGTAGAGCTGCTTGTCCTTCAGCGTCTCGGGCACCTCACCCTTGACGATCTTCTGTGACAGGCCCTCGACGACGGCGGTCTTGCCGACGCCGGGCTCGCCGATGAGAACGGGGTTGTTCTTGGTCCTCCTGGAGAGGACCTGCATGACCCGCTCGATCTCCTTCTCACGGCCGATGACCGGATCCAGCTTGCCCTCGCGGGCCGCCTGGGTCAGGTTGCGGCCGAACTGGTCGAGCACCAGGGACGTGGACGGCGCGGACTCCTGCGGGCCACCCGCGGCGGCCGGCTCCTTGCCCTGGTAGCCGTGGAGCAGCTGGATGACCTGCTGCCGCACACGGTTGAGATCGGCTCCAAGCTTGACCAGCACCTGGGCAGCCACACCCTCACCCTCGCGGATGAGCCCGAGCAGGATGTGCTCGGTGCCGATGTAGTTGTGGCCCAGCTGCAAAGCCTCACGGAGCGACAGCTCAAGAACCTTCTTGGCCCGCGGGGTGAACGGAATGTGCCCCGACGGAGCCGATTGGCCCTGGCCGATGATCTCCTCGACCTGCTGGCGCACACCCTCAAGGCTGATGCCGAGGCTCTCCAGAGCCTTGGCGGCTACGCCCTCACCTTCATGGATCAAGCCAAGAAGAATGTGCTCAGTGCCGATGTAGTTGTGGTTGAGCATCCTGGCCTCTTCTTGGGCCAAGACGACAACCCGCCTCGCTCGGTCGGTGAACCTCTCGAACATCTCGTCGCTCCTCACAGAGCGGTCAGTCAGGCCGGTAAATCCGGTCCCGTCCTCCCGCATGCTAGCCCTGGCTCGGCGAACCGCTGACACGCTCCATAGCAGAGACGTTCCCCGAGAGCAGGGCGTTCACCCTCCATCCAACTACCTACAGGGGGTGCTGTGTTCCCGATACGCCGCAAGCGAACGACGTTTAGAGCATGAGCCACCGGCCGCACGACATGCCCGGTTTTCACCGGCAAACACGATCATGCGCTTATGGCGATCTCCGGGGTTCTAGGCGATCGGCATAAGCGCATGATGTCAGTGGGCTTGTTCGTACTTCTCCACGATCGCGGAGGAGATGCGGCCGCGCTCGCTGACCTGGAGGCCGTGGGCCTTGGCCCACTGCCGAATCTCGGAGCTCTTCTCACGGCTCATGGAACGTGCTCCGCCGCGCACCCGGCGACGGGCCGCAACGGCACCCGACTTGCGGGCGGACGTCACGAAAGGCGACAGCGCGTCCCGCAGCTTCTTGGCGTTAACGTCGCTGAGGTCAATCTCATACGACGCGCCGTCAATGGCGAAGCTGACCGTCTCATTGGCCTCGCCCCCATCGAGGTCATCGATGAGAATCTCCTGGATCTGCTTGGCCATCTACGGAATCCTTTCCCGGCGCATTGTTTCATTCGCGTGCCAAACATATACCCGGAAAGGCGACGAGACAATTCAGCGCTTCGCGGATTCCCTGACTCCCGGGTCAGTTCGGTCCCCGGACGGACCCGTCCTGTTTGGACGGCGCCCGGCGGCTGCATTCCGCCCCACGCCGCCTCATGGGGTTTGCGGGAGACGCGCCCTTTATGCACGTGCCGCCCTGCGACGGACGGGACAGCTGTTGTCGACTCTCCGCCCCGACGATAGCGCCAAAGGGAGCGCCACCTGGCGGGGTGTGTGCCACCTAGCCTAATGCCAGTCTCTCCAGAGTTCTTACCCGATCGCCCGGAAAATCCTGAAAAATCGGCGTCTGGGGGCAGATGCACACTTCAGCGAGGGTCTTTGATCACCAACGAACCCGCCCACCGGTCGTGCAACCCCTGCTGGAGGGGCTTGTCGATCAAGATAGACAGTCCGACGGCGAACACCAGGATTCCGACAACGACATTGGCGCCAGGAATCCCCGCGAGCGCGATCGGCCCGGGATAGAGCAGCGCGCGTTTCGCCAGATCCTCCGGCCCCAGCCGCCGCCCCGGGGCGGGCGCCAGCCTTATCTTCATGATCGCCTTCCCGAAGGTACGGCGCCGCCGGTAATGGACCAGGCAGTCATAGCCCGCATAACCCAGCCCCGCGGCCAGCCAGGCCAACAACCTCGGCAACCGGTCGCCATACACCTCAAGCAGGCCGACAGTCCGCAACAAACCCCAGGCCGTGATGAACAGAATGTAATAGAGAACCCCGACGACGAGAGCCTCAATGCTTCGCGCGACGAGCCGTTCCCACCAATCGGCCGGTACGGCCGGCACTCCTGGCGGCGGCGCGACCATAAGCCCCATTCTGTACGCCGGCCGGCCGCGATTACAGGGCCGGGGACGCGAAAACGGGGGCCGGCGCGACGCCGGTCCCCGTTTTTTCGGTATCCGCTTACTTGATCTTCACGACCACGGTGCCGGCGAACTTGTCGGCGAAGGTCTGCTGCAGCGGCTTGTCCCAGAGGTGGGAGGCGCCGTTGACGCCGATCGCGGCGAAGGCCAGCAGGCCACCGAGGATCGGGATGGCGTTGAGGATCACGCCGCCCCAGGTGATGCCGGCCCGCTTGATGGCGGAGTCGCTCTCCAGACCGCCGGGGGGCAGCGAGCCGCCAACCGGGACGATCTTGATACCCATGATCATCTTGCCGACCGTTTGCCCCTTGGACTTGGTCAGCAGGAACTCGTAACCCACGTAGAACAGCGCCGCGAGGACGGCGAGGATCGCCGCGAGGACGAGCGGGTTCATGCCGGTGAACGTGCCGGTGGCGAGGTCGTAGCTCGGGCCCGCGACCATGAACAGGACCGTGCTCACGATGATCCAGAAGACCGCGAAGATCACGCCGTCGACGATGCGGGCGACCAGGCGCTGCCACCACTCGGCGAGCGGGGCGGGTGCGCCGGGCGGCTGCAGGCCGGCCGGAGCGCCGTACGGCTGGCCGTAGCCGGGCTGGCCGTAGGCGGGCGGCTGCTGCTGGCCGTAGCCGGGCTGGTAGGGCTGCTGCTGGCCGTAGGGCGAGGACTGGCCGTAGCCGGGCTGCGACTGGCCCTGCTGGCCGTAGCCCTGCTGACCGTAGCCGGGCTGCTGGCCGTAGCCGGGCTGCTGACCCGAGGAGGGCTGGCCGTAACCGGGCTGCTGGCCGGACGCCGGCTGGCCGTACCCGGGCTGCTGCTGGCCGTAGCCGGGCTGCCCGTACTCCGGCTGCTGGCCGTACTCGGGCTGCTGGCCGGAGGAGGCCTGCTGCTGGCCGTAGCCCTGCTGGCCGTACTCGGGCTGCTGGCCCGAGGCGGCCTGCTGGCCGTAGCCGGGCTGGCCGTACTGCTGGCCGTAGCCCTGCTGACCGTAAGGCTGCTGGCCGGAAGCGGGGGGCTGCTGGCCGTAGCCCTGCTGGCCCGAGGAGGGCTGGCCGTAGCCGGGCTGCTGGCCTGACGCGGGCTGGCCGTAGCCCTGCTGTCCATAGCCGGGCTGCTGCTGGCCGTAGCCCTGCTGGCCCGAGGAAGGCTGGCCGTAGCCGGGCTGCTGCTGCTGGCCGTAGCCCTGCTGGCCGTAACCGGGCTGCTGGCCGTAGCCCTGCTGGCCGTAGCCTTGGTCGGGCTGGCCCTGTGACGGCTGACCGTAGCCGCCGCCCTCATGGCGATAGCCGACGATCGTCACGTCAGGATCCGGCTGCTCGCCAGGGCGTCCTGCGTTCTGCTGACCGTATCCGGAATTGTCGTCAGGTTGGTCCGGGTACGGCGGCTGTCCGGTGCTCACCGTGTCACCTCGCTTCGATGGCGCATGTGGCACATGTCAGGACACATGCTTGCTGTTGCCCAACGTATCGACATGAGTATCAACAATCACCTTTCCTCTTGGTCAACGCCGTAGTCAACTGCGTCCAGATGAAGCAGCATCCTGGTGTTGCCAAGGGTGTTGGGCTTGACGTGCTCGAGGTCCAGAAACTCGGCCACACCCTCGTCGTAGGAGGCCAGCAGCTCGGCGTAGACCTCGGGTGATACCGGCGTTCCCTGGATGGGCACGAAGCCGTGTCGGGCGAAGAAGTCGACCTCGAACGTCAGGCAGAAGACCCGGCGAAGGCCCAGGTCGCGAGCCGTTCTCACGAGCGCGGTAACAATACGGTGACCGACGCCTGAACCTTTGGCCGCGGGATCGACGGCGACCGTGCGAATTTCGGCGAGGTCCTCCCACAGCACATGGAGCGCGCCACAGCCGACCACCTGGCCGCCGCGCTCGGCGACCCAGAACTCCTGGACGTCCTCGTACAGCGTGACCGTGGCTTTTTCGAGAAGCTTGCGGCCCGCCCCCGCGTAGATGTCGACCAGGCGCTTGATCGACCTGACGTCCGGCGTGCGGGCGCGCCGTACGACGATCTCGGTGTCCTGCATTGGGCGCTCGACGACCTGCTCCATGGCCCTTCAGCGTACCGAGCTTGTTTCGGCCCATCCCTAACTACCATCACATGACCTCACGTAGTGAGGCGAGCACGCTCCGCATCGACGCACGACATGCCCGACAAATCTCTGCCAATCCGGGCAAAGGGCACGCAATACCCTGGTTGATCAGGCTTTCGCGTGACCCGCCCGTGATCCTTTGTTTGCGCATCCTCTACTGGATCCGTAGTTCTGGTTGAGCACGAACCTGGCTTGCACTAGTGTCCAGCGACGATGTCACCCACGCAGCCAGGCGTGGGTGACGCGCCTAATCCCCCACCACGGGGAGCCGGGGACCCGCCGGCGGACCACCGACCGCCACAGGGGTGAGTCCGAGTCCGTGCTCGGTAGGGCTGCTCCGGCCCGAACCCGTCAGCTAACCCGGTCGGCGGCTACGAGAGGAGCTGGTTGGTGAAGCGCAGGCGCACTCACGAGGGGAAGTCCGCGGGCAAGCACGCCCGCCCCCACGAACCGGGCTCCCCCAGGAAGCGGTTCGCCGTCGTGAGCGCCGCGATGGCCGCCCTCGCCCTCGCCATGCCGCTGAGCCCGGCCGCCGCCGACCCCAAGCCGACGCTCAAGGAGCTCGCCGAGCGCGTCGAGAAGATGCACAACGACATCGAGACGCTCACCGAGCAGTACAACGGGCAGCGCGAGAAGCTCAAGGGCGTCAAGAAGTCCGCCGAGACCGCCAAGAAGGTCCTGGCCACCAGCGAGGCCGATCTGGCCGCCAAGCGCGCCCGAGCCACGCTCGTGGCCGAGAGCACCTACATGTACGGCGGCCTCGCCGACGGCCTGGCCTTCACCTCGTCGGGCGACCCCGACTCCTTCCTCGACGCCGCCGCCACCTCCTACGCCCTCGGCCAGCAGCAGGGCCAGGAGGTCAAGGAGCTCGCCGAGTCCATCGCCGCCGCCGAGAAGGCGAGGGCGACCGCCAAGACACGCCTGGCCGAGGTCCAGAAACTCGTCAACGACCTCGGCAGCAAACGCGACAAGATCACCTCGATGGTCGCCAAGACCGAGAGCAGCCTGTTCCGGCGCGCCCTGGGCGAGGCGGGACGGCCGGGCACCCGCGCCAGCAGGGTCAACCTGCCCATCATCGGCAGCGGCAAGGCCGCGCAGGCCGCCCGCTGGGCGCTGACCCAACAGCTCAAGCCGTACGTGTGGGGCGCCGAGGGGCCGAGTTCCTTCGACTGCTCGGGCCTGGTCATGGCCGCCTACCAGCAGGTGGGCATCAGCCTGCCGCACTACACCGGCGACCAGTGGACGGCCGGCACCCACATCTCGCGCGAGCAGCTACGCCCCGGCGACCTGGTCTTCTTCTACAACGACCTGCACCATGTGGGCATCTACATCGGCGGCGGGATGATGGTGCACGCGCCCCGCACGGGTGACGTCGTCCGGGTCGCCGCGATCGCCAACAGGCCGTTCGCGGGAGCCGTACGGATCGCCGACTAGATCAGTCGCCGGCGCGCGGCCCAGGCCACGGCCTCGATGGCCGTGGCGACGCCGATCCTGTCGCAGATGACGCGCAGGCGGCGGCGGACCGTGCGGCCGCTGATCTCCAGCGTTCTGCCCACGCGGTCGACCGTGACACCCTTGGCCAACTCCGCGAGGAGATCCAGGTCGTCCTGGCTCAACACGACTCCGTCGTCGGTGAGCACATCCATCGGGAGCCCTCCCCCCAACAGCACAACTCGGCGACGTCTCGGCTCGAGCACCGCTGCTCGTCCCGCAGACGGTAAACGCATACTCGAAAGGTCGTCAAGGTTGATTCCACGAAGCGCTTGACGGCGACTATTGACTTGATCGTTTCTATATGAAGAACTCGCGCGACATACGGCGCGAAGATCAGGCCACAACCGGCCGACCGCAATGCGCTCTTATCCTGAATTTCACGCCGTTTTTTCAGCGGTCTGCCCGGCGTCATAGCGTTCGCGGGCAAGCTCGACATCCTCGATGTGACTCTCCGCCCATTCCTTGATCGCGGCCATGAGTGGGAGCAGACTCGTTCCGAGTGGCGTGAGCTCATAATCCACGCGCACCGGCACCGAGGCGGTCACCGTTCTGAAGACCAGCCCGTCCCTTTCCAGCCCGCGAAGCGTCTGCGTCAGCATCTTCTGGCTCACGCCCGCGACCGTCCTGGCCAGATCGCTGTATCGCATCGAGCCGCCGGCCAGGGCGGTGAGTATCAGGCTGACCCATTTGTCGCTGAGGGTGTCCAGCAGCTTCCTCGAGGGGCACTGCGCGACGTACGCGTCGTACTCCTGCTTGGCCGCGGCACGGCGCGCGGCCGCCGTCGTGGTCGCCATGCGAGCTCCTCCGGGTGGCTTACGCACTTCCAGGTGCCTTCTTACCAGAAGAGAGCTTCTCTCCCTAGGGTCGTCCGCATGACAACCATGCGTGCCCTCATCGGCGGTTCCGGCTCTCCCGAGCTCATCGAGGCCCCGACTCCCCAGGCGGGCCGGGGCCAGGTCCGGATCAAGGTCGCCGCCGCCGGCCTGAACCCGTTCGACCTCGCGGTCGCCTCAGGTTCGCTCAGCGACTACGGCGTCGCCCGCGAGCTCGACTCCTACGGCCTCGGCTTCGACGCCGCGGGCGTGGTCGACCAGGTGGGTGAAGGCGTCGCCATCGCGCCCGGGCAAGAGGTGATCGCCTTGGTCAGCCGGCTCGAACTGCCGACCAAGGCCCAGGCGGACCACGTGGTGGTCGACGCGCCGGCGGTCGCGCCCGCTCCGGCGGGGTTGTCCTTGGTCGAGGCCGCCACCCTGCCGCTCAACACGCTGACCGCGTGGCAGTCGCTCGACCGGGCGAACCTGAGCCAGGGCCAGACCGTCCTGGTCACGGGGGCCGCGGGCGCCGTCGGCGGGTTCGCGGTGGAACTGGCGACGGCCCGCGGCCTGCGGGTGGTGGCCGCGGCGGGAGGCGACGACGAGGAACTGGTCCGGGGGTTCGGCGCCGAGTGGTTCGTCCCGCGCGGAGAGGATCTGGGCGAGGCGGTCAGGAAGCGGGTGCCAGGCGGGGTGGACGCCGTGATCGACGCCGCCGTGACCGGCCTGGAGGGACTGAACGCCCTCCGCGACGGGGGGACGTTCGTCACCCTCACAGCCGGCGTGGCACCGGTCGCGCTGCGGGGGACGGACGTGGCCACCGTGTTCTTCCGCGAGGAGCCGTTCCAGCTCGCCGGGATCGCCCGGCTGGCCGGGCTCGGCCGGCTGACCGCGAGGGTCGCCGGGACCTACCCGCTGGAGCAGGCCGGCGACGCCTACGCCCGTCTCGCCAAGGGCGGCCTGCGCGGTCGCCTGGTCCTCACCCTCTGACACCGCCACCCGACCGGGTACGGCCCGCCGGGCCGCCTCAGGACGCGACCGCCCCGATCGTCACCGGCGAGCCCGCCCGGCGGTGACGACCGGCGTGGACACGCGTCAGCCGGTGGGCTTCACCAGCGGGAACAGGATCGTCTCCCGGATGTTCCTGCCGGTGAAGGCCATGATCATCCGGTCGATCCCGACCCCGACGCCACCCGTCGGCGGCATCGCGTACTCCAGCGCCTGCAGGAAGTCCTCGTCGAGCTGCATCGCCTCGGGGTCGCCGCCGGCCGCCAGCATCGACTGCTCGGTGAGCCTGCGGCGCTGCTCGATCGGGTCGACCAGCTCGGAGTAGGCGGTGCCGAGCTCGGTGCCGAACCCGATCAGGTCCCACTTCTCGGTGAGCAGCGGGTTGTCGCGGTGCTGCCGGGTGAGGGGCGAGGTCTCCAGCGGGTAGTCCATGACGAACGTCGGCTGGACCAGCGTGTGCTCGACCAGCTCCTCGAAGAGCTCCTGGACGAGCTTGCCCTGGCCCCACTTCGCGTCCCAGTGGACGTGACGCTCGTCGGCGTACTTCCTGACCTGCTCGAGCGGGGTGTCGGTGGTGATCTCCTCGCCCAGCGCCGCGGAGACCGCATCGTACAGCCTGACCCTCGGCCAGCGCGCGAGGCCGAGGTCGATCTCGACGCCGTCGTGCACGACCACGGTGGTGTCCAGCGCGGCCACGACCGCCCGCTGGTACATCCGCTGCGTGAGCTCGGCCATGTCGTTGTAGTCGAGGTAGGTGCCGTACGCCTCGAGCATCGTGAACTCGGGGTTGTGCGTGGAGTCCGCGCCCTCGTTGCGGAAGTTGCGGTTGATCTCGAAGACCTTCTCGATGCCGCCGACCACGAGCCGCTTCAGGTAGAGCTCGATCGCGATGCGGAGGTAGAGCTCCATGTCGTAGGCGTTGATGTGGGTCTTGAACGGCCGTGCCGCCGCGCCGCCGTGGATCGGCTGCAGCATGGGCGTCTCGACCTCGAGGTAGCCCTCCTCGTGCCAGAAGTCGCGCACCGCGCGGACCGTGGCGCTGCGGACGCGGGCCATCGAGCGCGCCTCGTCGTTGACGATGAGGTCGACGTAGCGCTGCCGTACCCGGGCCTCGGGGTCGGTGAGGCCGACGTGCTTCTCCGGCAGCGGGCGCAGGCACTTGGAGGTGATCTGCCAGCGGTCGGCGAGGATGGACAGCTCACCGCGCCGGGAGGTGATGACCTCTCCCTCGATGCCGACGTGGTCGCCGAGGTCGACGTCGCGCTTCCAGGCCGCCAGCGACTCCTCTCCCACCTTGTCGAGGGAGATCATGACCTGCAGGTCACCGCCGCCGTCACGCAGCGTGGCGAAGCAGAGCTTCCCGCCGATGCGGTTGAGCATGACGCGCCCCGCGACGCCGACTTTGTCGCCGGTCGCGGTGTCAGGGTCGAGACCCTGGTACTTCTCCCTGATCTCGGCGTTGGTCGCCGTACGGGGGAAGGTCACCGGATAAGGATCGACGCCCTCGTCACGAAGGCGGTCGAGCTTCTCCCTCCGGATGCGCATCTGCTCGGGAAGTTCGTCGCTCACAACACCAAAGGGTACCGATATGGCGCAATGCAAGAGTTCGTCAGCTCTTTGCAAAGGGAGTGCAAGGAGGCGGGGTTACCAATGACCCAGGAGCCCAGGGGGATCCGGCAGGGAGCCGGAACCGCGGGGCTCAAGGAGAGATCATGATGAAGAAGCTCGCGACAGGCTTCCTCGCAGTGGCCGCCACCGGCACACTCGCCCTGTCGCTCCCCGCCACCGCCAACGCCTCGACGACCTCCTCCTCCACCGGCGCCTCCGACTACGACGACTACTGGGGCTCCTACTACGCCAAGTACGGCCTGGCCAAGGCCAGCGGCTGGATCGGCGTCGAGGGCGACTACGAGGACGGCAACTCCGTTCACGTCAAGGGACGGCTCTACGACCTCGACAACAGGACCTACAACCAGGGCGGCAAGTGCGCGTACGTGAAGTTCCAGGCGGCCGACGACGAGTACGACTGGTACCAGGTCTACTCGCGCTACTACTGCGGCTACCCGGGCTACAAGTCCTTCCAGTTCCACGAGGACGACGTCTACGCGGTGCGCGTCAAGGTCTGCCAGTACGACCCGTCCACCCACCGCGTCAGCAAGTGCGGCAAGTGGTGGGACCTCTACGACGCCGAAGAGGTGTGAGAAACCCGATCGAAGGGCCCCCTCCCGCGGGGGCTCTTCGTCATGTCGCGTTGCGGTTGTAGATGAGCCTGAGCCCGATGAGCGTGAGCCACGGCTCGTGCACGTCGATCGAGCGCGCCTCCCTGACCACCAGCGAGGCGAGACCGCCGGTCGCCACGACCGTGACGTCGTCGGGGTCGTCGGCGAGCTCGGCCGCCATCCGCTCGACGATGCCGTCGACCTGGCCGGCGAAGCCGTAGATGATGCCCGACTGCAGCGCCTCGACGGTGTTCTTGGCGATCACGGAGCGCGGCCTGATCAGCTCCACCTTGTGCAGCTGGGCCCCGGCGGCGGCGAGGGCGTCGACGGAGATCTCGATGCCCGGAGCGGTGACCGCGCCGACGTACTCTCCCTTGGCCGACACCGCGTCGAAGGAGGTGGCGGTGCCGAAGTCGACGATGATGCAGGGCCCGCCGTACTGGTCGATGGCGGCCAGCGAGTTGACGATCCGGTCGCTGCCGACCTCCTTGGGGTTGTCCATCCTGACCGGCACTCCCGTGCGGATGCCGGGCTCCACGATGACGGCGGTGACGTCGCCGTAGTAGCGGCGGCACATCTCGCGCATCTCGTTCAGCACCGAGGGCACGGTCGAGCAGATCGCGATGCCGCTCACGTCCGCGTCCTTGAGCAGGGGCGACTGGGCGAGCAGCCCCTGCAGGACGACCGCGATCTCGTCAGCGGTACGGCGGGCATCGGTGGCGATCCGCCAGTGCTCGATGACCTCCTCGCCTTCGAAGAGGCCGAGCACCGTGTGGGTGTTGCCGACGTCGATCGCGAGCAGCATCTAGTTCCCCCGTAGATCCAGGGCTATGTCAAGCGCAGGTGCCGAGTGCGTGAGCGCTCCCACAGCAACGTAGTCCACGCCAGTTTCGGCTACATCACGGGCCGATTCCAAGGTCAGCCCGCCACTTGCCTCGAGCCTGGCCCGGCCGTCGACGAGTCGCACCGCCCTGGCCAGCTCCGCCACGGTGAAGTTGTCCAGCAGGATCTCCTCGGCGCCTTCGGCCAGGACGGGGGCGATCTGGTCGATGCGGTCCACCTCCACCTCGATCGGCAGCTCGGGATACAGGTCTCTCACCTTGCGGAAAGCCTCGGCGACTCCGCCTGCGGCCACCACGTGGTTGTCCTTGATGAGCGCCGCGTCCGACAGCGACATGCGGTGGTTGACCCCGCCGCCGGCCCTGACCGCGTACTTCTCCAGCGCCCGCAGGCCCGGCAGCGTCTTGCGGCTGTCGCGCACCCGGGTGCCGGTCCCCTCGACCGCGTCGACCCAGCGGGCGGTGAGCGTGGCGATGCCCGACAGGTGGGTGAGGAGGTTGAGCGCGGTGCGCTCGGCCGTCAGCAGGGCGCGCGTCTCGCCCTCGACGGTCATGAGCACGTCGCCGTGCCGTACGCGCTCGCCGTCCTTGGCCCCGCGCTCGACGGTGGTGGCGCCCAGCCTGCGGAAGACGGCCTCGGCGACGGCGAGCCCCGCGACCACCCCGTCGGCCCGTGCGACCACGTCGGCGGTGGCGCGCTGCCCCGCGGGGATCGTGGCCAGGGAGGTGACGTCACCGGCCTCCTCCAGGTCCTCGGCGAGCGCGCGCGAGACGACCTCGTCCACGGTCGCCGGGTCGAGCCCCGCGGCCTCCAGCTCCCGCGCCAGGCGCGGGGCCGTCTCGTGCGGCGTGTAGGTCATGGTCAGCCCCTCGTGAGTCAGCGTGATGTCCAGGTGTCCCAGCCAGTTCTCGTCGTCGCGGTCGGGGAAGTCCTCCCGCCAGTGCGAGCCCCTGGTCTCCAGGCGGGCGTAGGCGGCGGCCACGAGGACCGAGGCCACGGTGAGCAGGTTCGTGGTCTCCCACGACTCCACGCAGGGCTGGACCGCCACGGGGGTCCAGCGGGCGTCCCTGAGCGCGACGCCCGTCTGCGTGACCGAGGACCGGCTGCGCAGCACGCCCGCGCCGCTGCTCATGTGGGCCTGGATACGCGTGCGGGCCCGTGGGTCGACCAGGCCCTCCTCCGCGGTGGCCGCGACGGGTTCGCCGGGGGCGGGCCGTAGCCGGTGGATGTCCTCGGCGATGCGCTCGGCGAAGACCAGTCCTTCCAGCAGCGAGTTGGAGGCCAGCCGGTTCGCGCCGTGCACGCCCGTGCAGGCGACCTCGCCGCAGGCGTAGAGCCCCTCGATCGAGGTACGGCCGCGCAGGTCGGTCCGGACGCCGCCGCTGGCGTAGTGGGCGGCGGGCATGACGGGGATCAGGTCCGTGGCGGGATCGATCCCGTGCTCGAGGCAGATGCCGTAGATGGTCGGGAAGCGGGTCTTCCACTTGTCGAGCCCGAAGTGGCGGCCGTCGAGGTAGACCTGGCCCGGCTGTCGCGTGATCGCCTTGGCCACCACGTCACGGGGCGCGAGCTCGTCGGTGAACCTCTCGCCGCCGGCGTCGACGAGGTAGGCGCCCTCGCCGCGTACCGCCTCGGAGATCAGCGGCTGCTGGCCGGTGGACTCCTCCCCCAGCCATAGCACGGTCGGGTGGAACTGCACGAACTCCAGGTCCCTGACGACGGCGCCCGCGCGCAGCGCCAGCGCGACGCCGTCGCCCGTCGAGACGACGGGGTTGGTGGTGGCGGCGTAGATCTGGCCCATGCCGCCGGTGGCCAGCACCACGGCCCTGGCCCGCGCCTCTCCCACACCGTCGCGCGCGCCCTCGCCCATGACGTGCAGGGTGACGCCGCGCGCCCGGCCCCCCGCGTCCTTGACCAGGTCGAGCACGAGGGCGTGCTCGATCACCTCGATCGCGGGGTGCGCGAGGACCGCCTGGATGAGCGCCCGCTGCACCTCGGCGCCGGTCGCGTCGCCGCCCGCGTGCACGATGCGGTTGCGGTGGTGCCCGCCTTCGCGGGTGAGCTGGAGCTCGCCGTTCTCGTCGGTGTCGAACCTGGCGCCCCTGGCGATCAGGTTGCGCAGCGCTCCCGGCCCCTCCGTCACCAGCGTCCTGACGGCCTGCTCGTCGCACAGGCCGACCCCGGCGACCAGCGTGTCGTCGAGGTGCTCGCCGGGCGAGTCGGCGGGGTCGAGAACGGCCGCGATGCCGCCCTGCGCCCACCTCGTGGAGCCGGACGACAGCACGTCCTTGGTGACGACCAGGACCTTCGCGGTGGGGTCGAGCTCGGCGTGGTGCAGGGCCACGGTCAGCCCGGCGACGCCCGAACCCACCACGATCACGTCCGCCTCGACCGTCCAGCCGGGGGCGGGGGCGGTGAGCTTCATGGGGATCGCGGGTGCACTCATGGGGGAGCCTCCTCGGATTTCGTCACTATGACGATAACGCCCCGCGATCCGTGCTCCTTCCCCGCCCCCTCCCCTTAGACGTGGAGCTCGTCGCCGCGCATGGCGCCCTCGACCGCGGCCGCGGGGTCGGCGCCCAGCTCCACGATCCTGTTGTCCCGGTCGACGTGGACCACCCGGGGAGTGAAGGCCCGCGCCTCGGCGTCGTCGAGCTGGCCGTACGCGATGATGATCACCAGGTCGCCCGGTGAGACCAGCCGGGCCGCGGCGCCGTTGATACCGATGATCCCCGACCCGCGCGGGCCGGTGATGGCGTAGGTCACCAGGCGGGCGCCGTTGTCGATGTCGACCACGTGCACCTGCTCGCCCGGTAACAACCCGGCCGCCTCCATCAGCTCCTCGTCGATGGTCAACGATCCCACGTAGTGCAGGTCGGCCTGCGTGACCGTGGCTCGATGGATCTTGGACGTCAACATGGTCCTGAGCACGACGCTCCTTCAGAAAGCGATAAGGACGTTGTCGATCAGGCGGGTGGTGCCGACCTTGGCCGCGACAGCCAACACCGCCTCGCCCCGGAAGTCGTCGGGAATCTCGGCGAACGTCGCGGGGTCGACGAGGACAACGTAGTCGGCCACGAGTCCGGACGCGGCCAGCTCCCCCTCGGCGGCGGCGCGGACGGCGGCGGGCGAGAGCCGCGCGGCCCCCGCGTGCAGGGCGCGCGAGAGCGCCAGCGCGCGCTGGCGGTCGTCGGGCGTGAGGTACCGGTTACGGCTGGAGAGGGCCAGCCCGTCGGGCTCGCGCACGGTCGGCGCGCCCACGACCTCCACGGGCAGGTCGAGGTCGGCGACCATGCGCCTGATGAGCGCGAGCTGCTGGGCGTCCTTCTGGCCGAAGACCGCGACCTGGGGCCCGACCAGGTTGAACAGCTTCAGCACCACGGTGAGCACGCCGTCGAAGTGCCCGGGGCGCACCGCGCCCTCGACGATCGCGCCCATCCGGCCCGCGGAGAGGCTCACCTGACGGTCGGGGCGGTACATGTCGTCGGCCGAGGGGGCGAAGACCACGTCCACCCCCTCGGCCGCGCAGATGTCGAGGTCGGAGTCGAAGGTGCGGGGGTAACGGGAGAAGTCCTCGGCGGGGCCGAACTGGAGCGGGTTGACGAAGATGCTGACCACGACCTGGTCGGCCAGCGTACGGGCCACGCGCATCAGCGAGCGGTGACCCTCGTGCAGGGCGCCCATGGTCGGGACGAGCGCCACGCGGCCCGAGGAGCGGGCTTTCTCGAGGCCGGCGCGGTCGTGCGCGACGATCAGTTCCATCGTGTCCTCCTAGACTGATCAGGTCCAGGCGGAACGTCCCGGCCCGATCAGGTCCACATGTTTCCCCCGAGCGCGTCGAGCAGCCGCTCGGCCGCCTCGGGCTTCAGCAACCCGGCGGCGAGCGCCCGGTCCGCCGTGAGCCTAGCGAGTGCCACGTATGCGTCGGCCGCTTCGGGCGCCGCCAGTATCAGCGCGTCGACGTGCTTGCGCACGGTGCCGGCGTCGCCGCGCACCACCGGCCCCGTCAGCCCCGTGATGCCCAGCCTGAGCACGTTGTCGAGCGCGGCCCCGAGCAGCGGGCCGAGCATCCTGCCCGGGTGCTCGACCCCGATCTTCGCCAGCAGCTCCTGCGACTCGGCGATCAGGGTGACCATGTGGTTGGCCGCTCCCGCGAGCGCCGCGTGGTAGAGGGCGCGGTCGCTGTCGGCGATCCAGACCGGCTCGCCGCCCATCTCGATGACCAGCGCCTCGGCGATCGGGCGCAGCGGCTCGGGCGAGGTGACGCCGAAGGAGATGCCGGTGATCCTGCTGAGGTCGTCGTCCCTGCCGGTGAAGGTCATCACGGGATGCAGGGCCAGCGGCAGCGCGCCCGCCTGCCGGGCGGGGTCGAGGACGGCCAGGCCGTAGGCGCCGCTGGTGTGGACGAGCAGCTTGCCGCGAACGTCGGCCCCGGTGGCCGCGAGTCCGGCGACCAGGTCGGGCAGCGCGTCGTCGGGGACGGTGAGCAGGATCAGTTCGGCCTTGCTGACGACCTCTTCGGGGTTGACCGTGCGCACGCCGAGCCGCTCGCCCGCCCAGCGCTGCGAGGCGTCGGAGACGCCGCTCGCCGCCACGACCCTGTGACCGGCCTGGGCCAGCGCCGCGCCGAGCACCGAGCCCACCTTGCCCGCGCCCAGCACGCCGACGGCCAACCGCCCCGGGCGATCCCCTGCGTCCATGACGTCGCGCTCCCTGTCATCCGACACTGCTGACCAGGGTAACCGCCGGTCGTCACCGGCCACGGTCATGGCTCTTTTGCCGCATGTTGGGAGGGGACAAAACCCAGCAAGGGCATACATAGTGGACACCCCTGCCGGAGCGGACGCCGGGCACGGTGACCGGCGCCCGCTCCCCACAAGGAGGGCCGACCCACCGCCGACGGGCCGGCCCCTGGTGTGAGACGCGCCCGCCGTGCTCCATCGCACGGCGGGCGCGCGCCTATCAGTGCTGGTGGACGTCGACCGAGGCGCCACCCTTGCACCCGGCCACGGCCCAGCCGAAGATGCCCACGGCGTTGCCGCACACGTTCACCGGAATGGAGATCGGCGCGAAGATCTGGTTGCCGGACAGCACGCCGTTGTTGCCGCTGGTGATGTTGTCGGCGTGGGCGGCGGGCGCGCCGAGCGCCATCATGGCCAGCACACCCGCGACGACGGCAGACTTCTTGAACATGGGGGATGTCCTCTCATTGCGCGGCACGGGGCCGCGGTCCGGTCTCCGCATCGGCGATCGAACCGGGGTCACCGGGGGGAGCGCCCGGGTGATCGCTCGATGACACCGGGTTACCGTAGCGCAAAGCGGCGACAAGGAGTAGTCATCACATCACCAGGCGTGTCGGTCGAAGGTCATGAGATAGTCCGTGGCATGTGGCTCACCTGGCGAGCGGCGATGGAGCGGGCACTGTACGGGGAGAGCGGCTTCTACCTGCGCGAACGCCCGTCCAGGCACTTCCGCACCTCGGTCGGCGCCTCACCGGTCTTCGCCGGGGCCGTGCTGACGATGCTGCTGCGCCTCGACGGCGCGCTGGGCCGTCCCGACCCGCTCGATCTCGTCGACATCGGCGCCGGCGACGGCGCACTGTCGGCGCACGTGCTCGCGGCGGCCCCGCCGGAGCTGCAAGCCAGGCTGAGGGTCACGGCCGTCGACCTGTCCTCCCGGCCCACCGGGCTGCCCGAGGCGATCAGGTGGAGCCACACGATCCCGCAGGGCATCACCGGCATGGCGATCGCCAACGAGTGGCTGGACAACGTCCCCTTCGACGTCGTGGAGCAGACCGCCGCGGGCCCGCGCCTGGTGCTGGTCCACACCGGGACGGGCGAGGAACGGCTCGGCGACCCGCCCGGCGAGGACGATCTGGCCTGGCTCGAGCAGTGGTGGCCGCTGCGGCGGGTGGGCCAGCGGGCCGAGGTCGGCAGGTCGCGGTGCGCGGCGTGGGCGGCCGTGATCGCCCGGCTGGCGGGCGGCCAGGCGATCGCCGTCGATTATGCACACCCTGTGGATAACCGGCCGCCCCGCGGCACGCTCACCGGATACAGGGACGGTTCGATCGTGGCGCCCATACCCGACGGGACCTGCGACATCACCGCACATGTCGCGCTTGACGCGTGCGCGGAGGCGGGCCGGCAGGCCGGCGCGATATCCACAACCTTGTCCACACAGCGCGACATTCTGCGCACTCTGGGAATCACCGGCACCCGTCCCGCGCTCGACCTCGCGCGGACCGATCCGTCGGGCTACCTGAGGGCGCTGGCCCGCGCCTCCCAGGAGGCCGAGCTGATCGACCCAGCAGGCTTGGGCGGTTTCGGCTGGCTGAGCCAGATACGTTAGCGATGTGGAGATCGAACAGACCGCGCTTCCAGGCATCGGGCTCAAACATGAGTTCGGCACCCATTCGGGCCGCCGCGTCGCCGTCGTCTCACACCGGACGGGGCGGCGCGACCTGATCATCTACGACCGGTCGGACCCCGACCGGGCGTGCGAGGCCATCCAGCTCAACGACGAGGAGGCCGACGCGCTCGCCGAGCTGCTCGGCGCGCCGCGCATCGTCCAGCGGCTCAACGCCCTCCATCGCGAGATCGAGGGCCTGATGAGCCTCCAGGTGCCGGTCGTGGCCGGCTCGCCGTACGACGGCAGGACACTGGGCGACGCTCGCATCCGCACCCGCACCGGCGCCTCCGTCGTGGCCGTGGTGCGCGGGGCGCAGGTCTTCGCGAGCCCCACCCCCGACTTCAGGTTCACCGCCGGAGACGTGGTGGTCATCGTCGGCGACGCCGAGACGACCGCCACCGCCGCCGACATCCTCACGGACGGCTGATGCGCCTGCCCCTCACCCCCGCGGCGGTAACGCCCTGATGCAGGTACTCGCCGTCGACGTGCACGACACCGCCGTAGTCTTCCTCGAACTCGGTGGGATCATCCTGGCCCTCGGCGTCCTCGGCGCCCTGGCGCTGCGGGCCGGCATCTCCGCCATTCCCCTCTACCTCCTCGCCGGACTCGCCTTCGGGCAGGGCGGCATCCTGCCGCTGGCCACCAGCGAGGAGTTCATCGCCATCGGCGCCGAGATCGGCGTCGTGCTTCTGCTGCTCACGCTCGGACTGGAGTACAACGCGAGCGAGCTGGTCTCCAGCCTGCGCGGCAACGCCAGAGCGGGACTGGTCGACATGGTCCTCAACGCCGCCCCCGGCGCGATAGCCGCGCTGCTGCTGGGGTGGGGGCCCGTGGCCGCGGTCGCCATGGCGGGCGTCACCTACGCCACCTCCTCGGGCATCACCGCGAAGGTGCTGTCCGATCTGGGGTGGATCGGTAACCGCGAGACGCCCGTCGTGCTGTCGCTGCTGGTCTTCGAGGACCTGGCGATGGCCGTCTACCTGCCGCTGCTCACCGCGATGCTGGCAGGCGTCTCGCTGCTGACGGGGACGATCTCCCTGGGCATCGCGCTGACCACGGTCTCCGTCGTCCTGCTGATCGCGCTGCGCTACGGCAGGTTCATCGAGGCGTTCGTCTCCAGCCCCAACAACGAGGTGCTGCTGCTGAAGGTGCTCGGCCTGGCCCTGCTGGTGGCCGGCGTCGCCCAGCAGCTGCAGGTGTCGGCGGCCGTCGGCGCCTTCCTCGTCGGCATCGCCCTGTCGGGCGAGCTGGCGCACGAGGCCAGAGCGCTGCTGATGCCGCTGCGCGACCTGTTCGCCGCCGTGTTCTTCGTCTTCTTCGGCCTGCAGACCGACCCCACCAAGATCCCGCCGGTGGCGCTGCTGGCCCTGCTGCTCGCCGCGGTCAGCATCGTCACCAAACTGCTGACCGGCGCCTACGCCGCGCGCCGGGCGGGCATCGCCAGGGCGGGCCGGATGCGCGCGGGCATCGCGCTGGTGCCGCACGGCGAGTTCAACATCGTCATCGCGGGCCTGGCGGTGGCGGCGGGGGTCCATCCCGATCTCGGCCCTCTCGCCGCCACCTACGTGCTGATCCTCGCGGCCTTCGGCCCGCTGGCCGCCAGGCTGGCCGAGCCGCTTCTCACCCGGCAGCCTTCGTCGGGGCCGTGATTCGCCGGGCCATGAGTCGCGGGGGCCGTGAGTCGGACCATGAGAGGTCCCGCCTCGCTCACCCGCAGGAAACGTCCACGGAGCGAAGCCCTCGGATGATGTAGCCGGGGTTCCAGACGGGCTCGCTCGTCAGCTCCATCTTCGGCGCCCTCTTCAGGAGGGCGCCGAAGGACTCCACCAGCTCGATCCTGGCCAGCGGCGCACCCAGGCAGAAGTGGATGCCGGCGCCGAAGGAGATGTGCGGGTTGTCCACCCTGCCGACGTCGAGCCGGTCGGGGTCGGCGAAGACCTCCGGGTCGCGGTTGGCCGAGCCGAACAGCAGGGCCACCTCGACGCCCTTCGGGATGGCCACGCCGCCGACCTCGATGTCCTCCAGCACCCAGCGCTCGAACATCTGCAGCGGGGTGTCGTAGCGCATCAGCTCCTCGATCGCCGTGGGCACCAGCGAGAGGTCGTCGTGCAGCCGGGCCAGCTCGGCCGGGTTGCGGAACAACGACCACCAGCCGTTGCCCGTGACGTTCACGGTCGCCTCGTGGCCCGCGTTGAGCAGCAGCACGCAGGTGCCGACCAGCTCGTCCTCGGTCAGCTCCTCGATCTGGGCGAGCGCGCTGACCAGGTCATCGCCCGGGTCGGCCGTGCGGACGCGGGCCAGGTCCTTGAGGTAGTCGGAGAACTCCGCCGCCGCCCTGACCGCCGTGTGCTGGGCCTCCGGCGACGGGTTCAGCTCGTACATGCCGCAGATGTCGGCCGACCAGGGGCGCAGCAGGTGCCGGTCGCCCTCGGGGACGCCGAGCATCTCGGCGATGACGGTGACCGGCAGCGGCTCGGCCACCTCGGCGATCAGGTCGCCGCCGCCCTTCTCGACGAAGTCGTCGACAAGACCGTCGACGATCGCGCGGACCCTGGGCCGCATCGACTCGACCATGCGAGGGGTGAACGCCTTGGAGACCAGGCGGCGCAGGCGGGTGTGGACGGGCGGCTCGACGTCGAGCATGCCCGCCCTGACCACCCGCCAGAACGGTTCCTGGAACTCCGGTTCGGGCTCGCGACCGAACTCCTCGTGGGTGGCCAGGTGCAGGTAGGACCGGCCGAGGCGGCGATCCCTGAGCAGCGCGTTGACGTCCGCGTGCCTGGCGATCAGCCACTGTCCCGTGGGCTCGAAGAAGCTGACCGGCGCGTCCCGCCGCAGCTCCTCGTAGGCCGCGTACGGCGAAGCTACAAAATCCGGATTCCAAGGATCAAATCGCACTATTGCATATTAGATTCGGCTTTCGCGTGCCTGCTCCGCATCCTGATGTTGAGCATCTCGACGATCACCGAGAAGGCCATCGCGAAGTAGATGTATCCCTTCGGGATGTGCTGGTCGAAGCCCTCGGCGAGAAGCACGACGCCGATCAGCACCAGGAACGCCAGCGCCAGCATCTTGATGCTCGGGTGCTTGTCCACGAACCTGCTGATGGGCCCGGAGGCGAACAGCATCACCAGCACCGAGACGATCACCGCCGCGACCA
This sequence comes from Nonomuraea sp. NPDC003754, assembly GCF_053605785.1. Taxonomy (NCBI): domain Bacteria; kingdom Bacillati; phylum Actinomycetota; class Actinomycetes; order Streptosporangiales; family Streptosporangiaceae; genus Nonomuraea; species Nonomuraea sp. NPDC003754. The sequence continues at coordinate 151,079 of NZ_JBSGJX010000013.1, forward strand.
TCACGGCCAGCTCGTCCACCATGCCGACCGCGGTGATGACCGAGTCCAGCGAGAACACGATGTCGAGCACCATGATCTGCAGGATGACCGAGGTGAAGGAGGTGACCTTCCGCTCCTTGCCGCCCTGCTCCTGCGGCTCCATGCTGTGGCCGATCTCCAGCGCGCTCTTGGCCAGCAGGAACAGACCGCCGAGGATGAGGATCAGATCCCTTCCCGAGATCTCCTGCCCCAGCACGCTGAAGAGCGGCTCGGTCAGTCGCACCACCCAGGACAGACCGAGCAGCAGCAGCAGACGCGAGACGAGCGCGGCGGCCAGGCCGAGGACCCTGGCCCTGTCGCGCTGCTCGGGCGGCAGCTTCCCGGCCAGGATCGAGATGAAGATGATGTTGTCGATGCCCAGGACTATCTCCAGGGCGACCAGGGTGAAGAACCCGATCCAGATCTGTGGGTCTGCCACCCAGTCCAACATCTCATACCTCCTTGGTTCGCTGTTCTCATCCCCAACGAGCCGGTCGCCCCAATAGTTCGCCGCTTGCGAAAAGCGGGTCCGTGTCGGTTATAGTTCCGGCGTAGGTCATGAGTGCCAGCGCCAAGCCCCGGCTCGCTGGCCGGCAACCCTCGCGTCCGCGGCGGGGTGCCCCGGGTGAAGACCTGGTCCGTCACGAGGTGTGGCGGGCAAGCGCGGGCTCCGACACGCCACGGCCAGGGGTCCGATGACCCCAGGAGGGCTGTGCCGTGTCCGTCGCGACGATCGTCGACCCCGTTCAGGTGAAGGTGCTGGGCGAGGACCTCGAGGTGCCCGTCAAGGGTGGCCGCCTGGTCTCCTACGCCAACCTGGACTACGCCGCCAGCGCGCCGTGTCTGGAGCCGGTCAGCGCGGCGGTGACCGCCGCGCTCCCGGCCTACTCCAGCGTCCACCGCGGCGCGGGCTACGCCTCCCAGCTCACCACCGCCCGCTACGAGCAGGCGCGCCACACCGTGCGCGCCTTCGTCGGCGCCCGCACCGACGACGCCGTGGTCTTCACCCGCAACACCACCGACGCCACCAACCTGCTGGCCAGGTGCCTGCCCGAGGGCACCACCGTCGTGGTCTTCGACACCGAGCACCACGCCTCCCTCCTGCCGTGGCAGCGGGTCGTCCGCCTCGCGCCGCCCGCCTTCCCCGGCGAGGCCGTCCGGCAGGCCGACGACGCGCTCGCCGCCATCGACGGCCCCAAGCTGCTGGTGGTGACCGCCGCCTCCAACGTGACGGGCGAGCTGTGGCCGATCGCCGCCCTCGCGCACGTCGCCCACCGGCACGGCGCCCGCGTCCTGGTCGACGCCGCCCAGCTCGTCCCCCACCGCAAGCTCAACCTGACCGCGCTCGACCTCGACTACGTCGCCTTCTCCGGGCACAAGCTCTACGCGCCGTTCGGGGCGGGCGTGCTGGTCGGGCGGCGCGACTGGCTGTCGGACGCCGAGCCGTACCTCAAGGGGGGCGGCGCGGTGAAGTCCGTGAGCGCCCTCGACGAGGGGACCGCCGAGTGGCACGAGGACGCCGAGCCGAGGCACGAGGCGGGCACCCCGAACGTGCTGGGCGCGATCGCGCTGGCCGCGGCGTGCGACGCCCTCACCGCGACGGGCTGGACGCCGCTGGTGCGCGAGGAGGAGCGGCTGATCGCCCGGCTGCGCGCGGGCCTGGCCGCGGTCGAGGGTGTGCACGAGCTGTCGCTGTGGGGGCCGGACCACCCGCGGGTCGGCATCGTGTCGTTCGTCGTCGACGGCTACACGGCCAGGGAGGTCGCCGAGGCGCTGTCCACCGAGTACGGCATCGGCGTGCGTGACGGGAAGTTCTGCGCCCACCCGTTCGTGCGGCACCTGCTGGATGCGACCGACGGGGGTTGCGAGGACGACACCGCCTCGGCCGTACGGGCCTCGATCGGCATCGGCACGACCGAGGAACACGTCGACCGCCTGGTCGCCGCCCTGCACGACCTGGTGTCCCGCCGCTAGGACCGGTTGGGCGTGTCGGGTGGCACGTCGTCGCTCTCCGGCTCGTCGAAGATGTCCATGGGGCGCTCGACCTCGCGCTCGGCGGCGCGACCCGCGGCTCTGCGCCGGGCACCGCGGGCGAACAGGGCGTCGATCCCGACGCGCCCCCCGCCGAGCGCCACCAGCAGGAGGCAGACCGCGCCGAGGGCGGCGACCAGCTCCCATCCGCCCGCCGACACGAAGACGCCCCTGCCGGCGTGCACGAACACCAGGGCGCCTGCCATGTCGGCGACCAGGGCGAGCGCCGCCACGCGCACCATCAGGCCGAGGACGAGGCAGGCGCCGCCGACCAGCTCGGCGACGGTGGCGAAGGTGGCGGCGGCCGTCGGCAGCGGGACGCCCTGCTGGGCGAACATCCGCGTGACGGCGCCGAGCCCGCCCTGCCACTTCTGCCATCCGTGGGCGATGAAGATCACGCCGATCGCCACGCGGGCGACCAGCGCGGCCAGGTCGAAACCCACTCCTTTCATGGGCCCTTTTGTCCCCATATCACCTGGCAAAATGCGCGAACAGACCATACCTTGACTGGATCACCACCACCGCCAGTGGCAGCATGACTGTATGGAAGAACGCGTGGTCGGGATCGGAGCGGGCGCCAAGGAACTGGCCACGGAGGACATGATCCTCAACATCGGCCCCCAGCACCCCTCGACGCACGGTGTTCTCCGGCTCCGCCTCACCCTCGACGGCGAGCGCATCGCCACGGCCGAACCCATCATCGGCTACATGCACAGAGGCGCGGAGAAGCTGTTCGAGGTCCGCGACTACCGGCAGATCATCATGCTGGCCAACCGGCACGACTGGCTGTCGGGCTTCGCCAACGAGCTCGGCGTGGTGATCGCCGCCGAACGCATGCTCGGCATGGAGGTCCCGGTCCGCGCCGTGTGGGCGCGCACCCTGCTGGCCGAGCTGAACAGGGTCCTGTCGCACCTGATGTTCCTCGGCTCCTATCCGCTCGAACTCGGCGCGATCACCCCGATCTTCTACGCCTTCACCGAGCGCGAGCGCATCCAGGGCGTCATGGAGGAGATCTCCGGCGGCCGGATGCACTACATGTTCAACCGCGTCGGCGGCCTCAAGGAGGAACTGCCCGCGGGCTGGCTCGACCGCGTCACCTCGGTCGTCGCCGCCACCCGCGCCAAGGTGCCCGACATCGAGAACCTCATCCTCGGCAACGAGATCTTCCTGGCCCGCACCAAGGGCGTCGGCGTCCTCGACCGCGACACGATCATGCAGTACGGCGTGACCGGCCCCATCGCCAGGGCCTCCGGGGTCGACGTCGACCTGCGGCGCGACCAGCCGTACCTCGCCTACGAGGAGCTGCCCGTCAAGGTCGTCACCCGTACGGCCGGCGACTGCCACGCCCGCTTCGAAGTCCTCATCGACCAGCTCAAGGTCTCGCTCGACCTGGCCGACGCCTGCGTCGAGCGGCTGCGCTCGCTGCCGCCCGGGCCGATCAACCAGCGCCTGCCCAAGGTGCTGAAGGTGCCGGAGGGCCACACCTACGCCTGGACGGAGAACCCGCTCGGCGTCAACGGCTACTACCTGGTCTCCAAGGGAGACAAGACGCCGTGGCGGATGAAGCTGCGCTCGGCCTCCTTCAACAACATCCAGGTGCTGCGCGAGATGCTGCCGGGCCACCTGGTCGCCGACATGGTCGCGATCCTCGGCTCGATGTTCTTCGTGGTGGGTGACATCGACAAGTGAGGGACAGATACGTCGACTGGCTCCGCGCGGTCAGTCTGATCACCGTTGTCGTCTGGCACTGGGCCTTCACCATCCTCGTCTGGACACCCGAGGGGCCGTCACCCACCAGCCCGCTCGGCTTCACCTCGGGGCTGTGGATGCTGACCTGGCTGTTCCAGGTGCTGCCGCTGTTCTTCTACGTCGGCGGCCACGTCCACCTGCTGTCGTGGCGCCGGGCCTGCGAGCGCGGAACGGGCATCGGCGCCTTCGTCTGGCGGCGCATCAAGGCCCTGGCCATCCCCGCGCTGACCCTGTCCGGCGCCTGGATCGCCTTCGGCGCGGTCGTGACGGCGCTGTTCGACGTGCCGTGGATGTGGCGGGTGGTGCTGCTGGTGCTCAGCCCGCTGTGGTTCCTCATCGTCTACCTGATGCTGATCGCGCTGCTGCCCGTCGCGCTGTGGCTGCACCGCCGCTACGACGTGCTCACCCTCATCTGGCTGGGCGGCGCCGCGCTGGTCGTCGACGTCGTACGGCTGCGCTACCAGGTCGAGTGGGTCGGCTGGCTCAACATGATCCTGGTGTGGGGCCTGGCCCACCAGGCGGGCTTCTTCTACGACAGGATCGTCGCCCTGCCCCGCCGCTACGACGTCGCCGTCCTGTGGACCGGCCTGTTCGGCCTGTTCGGCCTCGTCTACTCGGGCCTGTACCCCGGCAGCATGGTCGGCGTGCCGGGCGACAAGCTGTCGAACATGGCCCCGCCGACCTTCGTCATCGTGGCGCTGCTCATCTTCCAGATCGGCCTGGTCGAGGTGCTGCGGCCGACGATGGAGCGGGTGCTGGAGCGGCCCGCCTGGAAGCGGGTCAACGACACCATCAACAGGTTCGCGCTGCCGCTGTTCCTGTTCCACACCACGGGGATGGCCATCGCGCTGGGGGCGTGGTGGGCGCTGTTCGGCTTCCCGTCGGCCGATCCGCGGCCCAACCTCATGTGGTGGCTGGAGCGGCCGTTCGCCATCATCGGCCCGCTGCTGTGCACGCTCCCGGTCATCTACCTCTTCTCCCGCCGCGGCCGAGCGGACCGCACCCCGACCCCCTCGTGAGCGCACAACGTCCGCGGATCGAGCTCCGCGGCACGATGACGTGCTTCCTCGTCGACCGGATCCGGAGTGTGGACATCACCTTCATCCCCGGTGCACCCGTCTCTTACGTCGGCCGCGACGAGATGGCCGAGGTCGAGGACGCCGTCGCGCGCTATCTCGGCCTTTGAAGCTCGTCCTGCGGATCCTTCGGGACGCGGCAGGAGTTCTCCAGGTAAAGGCCCGCGACGATGAGCACCACGAACGCCAGGAACGACCCCGTGGCGACGAAGAACTCCACCCGCGGGGTCTCCCTGGTCAGCAACTGGACCGTCGTCAGCGAGAACCCGGCGAAGACGCCCGCGAAGACCGCGCCCGCGTACGCCGAGGCCTTCCCCAGCGCCGCCAGCCGGGCCACCGCCAGCGGCTCGACCGGTTTGGTGTCGGGCTTGCGGGCGATGCGCGCACGCGTCATCCAGCCGCTGTAGAACTCGCCGACGGCCAGCAGCAGGACGGTCGGGATCGCCGTCCACGGCACCAGCGGCAGATCGGCGTAGAACTGCCTGACGAACAGCCACGACAGCAGGGCGACGACGACCAGCACGCCTACCAGGACGGCGGGGCGAGTGGGCTTCAATCCGGCCCCTGCAGCTTGAGGTCCTGGCGCAGCCGTACGCCTGACTGGTCGAGCCCCTTCAGCAGGTCGGCGACCGGGCCGCGGCCCGGCATCACCGCCGAGGGGTCGGCCTCCACCCACGGCACCAGGACGAAGGCCCGCTCGTGGGCGCGCGGGTGCGGCAGCGTCAGCTCGGGGTCGTCGGAGACCACGTCGCCCGCGGCGATGATGTCGACGTCGAGCGTGCGCGGGCCCCAGCGTTCGGCCCTGACCCTGCCGAAGGCGTTCTCGATGCTCTGCGCCCGGTCCAGCAGCGTCTCGGGGGTGAGCTTGGACTCGGCGATGACGACGGCGTTGAGGTAGGGCTTCTGGTCGTCGGGGCCGCCGACGGGATCGGTCTCGTAGACCGGTGAGACCGCGACGAAGCGCAGCCCCGGCGCGTCGAACAGCGAGTCGATCGCGCCCTGAAGCGTCTGGAACCGGCTCCCCAGGTTGCTTCCCAGGGCGAGGACCACTTTCATGCACGGCTCCGCAGGATCGTGACGGCCACGTCGTCGAAGGGCAGCGGGATCGGGGCCGCAGGCTTGTGCACGGTGATCTCGGCCGCCTGCACGGTGTCGTCGGCCAGGCAGTGCTCGGCCAGCCGGGCGGCGAGCGTCTCGATCAGGTTGACCGGCTCCCCCTCGACGATCTTCGTCAGTGCCTGGGCCAGCTCGCCGTAGTGGACGGTGCGCGTGACGTCGTCGGTGTCGGCGGCGGGCCCGGTGTCGAGGAACAGCGTGGCGTCGATCACGAACTCCTGCCCGAGCTCGCGTTCGGCGGGCAACACCCCGTGGCGGCCCCGCGCGCGCAGCCCTCTGAGGGTGATCCGGTCAGCGGTCACGTTCGGCCTCCTCCTCCTCGTCCTCCTCGTCGCTCTGCAGCACCGGCGAGCCGTGGTGCATCCACAGCCGCCAGCCCCTGCCCGACCTGACGTAGACGTTGCTGGCCACCACCTTGCCGGCGGCGAAGCTGGCCTCGCCCTCCTCGCCCGCCGTCAGGATGTTCTCCACGCAGGTCAGGATCGCCACGTCGCCGAGCACCGTCGTCTGCACGTCGGTGAGCACGAACTGGATGTAGGTCGTGTTGGCCATGATGAGCGCCCACGACCGCAGCACCTCGGCCCGGCCCGACAGCATCGACCAGCCGGGATGCACGCACGACACCTGGCCGTCGGCGGTGTCCTCGGCCCAGATCTCGGTCATCTTGTCGAGGTCGGCGTCCTCGATGGCGGTGTAGAAGGCCTGGTTGACCGTCTCGATCGCGGCGATGTCGACGCTCATCGGCCGCTCCCTCGGGTCCAGGCGGCCGCCACGCGGACGGCGTCGGCGTTCGGAGCCACGTCGTGCACCCGTACGCACCAGGCGCCCGCCTGCGCGGCCAGCGCCGTGACCGCGGTCGTGGCGGCGTCGGAGCGCTCGAACGGGCGGGGAGTGCCGTCGGGATCGGCCAGCAGCCTGCCGAGGAACCTCTTGCGCGACGCCCCGATCAGCAGCGGGAAGCCCAGCTCGGCCAGCTCGCCGATGCCGGCCAGCAGCGCCCAGTTGTGCTCGGCGGTCTTCGCGAACCCCAGCCCGGGATCCAGCACGATCTGACTCTCGGAGACACCCTCCGCCAGCACCAGCGCGACCCGCTTTTCCAGTTCCTCGCGCACCTCGGCGACCACGTCGGAGTAGACCGCCCTGCTGTCCATGTCGTGGCTGTGGCCCCGCCAGTGCATCACCACGTACGGCACGCCCGTCGCGGCCACCACCCGCGGCATGTCGGGGTCGGCCAGACCGCCGCTGACGTCGTTGACGAGCGCGGCACCGGCCTCGACCGCCGCCCTCGCCACCTCGGCCCGCATCGTGTCGACACTCACCGTGACGCCCTCGGCCGTCAGAGCGCGGATCACGGGGACGACCCTGGCCAGCTCCTCCTCCTGCGACACCCGCGCCGCACCGGGCCGGGTGGACTCGCCACCGACGTCGACCAGGTCGGCGCCCTCCTCGACCAGCTCGAGGCCGTGGCGGACGGCGGCGTGCTCGTCGAACCACTGGCCGCCGTCGGAGAAGGAGTCGGGCGTCACGTTGACCACACCCATGACGAGGCAGCGCTCCTCGACTGGCAGCCCCATCTTCATGTCACCAAGCCTAGGTGCATCACTCGTGTCGTCTCCCCGCCGGGTCTCCCCTTTGTGGATAACGATCTGTCTCACCCCCGTGTACGGCTATGGCGTGACATGCTCCCGTGACGACCGCGGTTCCTGGATGGACAGGCGCCGACCGCGAAGGGTGGCGCCTGTCCGGGCGTGCCGTACCGGAGGAAGGGTCAGCGACCCAGGATGAGGGCCATCGCCTCGGCGCGGGTCTTCTCGCTGGTGCGGAAGTCGCCCCTGACCGCGGAGGTCATGGTCTTCGCGCCCGGCTTGCGGACCCCGCGCATGGTCATGCACAGGTGCTCGCACTCCATCACCACGATCACGCCGCGCGGCTCCAGCACCCGCATGAGCGCGTCGGCGATCTGCGAGGTCATGCGCTCCTGCACCTGCGGGCGCCTGGCGAAGACGTCGACCAGCCGGGCCAGCTTCGACAGCCCGGTGACCTGCCCCTTGTCGTTGGGGATGTAGCCGACGTGCGCCAGCCCGTAGAAGGGGACGAGGTGGTGCTCGCACGTGGAGTACACCTCGATGTCGCGCACCAGCACCATCTCGTCGTGGTCGACGTCGAACACCTTGTTCAGCACGTCCTCGGGGCGCTGGTGCAGCCCCGAGAACTGTTCGGCGTACGCGCGGGCCACCCTGGCGGGGGTGTCGAGCAGGCCGTCACGGTCCGGATCCTCGCCGATGGCGTACAGGATCTCCCGGACGGCCTTCTCGATCCGGGCGTGATCGACCTCGCGCGGCTTCACGCACCCTCACCAGAGGGGAGAGCGTTGTCGGCGCGCGCGGTCAGTGCGCCGTTTCCGGACTGCTCCTTCGGCGTCAGCACCGGCGGGCGGTCCGAGGGGAGCCGCTTGCCGTAGCCCGCGTAGGACGGGCGGTGCTCCTTGACGACGACGGGCGAGAAGATCTGGAGCACCTGCTCGCGGGAGAGGGTCTCCTTCTCCATGAGCTCCAGCACCAGGTTGTCGAGGACGTCGCGGTACTCCACGAGGATGTCCCACGCCTGGTCGTGCGCCGTCTCGATCATCCGGCGCACCTCCTCGTCGATCGTGGAGGCGATCTTCTCGGAGTAGTCGCGCTCGTGGCCCATCTCGCGGCCCAGGAAGACCTCGGCCTGGCCGGTGCCGAACTTGCGGGCGCCGAGCTGCTCGCTCATGCCGTACTCGGTGACCATGCGGCGGGCGACGGCGGTGGCCTTCTCGATGTCGTTGGAGGCGCCGGTGGTGGGCTCGTGGAAGACGAGCTCCTCCGCCGCGCGACCGCCGAGCAGCATCGCGAGCTGGTCCATCATCTCCGACCGCGTGGCGAGGAACTTGTCCTCCATCGGCAGGGTCATGGTGTAGCCGAGCGCGCGGCCGCGGGAGAGGATCGTGATCTTGTGCACGGGGTCGCTGTTGGGCAACGCGTGCGCCACGAGCGCGTGACCGCCCTCGTGGTAGGCGATCATCTTCTTCTCCTTGTCCGACATCACCCGCGTCTTGCGCTCGGGGCCGGCCATGACGCGGTCGATGGACTCCTCGAGGGTGTCCATGGTGATCAGCTTCTGGTCGGCGCGCGCGGTGAGCAGCGCCGCCTCGTTGATCACGTTGGCCAGGTCGGCACCGGTGAAGCCGGGCGTACGGCGGGCGATGACGTCGAGGTCGACCTCGGGCGCGAACGGCTTGCCGCGGCCGTGGACCTTGAGGATGCCCTTGCGGCCCTCCAGGTCGGGACGGTCGACGGTGACCTGCCGGTCGAACCGGCCGGGACGCAGCAGCGCCGGGTCGAGGATGTCGGGCCGGTTGGTCGCGGCGATGAGGATCACGCCGCCCTTGACGTCGAAGCCGTCCATCTCGACGAGCAGCTGGTTCAGCGTCTGCTCGCGCTCGTCGTGACCGCCGCCGAGGCCGGCGCCGCGGTGGCGGCCGACGGCGTCGATCTCGTCGATGAAGATGATCGCCGGCGCGTTGGCCTTGGCCTGCTCGAACAGGTCACGCACGCGGCTGGCGCCGACACCCACGAACATCTCGACGAAGTCGGAGCCGGAGATGGAGTAGAACGGCACGCCCGCCTCACCCGCGACCGCGCGGGCGAGCAGGGTCTTGCCGGTGCCGGGCGGGCCGTACAGCAGCACGCCCTTGGGGATCTTGGCGCCGATGGCCTGGAACTTGGCCGGGGCCTGCAGGAACTCCTTGATCTCCTGCAGCTCCTCGATGGCCTCGTCCGCGCCGGCGACATCGGCGAACGTCGTCTTGGGGGTGTCCTTGGTGATCAGCTTCGCCTTCGACTTGCCGAAGTTCATCACCCGGCTGCCGCCGCCCTGCATCTGGTTCATGATGAACAGGAAGATGAGGACGATGATGACGATCGGCAGGAAGCTGACGAGCAGGCCGATCAGGAAGTTCTCCTGCGGCACCTCGACGTTGAAGCCGTTCTTGAGCTTGCCGGCCTGGTCCTGCTTCTCGAGCTCGTCGACGAGCTGCACACCCTGCCCCGCCACCCAGCTCGACTGGATGCGGTTGGTGGAGACGTCGCCGATCTTGACCGGGGTGTTGAGCGTCAGCTCGATACGCTGGTCCTTGTCGACGACCTTCGCGTTGGAAACGTTGCCGTCGCGGATCTGCTTGAGCACCGTGGACGTGTCGGCTGTCTTGAAGTTGCCGTCACCGCTCCACATCGTGGTGACAAGCAGGAGCAGCACGACGATGCCCAGGATCCACAGCAGTGGCCCACGTGTAAATCGCTTGAGATCCATCCGATGCGGAACCCCTGCGGGCCCGTCCCTTCCTGACCAAGGCCTTGAACCCCGACGATCCGGGGCTGCGGCATCCGACACCGCTCCTACTGACTACCCGAGGGCGACACGGGGTCACCCCCTCGGTGTCAGAAGGTACACCGGGGGAGGCGCAGGGTCACTGCCCGCTCCACCGGCCTTGCCCTACCAACGTACGTCAGGCCGCTCGATGTTCCCCGCCATTCGTCGGCTGTCAGCTGTTGTAGACGTGCGGCGCGAGCGTCCCGATGAAGGGGAGGTTGCGGTAACGCTCCGCGTAGTCGAGCCCGTAGCCGATGACGAACTCGTTCGGGATGTCGAAGCCGATGTACTTGACCTCGATCGGCACCTTGACCGCGTCGGGCTTGCGCAGTGCCGCGCAGATCTCCAGCGAGGCGGGGTTGCGCGACTTCAGGTTGTCGAGCAGCCAGCTCAGCGTGAGGCCGGAGTCGATGATGTCCTCGACGATCAGCACGTGGCGGTTGGTGATGTCGGTGTCGAGGTCCTTCAGGATCCGCACCACGCCCGACGACTTGGTGCCGGCGCCGTAGGAGGACACCGCCATCCAGTCGGTCTGGACCGGCAGGTGCAGGGCCCTGGCCAGGTCGGCGACCACCATCACCGCGCCCTTCAGCACGCCGACGAGCAGCAGGTCCTTGCCTGAGTAGTCTGCGTCGATCCGAGCCGCCAGTTCGCCGATCTTGGCCTGGAGCTCGTCTTCGGAGATGAGGACCCTCTCGAGGTCCTTGCCCATGTCGGCTGCGTCCACCTGGGTGTCCTTACGCTTGGTTCTCTTGCGCGGGGGCGAACACAAGGGTGCCATACCGCCGAACCACACCAACTCCCCCGGGTAGGTCGGCCCTTCCCTGCCCTCGCCATGCCGTGATCAGCCGTTCCACGGCCATCACGTGGCCCGCCGACAGCGCTCCCGAGGGCGAGCCCGCGGCGATCGCCGCGCGCCGCAGCACGCGCCGCCGCACGGCGGCCGGAAGACCGTCGAGCCCCGGTACGGCAAGCGTCACAACCCCGCCGATATCGCTTAGAGCGCAATCGTCGAAGGCCCTCGCGGCCCACTCGTCGAGGGCGTCGGCGTCGTCCCTCGCCAGATCGGCGGTCCGCGCGAGCGCCTGGGCGACGCCTGGCCCCAGCTCCCCCTCCAGCACCGGCAGCACCCTGGTGCGCACCTTCACCCTGGTGTAGCGGGTGTCGGTGTTGTGCGGGTCGTCCCACACGTCGAGACCCAGCGCCGCGCAGGCGGCCTCGGTGGTGTCCCTGCCGAGCCGGAGGAACGGCCTACGGTAGCGGCCCGCGCGCTCCGCCATCCCCGACAGCGACCGCGGTCCGCTGCCCCTGGCCAGGCCGAGCAGGACGGTCTCGGCCTGGTCGTCACGGGTGTGGGCGAGCAGGACCGTCACGGCTCCCAGCCGGTCGGCCGCCTCGGCGAGCGCCTGGTAGCGGGCGTCGCGGGCGGCCGCCTCGGGACCGCCCGCCGTACCGACGCTGACGGTGAGGACCTCGACCGGGTCCAGGCCCCACCCCCTCGCCGTCTCGGCGACCTTCACCGCCCGGTCGGCCGAGCCGTCCTGGAGCTGGTGGTCGACGGTCAGGAGACCGGCGCGGATGTTCGCCCTGGGCGCAACGAAGGCCAGGGCGGCGGCCAGCGCGAGCGAGTCGGCGCCGCCGCTGCAGGCGGCCAGCACCAGGTCGCCGGGGACGAGGTCGGCCAGCGCCTCGCGGACGGCTCGCCGTACGTCGGCGACGGCCGGATGTGGGCCCATGGCGCCATTCTCCCGCCCCTCGGGCCCCGCTCAGCCGGACGGTCCCCGCGACGCCCGCGCCTGGCCAGACCTCGGGGATCGTTCCCGCGTCCGGCCAGACCGCCGGGATCGTCCCCGCGACGCCCGCGCCGGTCAGGCCTCCGGGTCGGCCGGCTGGGCCGGGAGGGCGGGCGGGCTCTGCGGGACGACGCGCGCGATCCACCGGTCAGGATCGGCGATCTCGTCCGACATCGGCAGCGTCTCCGGCGAGGTCCACACGCGGTTGAACCCGTCCATCCCCACCTTGCCGACCACGTGCCGGACGAAGGCCGACCCCTCGGCGTACTGCTTCATCTTCATCTCGAGGCCCAGCAGCTTGCGCACCGTGCGGTCGAGGCGCGACATCCCCTCGCGGCGCTGGCTGAACTTCGCTCTGATGTCGGCCACCGACGGCACCACGCTCGGGCCGACCGCGTCCATCACGTAGTCGCCGTGGCCCTCCAGGAGCGTCATCACCGCGGTGATCCGGTCGAGGATCTCCTTCTGCTCCGGCGTCTGGATCACGTCGATGAGGTTGCCGTCGCCGGTGCCGCGCACCACGTCCGCCACGGTGTCGGCGGCGGCGCGCAGCCGTTCGAGCAGGGTGGCCACGTCGAGGTCGGAGGCGAGCAGGAAGTCGGTCATCTGCGACCTGACGTACTCGCGCAGCCACGGCACCCCCGTGAACTGCACCCGGTGCGTCTCCTCGTGCAGGCACACCCACAGGCGGAAGTCGCGCGGGTGGACGCCCATCTCGCGCTCGGCGTTGACGATGTTCGGCGCGACGAGGGTGAGGCGGCCGATGGGCTCGCGTCCCGTCGGGTCGGGCGGCAGGAACAGCTCGTACTGGCCCAGCACCCGCGAGGCGAGGAAGGCCAGCACGGCGCCCACCTCGACGCCGGTGATCCGCGACCCGACGGCGCTGACGATGGCGGGCGGCGGGTTGTCGCGGTTGGCCATCCGCTCGGTCAGCGGTTCGAGCACGACGCGGAAGCCTTCGACGTTCGCCCGGATCCATCCCGGCCGGTCGACGATGGTGGCGGGCTGCGGCGGGGTGGCCGCCTCTATCTTGGTGAACTCGCGGACGTGCCCCTCCGCTTCACGGGAGAGGGTGCGCAGTTCGGTGACGGCGTGGCGGGCCTCCTCACGGCTCACCTGTGGTCCGGGGCGCACCAGGCGCGTTCCGGTCGAGACGGCCAGATCCCAGTCGATCACCTGCATACCGTCCACCGTACGTGGTCGGCTCGCCCACTGCGAAGAACTGGCCCGCCCTCCTGCGCGGGCCCGGCGCCGCCGCCCGGCTGCCGCGTGCCCGGGCCGGTCAGGAGCGGGCGACGATGGCGGCCAGACGGTCGAGGACCGACTCGGCGGTGTAGGGGACCTTGTCGGCCAGGAAGGCGAAGGTGACCAGCCGCCCCGAGCGCGTGGTGGCGAACCCGGCCAGCGTGTTGACGTGGTTGAGCGTGCCGGTCTTGGCGCGGACCAGGCCGACCTGCCCCTTGCTGTCCCCGCCGGTGAAGCGGTGGCCGAGCGTCCCGGTGAACCCCGCGATCGGCATGCCGGCGAGCAGCGGACGCAGCGCGGGGTCCTTGGCCGCCACGGCCAGCACACGGGCCAGGCCCTCCGCGCTGATCCGGTTCCTGATGGACAGCCCCGACCCGTCGGAGACCGTCACGCCCTTGTCGATGCCCAGCCGCTTGAGCACCGCCAGCACCGCCTGGGAGCCGCCCTCGAAGGAGGCGGGCCTGCCCTCCTTGATGGCCACGTGCCTGGCCAGCGCCTCGGCCAGATCGTTGTCGCTCTTCGTGAGCGTGCGTTCGACGAGCGCGTAGACGGGCGCGGACTCCACCGCGGCGAGCGTGGCCGCCCCGCGGGCCGCCTTGGCCGGGCGGATCGACGCGCCGACGCTGATGCCGTACTTGCCGAGGGTCTTGGCGAACGCGGTGGCCGCGTAGGCGGCCGGGTCGGCGACGCGCGGCGTCGAGGAGGCCGGGTTCTGGCGGCCCTCGTCGATCGCCAGCGCGTGGACGGGAGCGGCCTCGCCGTCCGGGATGTAGTTGGGCTTCCAGCCGGGCGCGGACCCACTGCCGGTGAAGAGGGAGGCGTCGTAGGAGAGCGTGACCTTGGTGACGCCCGACGACTTGAGCGCGGCCGCGGTGCGGGAGGCGAGCTGGACCATCGACGCCTGCTTGGGATAGGCGCCCGGCTTGGCCGACGGCCCGGCCAGCGTCGGGTCGCCGCCGCCGACCAGCACGATCGAGTTGCGGTTCGGGCCCTGGACGACGGAGGTCTTCAGGCGGGCGTCGGGACCGAGGGAGGCGAGCGCGGCGGCGCAGGTCACCACCTTGGTGGTGGAGGCCGGGGTGATCCCGGTGGCGGCGCCGGCGGCGAAGATCTGCTCCCCCGTCCCTGCGTCGATGACGACGGCGCCCACCCTGTCACCGAGCGCTTCGTCACCCAGGGCGTCGGCGAGCTGTGCGGTCAAAGTACCCTTAGGGGGGAGAGGTCCGTCTCCACCCGAGGCCAGCACCGGCCCCGCGGTGACCACAGGGACGGGCGAAGGCTCAGCACGCTCGGTCGGCAGTGGTTCAGGCCTCGTCAGCGCGCCCAGGCTGAGATCGTTCGTCAGCGCGTACGCGCCGGCGACGATCGTCACCGCCTGGAGCATGGCGAGTGTGGTCAACGCCACCCACCGCTCGCGCCGCACCACGTCGCCGACCTCTCTCTCAGTTCGCCTACGAGACATTAACGCCCAACCGGGGGTGCCCGGGGGGCTCGAGCGGAGGAACCGCGGTGGAGTTCGACGTTGTCGTTGAAATTCCGAAGGGGCAACGGAACAAGTACGAAGTGGACCACGAGACCGGCAAGATCAGGCTTGACCGGCTCCTGTTCACCTCCACGCAGTACCCCGCCGACTACGGCTTCATCGAGCACACCCTCGGCGAGGACGGCGACCCGCTCGACGCCCTCGTGCTGCTGCAGGAGCCGACCTTCCCCGGCTGCTACATCACCTGCCGCGCGGTCGGCATGTTCCGCATGACCGACGAGAAGGGCGGCGACGACAAGGTCCTGTGCGTGCCCGCCACCGACCCGCGGATGGAGCACATCCGCGACATCCACCACGTGGCGGAGTTCGACCGGCTGGAGATCCAGCACTTCTTCGAGGTGTACAAGGACCTGGAGCCCGGCAAGTCGGTCGAGGGCGCCAACTGGGTGGGCCGCGTCGAGGCCGAGGCCGAGATCGAGCGCTCGTTCCAGCGCGCGAAGGAGCAGGGCTACACCGCCCACTGACGGTTTCCCCGCGGGGCGCGGGGTTTCGTGGTGGCTCACGTCTCACGGGACCTCCCGTCTCGCGGGTGTGTCCGTCTCAGCGGACCCGCGACTCGTCGAATCTCGCGCCTTGTGGAACGTCGCGCTTCGTGGCACGTCGCGCCTGGTGGCACCTCGCGGCTTGTGGCACCTCGCGGCTTGTGGCACCTCGCGTCTTGTGGAACCTCGCGTCTTGTGGACGCTCGCTCGGCGACCGTTGTCCTCCGGCGTGCGGTGGATGGTGCGCACCGCCGGATCTCGGCGCTTCCGGACGCTCACGTCTCGCGGAAGCGATGTCGCTGGAGGATTCCCTCGGCGTACGGCCGGACCGGGCGGCCTAGCGGGGACGGGTCGCGCCGACCAGGTCCCTGCGCCACATGGAGGCGATGCGGACCACGTCTCCCGTCTGCGGCGCGTGCACCATCATGCCGCGCCCGACGAAGATCCCCACGTGGTGGATGTCTCCGGGATTGTTCGTGACCTTGCCGAAGAACAGCAGGTCACCCCTCTGCAACTGATTCAGAGGGACGTGCGGGCCCGCGTTCCACTGCGTGCCCGTCCAGTGGTCGAGCCGCACCCCGACCTTCTCCCAGGCCCGCATGGAGAGCCCGGAGCAGTCAAAGCCCGACGGGCCGGCGGCCGCCCACACGTACGGCTTGCCGAGCTGCGTCAGCGCCCAGTTGGCCACGACGTCACCCGTCGTCTGGCCTGGTGTCATCCATCTGGCGGCCGATCCGGCCCCGCTGGCCTTCGCCAGCCGCTGTTGTCGCTCCAGCCGGGCCTGTTCCATCGCGGTGGCCCGCTGCCTGGCCAGCTGTTCGGCCTCGGTGCGCGCCGCGTCCACGCGTTTCTCCAGCGTGACCTTCTCCGCCTCGATGGCCTCGGTCTCGCGTTGCTGCGTGTCGACCGCCGCCTCGGCCGCCGCCTTGGCCTCTTCGGCCTGCGCGGCGGCCCGTTGTTGCTCGGTGTAGGCGTCCTCGGCCTGCGCGCGGAGCACGGTCGCCACCTGTTGGGTGTCGCGCACCTGTTTCAGCTTCTCGGTCTGCTCCTGGCCGATGGATTCGAGCGTGCTCGTCCGGTGCAGGTAGCCCTCGAGCCCGCCGCCGTCGCTGAACAGGCTGACCATGGGATTGCTGAGATCCATGCCCGCGTACGACTGCGTGGCCAGCATCGAGACGGCGGCCTTCGTCGCCGCCACCCTGTCCTCGGCCGCTTTCAGCCGCTCCATGGCCATGGAATGCCGCTCCCGCGCCCCGTCCAGCCGGACGATCTGGCCGTTGTACGCCTCGACCATCCGCCCGGCGTTGACGGCCAGCTCGTCCAGCCGCGTGTTGGCCGCGGCCAGCCGTACGCTTGCCACCCCGAGCGCCTTGGCCCGCTGCTTCACGGTGGCGCGCGCCCTGGCGACCTCACCCGCGGATGGCGCGGGCTCGGCGGCAGCCGGTGGGCACAACGTCGCCACCATGCAACAGGCGACGAACAGGCGTGTTCTGACGGTATGCATACGATTCCCCCCTGCGCATGCGTCGTCACTCTATGCACACGATTCCCATTAGTCACACAGCGCACACATGAAACTTACGTAACGTAATCACCGCAGGCGGAGTAGGCGTTCTATCCACGGCCGGAGTCCCGTCGAGGGCGGTATCGCCCCCTTCGGGTAGGCGAAGACCGGCGTCTCGCTCCCATACGCAGCGTGAAGTTCGGCGGCCTTGCACCAGTCGGCGGTGACGCGGGCGGCGGCCCACGCGGCGGCGATGGCCGGGCGCGCCTCGGGATGGCGTTCGAAGGTCTGGTAAAGGGTCATGGTGGCGTGGGCGGCCTGGTGCCCGACGCGGGGATAGGCGGCGCCCGCCAGGTAGGGGGCGGTGACCCGGCCGCCGTAGGCGGTGCCGAGCACCCAGGTCCAGTCGGCGACGACGAGGGCCAGCACGGGGTCGGGCACGGCGGCGGCCGCGCCGTACATGCGCTCCTGGCGGGGTCCGGCGAGCCTGCACCTCGTCCACAACCAGTCGAGGTCGGCGGGAGGGTCGCCGCGGGCCAGCCACGAGAGCGTGGCGAGGGAGCGCGCGGTGAGCAGGCGGGACAGGTCGAGCACGTCCCTGAGCATGCGGGGGCCGGGGTCGAGCCAGGTCGGCCAGTCGATCTCATGGACGCGGGGCACCAGGTCGGCCAGTTCCCCGGGAACGGGGAGCGGGCAGACCCGGTGCCCCTTGACGGTGAAGCGCTCCACCGGGCTTACGCGTTCTCCTGCCTGGCCGGCGCCTCGGTCAGGACCTGTGGGGACTCCTCGGCGGCCGTGACCACCGGTGTCCCGCCGCTTGCCCGCTCAGGCGCGCCGCCCCCGGACGCCGCGCCCCCGGCCCTCGACCCTCCGGCACCCGACCCTTCGGCACCCGTGGACCCGGAACCTGAGGATCCTGAACCCGTGGACCCGGAACCTGAGGATCCTGAACCTGAGGATCCGGAACCCGTGGACCCGGAACCTGAGGATCCGGAACCTGGGGACCCCGGGCCGCCGGAACCGCCTGAACCCTGCTGCGGATCCTTCGTCGGCGGGACGGTCGGCGCGGGAGTGGGGGTGGGATCCGGCTTGGGCGGCTCCGTCGGCAGCCGCGTGGCCGTCGGCTCCGGAGTGGGCGGCGGGGACGTCGCCGGCTGCGTGGCCGTGGGGGTCGGGCTGGGGGTCGGGGTGGGGGGCGAGGTGGCGGTGGGCGTCGCCGTAAGGGTGGGCCGGGGGGTGGGCGTCCTCGTGGGGCACGGCGTCTTCGTCGGACTGCCGTGGTGGTCACGGGGCGGGTTCGTCCCCGGCGGCTCCCCCGGCGTCAGCGTCGGCGGCGTCGGTGCCGGGCCGGTGCGGGTCGGCTGGGGCACCCACGGGACACGCGGCGGCGCCGGCACGGGGTCCGGCGTCGTCGCGGTCACCGGCGCCGTCGACCGGTGCGCCCCGACGGGATAGGTCGCCGAGCTGTTGAGGATGGGCTCCACCGTGATCGGCGTGTCGTGAGGGTTCGGCAGCCAGGGCAACCTGATCCCCGGCGGCTCCCCGGTCGCGGGAAACGCCCCCGAGGCGATGCCCGTGATCCCGTCACCCTCCTTGCCGAAGTAGGTGAAGATCATGCCGATGGCCGCGAGGGCGGCGACCGCCGCCAACGCGCCCGCCAGCGCCTGCGACCAGCGCCGCGCCCTCCCGTCTCCCGCGTGGGGAAACCCGGCCGCGTCCAGCGCGGCCGACCGCCGCGCCACATACCTCCGGTACGGCAGCAGCTCGGGGTCGGCGAAGCAGCTCATCACCCTGACCCTGAGCGTCTCCGGCAGCGCCGCGGCGGGCATCAGCTCGAAGACCTTCGCGATCGACACCTGCCCTGCCCGGTGCGGCGCGCAGGTCTCGCACCTGTCCAGGTGGGCGACCACCTCCCCGCGCATCTCGGCGGTCAGCTCGCCGGAGAAGCCGGTGAGGATGGCGGCCCGCTGCGGGCAGTCGTAGGGACCCTTCCGGGCGAGGACCTCGGCGGTGATCGCGTCGCCGAGCCGTTCGGCGGCCGCCTCGTGGGTGATCTCGATCTGGCGCGGCGTGACCCCGAGAACCGCCGCGACATCGAACGTGGACAGGCCGTGCCTGGTGGTCAGCTCGAGCAGCTCGGCGTCGGCCGCCGTCAGGCTGCGGACGGCGTTCCACGCCATGACGCGCAGGTCGGCGTCGGCGGGATCGGCCAGGGCAGGGAGCGCGACCATCGCCTCGGTCTCGTCGCCGCCACCGCCGGTGCGCCGGCGCAGGCACTCCTGCCTGGCCAGCGCGTAGAGCCAGCCGCGCAACCTGTCGGGCTCGGCCAGGGCGCCGATGTGGGCCTCGGCGGCGATCAGGGTGTCGCGCAGGGCGACCTGGGCGCTGTCGGGATTGCTGAGGAGGGTCCAGCAGTAGTGGTAGATGCCCTCGGCGTGCGTGTCGTAGAGCGCCGCGAGGGCACCAGGGTCGCGGGCGCGGAGAGCCTCGACCAGGACGCGGTCGTTCATCTGTTGTGTGGCGCGGAACCCATGGCTCGGAGCAGCGCCACCCTCCTTTCCACGCTCTTGCGGCAGGGGTGATGTCCGGGCGGGCCGGCCGAGCACCTGACGCGGACTGCGGGCACGCTGACCGGCCTCCCTTCAGCCAGATGGGACCGAGAAGGCGAGCCGCGGCCTCGCCGCCGCTGCGCCGACGTGACCGAAGGTAATGGATCGGTAACTTGCCGTTCTACCGGTTCATTGGGGTCCGCCAAGAAAAACCCGTAGCCCTGACCGATTTATCGTCTTATTGACGAGCGGATCGCCAAAGAAAGCCCGTCCGGAAATGTCACGAATGACAGCGCACAAAGAGGGCCCGCGGGAAAGCGCGGGCCCTCGTCGGGTCGTCAGGGGCGTGGATCAGGGTGCCGTCAGGGCTTGCTCTCGCCCGGCGGCATCTGCCGTCCCTTGTCGTACGCGAACGGCGCGGTCGTCGGCTTGACCGTGTGCACCGGCTGCGCCCCGCCCAGCGCGAGCTCCTCGTAAGGACGTCCGGTCGAGCCCCAGGTCCTGGCCACCACGTCCGTCATGGCCACCTTCGCCGTCGCGGGCAGCCCTTCGACCGTCAGGATGAACCGCGGGGGCTTCCCCGCCCGCACGTCGTCGACGAACGTGCTGGCGCCGGCCACCAGCTTGCCCGCCTGGTCACGCAGCAGCGCGGTCACGACCAGGCTGCCGGCGGGCAGCACGTAGGGGTTGTCGACCTCGCCGGTGACCAGGTAGCTGCCGTTCTTCTGCTTGACGGTCTGCGACCTGGTGATCGGGAACGGCAGCAGCGACGACGGGACGCGCGCCGCCTGCCGCCACTGCGTCGAGCGGTACTCGATCGTCACCTTCGCCGGCTTTCCTGAAGCCGGCATCTGCCCGGTGAAGGGCAGGTCGCCCCCCGGCGGGACAGCGTCGAGCGGCTGGTCCATGCGGGCCACCTCGGCGCCCTTGGCGTCGCGCCCCACGATCGTGGCGACGACGTGCTCGCCGAAGTGCCAGGGGTTGCTGTTGACCAGCACGCCCGCCCAGTTCACGACGTACCCGTCGGCGCTCTTGGCGACCGACGAAGCCTGCTCTTTGAGCACGAGCGGCTTCATCTGGACAGGTGGCTTCTCCGCCGCGGCACAACCCGCCACGAGGACGAGGGCGAAGGCGGCGATGGTACGGATACGCGGAATCACGTTGCCGTGATAACCGGTTTCCGGGTACGGCAGGCATGAACACGCGCCTGCCGTACCAACTCTTTAGTCAATGTTCAGCGTTGGCGGGCCACGCGTGTTTCGTCCCACACCGGTTCGGCGGATTCGTACACATTTCCATCCGCCCCGAACACCAGAAACCTGTCGAAGTCATCGGCGAACCAGCGGTCGTGCGTGACCGCGACCACCGTGCCGTCGAAGGCGTTCAGCCCCTCCTGCAGCGCCTCGGCGCTTGCCAGGTCGAGGTTGTCGGTCGGCTCGTCGAGCAGCAGCAGGGTCGCGCCCGACAGTTCGAGCAGCAGGATCTGCAGCCGCGCCTGCTGCCCTCCCGACAGCGTCTCGAAGCGCTGGTCGGCGATGAGCCCGGCGAGCTCGTAACGGGCCAGGACCTTCATCGCCTCGTTCTTGAGCTTGGCGTGCTCGGTCATGACGATCTCGCACGGTGTGCGGCCGTGGAGCTCGGGGCGGGCGTGCGTCTGGGCGAAGTGTCCCGGCACGACGCGCGCGCCCAGCCTGGCCACTCCCGTGTGCGCGACCGGCTCCCCGGCCAGCAGGCGCAGGAAGTGGGACTTGCCCGACCCGTTCGAGCCGAGGACGGCGACGCGCTCGCCGTACCAGATCTCCAGGTCGAACGGCTTCATCAGGCCCGTCAGCTCCAGGCTCTCGCTGATCACCGCGCGCTTGCCCGTACGGCCGCCGCGCAGCCGCATGCTGATCTTCTGGTCGCTCGGCGCCACCTCCGGCGGCCCCGCCTCCTCGAACCGGCGCAGCCGCGTCTGGGACGCGTGGTAGGCGGCCGCCATGCCGTCGTTGTACCTGGCCTTGTTCTTGAGCATGTTGACCAGGGCCTTGAGCTTGGCGTGCTCCTCGTCCCACCGCCTGCGCAGCTCGTCGAGGCGCTCGTTCCTGGCCTTGCGGGCCTCGGCGTAGGTGCCGAACCCCCCACCGTGGATCCAGACGCCGCCCGACTCGACCGTGACGATGCGGTCGGCGGCGTTGGCCAGCAGCCGCCGGTCGTGACTGACCAGCATGACGGTCTTCGGAGTCTCGTTGAGCTGCTGCTCCAGCCAGATCTTGCCGGGCACGTCGAGGTAGTTGTCCGGCTCGTCGAGCAGCAGCGTCTGGTCGGGCCCGCGCAGCAGCGCCTCCAGGACCAGGCGCTTCTGCTCCCCGCCCGACAGCGTGGACGTCTCGCGGTACTTCACCCTGTCGTACGGCACGCCGAGCGCCGCGATCGTGCAGGTGTCCCAGAGCACCTCGATGTCGTAGCCGCCCGCGTCGGTGTAGTCGGTGATCGCCTGGGCGTAGCGCATCTGGGTCTTCTCGTCGTCGCGCTCCATCATCGCCAGCTCGGCCTGGTCGAGGCGGTGCGCCGCCTGCCGTACCGCGGGTGGGGCGACGCTGAGCAGCAGGTCGTGCGCCGTGCTGCCGTCGCGGATGCTGCCGATGAACTGGCGCATGACGCCCAGCCCGCCCGAGCTGGCCACGCTGCCCTCGACCGGCTGGATGTCGCCGGCGACCAGGCGCATCAGGGTGGTCTTGCCGGCCCCGTTCGGCCCGACGAGCGCGGCCTTGACGCCCTCGCCGATGCGGAAGGACACGTCGTTGAGCAGCGGCCGCCCGTCAGGCAGGACGTAGGTGAGGTGACCAACCTCAACGTGTGACACGGTGAACAGAGTAAACAGCGGCATCAGGTCTGGCTACTGGATAACCGCACGCCTACACCAACCCCTGCCTTGAGCTGGCCGACGTGTCACCGACGGCCCAGAACACTAGAGCCTCGGGATGGTGCCGTGGAAGGCGGTCCCGTCGAGGGTGCCGTTGGCAGTCGGCCAGCCGGTCGCCTGGAACGGTGTCCAGTTGATGATGGCCTTCACCGTCGATCCGGCATGGGTGATCTCGACGATCGCCGTGGCCCGCATGGCGTCGTCGGTGCGGATCTCTCCGGTCACCGAAACGTCGGGGACGAACCGATCGGCGACCAGACGTGTCACGCCGGTGCGGTAGTCGATCCGCCCGCCACGCAGCCCTGGGGCGGCGGCGTCGCCAGGCGGCATCGCGGCGTTCGGGTTGCGGGCGGCCAGCGCGTCGTCCACGGTGGCGAACGCGGCGGCCAGCAGTTGCCGCTCGCCGTGGTCGAGCCCGTGGACGCGGGCCTGCGGTAGCTCACTCATGGTGCGCGGGAAGCGGCCGGTGGCGCGGTAGTTCTCCGCGCTGCACCTGTCCACCCCTGCGGGAACGCCGAGGTGGGTCACGAACGACCGCACGATGGTCTGCAGGCACAGGTGGTAGCCGCTCTGCCCGACCGAGGCACCGATGTGCGCGCCGAACGGCACTGCCACGGCCGTGCCGCCGAATCGCCGCGCTGCCACGATCGCGTTGTCCGGCGGGGTGCTGGTGTCGAACTGGCCGCCGACGGCCAGCGCGGGCACCCACGGGTAGGCGGGTTTGGCGGGCACCGGCGGCGTCGGGTTCGGAGTCGGCCAGGTGAGACACCAGTTGGCGGCCTCCCCTGCGACTCCGAACGCCTCTGCGGCAGTGTAGGGACGCGGTGGCTGCTGGGATCGGTACCGGGCCAGCTGCTCGCGTCGCCTCTCCAAGCCCGCCGCCCGGTCGTACGGCAGCGCCGAGTCCGCACAGACGTAAGCCAGCTGCGCCGGGGTGCTGGGCATCGCCCCCGGATCGGGAAACCTGGCGACCAGGCGGCGCAGGGGCGCGACGTCGCCGCGCAGGAAGGCGTCGGCGGCGGCGTTGGCCTCCCTGCCGATGGCCGGATCGGCCAGGTTGCCGGTGAGACGGGCCAGGGCGCGGACCGACACCTGCGGGTCGGAACGCGATCGCAGTTGCTTGATCAGCGCCGTCCAGCGCGCGACCGGCTGGCCGGGCAGCCGCCGGCATTGCGCCGAGGGCAGGCAGACAGCGGCGAGGTTGGCCATCCCGCGGCGGGCGGTGGGCGCGAAGGACATGTCCGCGTAGCCGCGGGAGTCGATCGACAGCACGCTGTCGAGCAGCACCGCGCGGATCCTGTCCGGGTACCTGGCCGCGTACGCCTGGGCGAGCAGGGTGCCCCAGGAATAGCCGTAAATGGTCAGCTTCGGCACGCCGAGTGCGGCACGCAGGGCTTCAATGTCACGTGTCGCATGGGCGGTATTGAAGAAGCGGGCGCGGTCGGCGCACTGCCGTACGGTAGCCGGCTCGGCCACGTCGAGTCCTGGGCAGGCCAGCGGGCTCGATCCGCCCCAGCCGCGCTGGTCGAGCATGAGCAGGTTCTGGTGGTCGAGGGCGGGCCCGAGCCAGGCCTTGGTGCTGTCGACCGCCCATAGGGAGGGCGCGGGCCCGCCGGGCAGGACAAGGACCGTGCCGACGGGCGGGCGCGTCCGGTCCCTGGCCGGCACCCAGGCGTAGGAGATCGAGAGTTTCTCTCCCGCCGCGTTCGCCGGGTCCAGCGGTGTCTCCAGGGTGGCGTCGCAGCGTTCGGTCGCGTGCGCGCACGGGGCGGTCGCGGCCTGCACTGGCGGCTGCACGGTCGCGAGAAGCGCCAGCACCGCCAAGGCGCACGTCAGAATCTTCCTCATCGAATGCTTGCTTCCTGTACGGCCGGACCGGGGAATCGGGCGGGGGCTGGATGCTGGGTGAGCGCCTGATAGCAGGTGATCAGACCGACCAGGGCCGTGCCCCAGAACAGGAACCCGCCGTAGGTCAGGCCGATCACCCACAGGTTCGCGCTGCCGGGCGCGGTCGGGAGCTCGGCAAGGCCGACGAACTCACCGATCGTGGTCACCGCCGCCGGCAGCCCCATGGACAGCAGGCCGACGCCACCGATCCAGCCGGCGCCCAGCACCAGCCGGCGGGGCACCCACCGGGCCCAGCCCTGGATCAGCGCGACCGCGCACAGCGCGCCGAACACCGGAATGGTGACGCTGAAATCGGCCAACGGGCTGTACCAGTGGTGCGCACCCACCAGCCCCGATTCACGGTAGCCGCCCACCGGGTAGCCCAGGGCCCACACCGCCTTGAGCGTCGCGTAGGGCAGCGGCGCCAGCGTCGCGGCCCAGCCGAACCGGCGCAGCCGGCGGCCGACAGCTCGCACGTCCACCGACTCGGGGCGCGTGCGACGCTGGTAGGACCAGGCGGCGACGGCGAGCGCCCCGACGCCGGCGAGCACGATGAGCTGGTCGACGAACAGCGTCCAGTACGGCTCGGCCGCCCAGCCGGGCAACCCGGTGATCCACAAGAGCACCCGCAGCAGGTTGAGCAGCAGGATCTGGCCGCCGAAGCACAGCAGCGCCAGCGCGCCGATCCAGGTCGCCGCAAGCAGGCCCGTGCGCGGGATCCGCTGCCCGAAGGGCCGCACCGTGGCCAGCGCCAGCACGGCCATCGCGGCCAGCGCGAGCACGCTCCCCCACCCGGCCAGGCCGTCCAACTCGGGCAGCGGCCGGCTGGCGCACGGATCCGCGGCGGTGGCCGTGGCGGCCTCGGTGGCGCTGCAGCGCACGGCGAGCCACTCACCGCCCATCGTCCAGTAGGCGCGCAATCCCGCGTACGCCGCCGCCCAGCCGGCGGCGAGATAACCCGCAACAGGTGATCGTTGTCTCATGAGGTCTCCGTTCGATGTTCGTTCGGTGATCCCACACTCCCTCCGCGGACGCCGCTCCCGCGTCTGCCCGAGGGCCAGGAAAGATACGACCTCAGGCATACGCGGCTCCGCCCCTGGGCAGACGCGGCGCGCCCTTGCCCGTTCGTAGACTCAGGGCCATGTCACAGGCGATCGGACGGCTGCTCTCGCAGGCCAGGGCACGGCCGCCGCTCGCCGACGCCGCCCTGGCCACGCTGGTGGGCCTGCCGCTGCTGGGCTGGACCTGGCTCGTGCTGACCGCGACTCCCGGCCCCGCGCCGCTCGCGTTCGCGGGTGCTCTACTGGCGCACACCGCGATGGGCTTGCGGCGCACAATGCCGTTGGCGTCCTTCGGCGCGGTCTCGGTGGGATGCGCGGCGATGCTGGCCGGCACCGGGGTCCTGCTGCTGCCACCGTCGATGCTGGTGTTTCCGTGGTCGCTCTACTCGGTGTGCGCCTACGGATCGCGGCGTGCTCTGGGCTGGGGGCCGGCCGCGGCCGTGCTCGGATCCGCAGCCGTCGGCGCACGGTTCTGGCTCAACCCGCGCCAGGCGGCCGGCCTGCCCCCGGCGTACGTCTTCCTCTTCCTGCTCGCCGTCACCATGGTGGCGTGGAGCCTCGGCATGTGGCGCCGGACGCAGCGGGCGTACCTGGCCTCGCTGGAGGATCGGGCGCGCAGAGCGGAAGCCGATCGGGAGGAACGCGCCCGACGGGCCGTAAGCGACGAGCGAGCCCGGATCGCCAGAGAGATCCACGACGTGGTCTCGCACTCGCTGTCAGTGGTGATCAGCCAGGCGCAGGGCGGCACCTATGCGGTAGGCGCCGATCCTGGCCGGGCTGCGGACATCCTCGCCACGATCGCCGACGCCGGACGCCACGCGCTGGCGGACATGCGCGGCCTGCTGGGCGTGCTGCGCGCCGACACGCCGCTGGAGCCCGAGTCCGGAGACTCCGCGCCGACGCTGGCCGAGCTGCCCCGGCTGCTGGAGGGGACCAGGGCCGCCGGGCTGGAGGTGACGTTCCGGCAGGACGGCACCGAGCGGCGGCTCAGCCCCGCCGCCGAACTGGCGGTCTACCGGCTGGTCCAGGAGTCGCTGACGAACACGCTCAAGCACGCGGGCGCCGGCCGCCGGGCCCTGGTGGTGCTGAGCTGGGAGACGGCCGAGCTTGCGGTGCGGGTCCAGGACGACGGCCCCGGGGATCCCGGCGGGCCCGGCGACGGCGCAAGGCTCGGCCTGGTCGGCATGCGCGAGCGATTCCTTGCCTTCGGCGGTACGGTTACCGCCGGACCGGCAACGGCCGGTGGGTTCCACGTGTCCGCCCGCCTGCCGTACCCCGGCGGACCGGAGCGAAGGGGCAGACGTGACGATCAGAGTGTTCTTCGTCGACGACCAGGTGATGGTCCGGGCCGGCTTCGTGATGGTGGTCGAGGCTCAGCCCGACATGATGGTCGCCGGTGAGGCCGGCGACGGCGCCGAAGCGCTGGAGAAACTGGCCGTCACGACCGCCGACGTGGTCCTGATGGACGTCCGGATGCCACGTATGGGCGGGGTTGAGGCGACCCACCGCTTGCTCGCTCGTCCCGGACCTACGCCCCGGGTGGTCGTGCTCACCACGTTCGACCTCGACAAGTACGCCTTCGCCGCGCTGCGGGCCGGAGCCAGCGGTTTCCTGGTCAAGGATGCACCGCCGGAGGACCTGTTGGCCGCGATCCGCACCGTGCACCGTGGCGACGCGGTCATCGCACCGTCCACCACCCGTCGGCTCATCGACCACATCGCCGCCGACCTCCCGGTGCCCGATGACGGTCCTGACCCACTGGCCGCGCTGACCCCACGGGAACGCGAGATCCTCCAACAGATCGCGCTCGGCCGGTCCAACGCCGAGATCGCCGGTCGGCTGCTCCTGTCCGAGGGCACAGTGAAGACCCATGTGGGCCGCATCCTGGCCAAGCTCAAGCTCCGTGACAGAATCCAAGCCGTGATCTTCGCCTACGAGAACCGCCTTGTCCGCGCTTCTTGATCGACAGATCCCGGGTTCGAGTCCCAGGCGCCCTACCAGCCAAAACGGCGGTCATCGATCTTGCCCAAAAGGGCGACGACAGCCATTTTGACAGCCAAGAGGCCTGACCTCGCCAGGAATCCGGCCACTCGTGCGTTCTCTGATCACCCGAACAGCTTCTTGGCGGCCGCCTCGACGGTCGCTCGTTCGATGTCCGGGAGCACGTGCGTGTACGTGTATCAAGGAATGCGGGGCCAGTAATCAGGCCAGAAGAAGACGGCAATCTCGCGGCGCGGCATGGGGGTCACGGGTTGCACGTGAGGTGTCCCACCTCGACGTGTCCCATGGCGATTCCCTTTCAGAGGTCCTCGCGCAGGCTACATGGGCGTTTCGCGGGCGGGCATCCTCTTTTCAGCGCGCACGGCCGGCCACACCCCGGAGAAGTTCGGTCTTCACGACTCCCTCGACCGCGTGGCAGAGCTTGGCATCAGTTGTGAGCAACGGAATAGCTCTGTCGAGCGCCAGTTGGGCGAAGATCGCGTCATACATGCGGAGGGTGAGCCGCACCGCCAGAGTGGCGGCTCTCTCGAGCCGGTCTGCGTCGACCTGGTGGACGCGAACCCCGAACTCATCAATGACCCGGACGGCCGCGACGAACTCTTCAGCCGTCAGGCGACCGGCGAGAAGCCCCTTCTTCCGCAAGACTCCCGCGACTTCGATGCGCGCGAAATCGGCTGTCTCCAGCCCGACCTGATCGTGCAGGAAGGCCTCTTGAATTTCGCGAGCATGCTCGAAGCCAGGTTGATCGACAAACCACCTCAGGAACACGCCCGTATCGACGACGTAGGCGTCAGCCACGCGACTCGTCCCGAAGGCGATGGAGCTCTTCGTCCACGCCCGTTACTCCACGCATCCGCTCCCGGATCCGTTCCAGGGTCAGCGCTGCTCCCTCACGGCGGCGTGTCGCTGCGATGTTCTCACGGACGAGTGCCAGCACCGGCGGCACCTGGTCCTCGGGCAACTGGTCGACCAGCGAGTGGAGCTCGTCACGCATCGCGCTCATATACGGAGTCTACGATTCAGGCATGATCGACGGCAGCGCCTCGCCGTTAGCGCGACCATAGGCGTCATGGCTTGCACGTGAAGTGCCCCACCGTGTCCCATGGCGATTCCCTTTCAGAGGTCCTCGCGCAGGCTACATGGGCGTTTCGCGGGCGGGCATCCTGTTTTCAGCGCGCACGGCCGGCCACACCGCGGAGAAGCCGTCGTGCCGCTGAAGGGTGGAACCACCTGCTCTCCCAGGCCCGGGAAAACCTGGACCGGGCGCGGGTGTCACGTGGACAACCGCCAGCACCCTCTCAAAGGCGCGCTGGGCGCGGTGAAGGTAGGAGGAGAATTCCTGGAGCAGTGGCAGTACGAGGCGACTTCGGAGTGGCCGCATCTGGTACGCCATCGATGACGACAACCGCGCACTAGGGCGGGCACCGGACACCCCAAACAGACCGACAAGCGCAGGGGTCGCTGACGCTAGGTGGGTTTCATGGCCTGCACTTGAGGTGTCCCACCGCTCGGGCGGGGGTATCCGGGGACCTGGCGGGCGAGCATCCCGATTTCCGGCCTTGCGGGCTCTCCGCAGGCTTCATTTCGTAGAATTCACGTCACATAGAGTGACTGAACTTGCATGTGCTGCATGGTAATATGCAGCTATGAGGGCAACCCCGCCGGTGCTGCTGCCCCTGCTACGGTCCAACACCGTCGGCGAGATACTCGCCTGGCTGTACCTCCATCCGGAGAACGAATACTCCACAACCGATCTCGCCACATATGTGGGTGCGTCACAGTCAACAGTGAGCCGCGAGGCGGATCGGCTTTCCGGCGCCGGACTGACCGTTGAGAGGCGGCATGGCAACCTGCGTCTCATCCGTGCCGACATGGACACCATCGTCGCGAAACCGCTCACCGATCTTCTGGCCGTGACGTACGGTCCGGCAGCCGTCCTGCCGCCTCTCCTCGAACCGATCTCCGGGATCGACGAGGCCTACATCTACGGTTCATGGGCCGCCAGATACGCCAATCACGCCGGACCGCCACCCCGGGACGTCGACGTTCTGATCGTGGGATCCGCAGACGCCGACGCACTCTATGACGCGGCACGGACCGCCGAGCGCACGCTCGGCCGCGAGGTAAACGTCAGCCGGATCTCATCGACATCATGGACCAGCCATACCGACGACCCGTTCGTGACGTCATTGCGGAGCAAGCCCCTGTACCTCCTGATCCAGAGGCGGAGCACCACATGAGATGGATGCAAGGACGCGACCAGATCGAAAGCATGCTGTCGTCGGGTCAACTGGAACGGGTCCCACCCAGTCGGCAGCACGCCGACACCTTGATCAGCCAAGCTGAGCGGCACATCGAACTCGCCCACAAGGGTGCGGAAACCGACCCGACAGGTGCGTACCAGCTTCTCTACGACGCCTCGCGAAAAGCACTCGCCTCGATCCTGGAGAACCAGGGCCTGCGTGCCACCAGCAGGGGTGGTCATATCGCCGTCCTGGATGCCGTGACGGCCCAACTGGATCCACCACTCGGCCAGTCGCTCCGCTCGTTCGACCGCATGCGCCGCCGACGCAACAGCGCCGAATACCCTCGGCTCGACACTCCAGAGATCACATCCGACGACGTCGCTCGAGACACGCAGAAAGCGAAGGAGTTTGTTGCTCTCGCCGCCAGGGTGCTGGATCAGATGAGCCCGTACTGATCCTGCTTCACCCGCGAGAGCCCGCCTTCGCTGGTGGGCGGGGGCTAGCTGCCGGTACGGCGGTGCGCCTCGTTACGTTCCTCGAACCGGTCCTGCGCGTCCAGGACGGCGTCGCCGTACCGTGCGGCCCACACGCCCATCGCCCGCATCGGGCCGAGCAGCGCGACACCGGCCTCTGTCAGCGCGTAGTCCACGCGCGGTGGCGCCTCCGCGTACGCCCGGCGGTCGACCAGGCCGTTGTACTCCAGGCGCCGCAGTGCCTCGGTGAGGACCTTGGGGCGGATCCCGCCGATCCGGGCGACCAGTTCACGTGGCCGCATCGGACCGCTCTGGCCGAGCGTGTACACGACGACGCTGTCCCAGCGGTTCGCGAGCACCTCGAACGCCATGCGCGCCCGGCAGTCGGAGGTGTACGCGAGCTCCGGCAGGTCGGGGAGATTCTCCACGCCCCCATCCTGCCCGCTCCGACGGACACCACGTGGTGCGCATCGGGCCACCTACCGTCGGGGACCGGCATCACCTGCGATGTCACCTCGGCACTGCCGGGTCGCCGACGATCCGGAGTCAGGAGTCAGGAGTCACACCATGCGTATCGGCATCCTCGGCACGGGCATGATGGCCACGACACTGGGCGGCGCGTGGGTCCGCGCGGGGCACGACGTGCTGGTCGGCGGACGCGACCGGGCCGCGGCCGCCGCGACGGCGGCCCGTATCGGCGCCGCGGGGTACGGGACTCTCACGGACGGGGCGGCCCACGGCGACCTCGTCCTCGTGGCGGTCCCCGCGGACGTGGCGCCGAAGGTGGTGGAGGGGCTCGCCGGCACCCTCAGCGGGCGGACGGTCGTCGACTGCACGAACCCCATCGCGCCGGCCGACGGCGGGCTGATGCTGACGACAGGCGGCACGACGTCGGTCGCCCGGCGGATGGCGGAGGCCGCGCCGGGGGCCCACGTGGTCAAGGCGTTCAACCTGTGCCACGAGAGCATCTGGACGCTGCCGCGCCCGGCTTTCGAGGGCGCCCCGCTGGCCGTGCCGTTCTGCGGGGACGATCCGGGCAGCCTCGACCAGGTCACCGAACTGATCACGTCGATGGGCTGCACCCCCATGCCCTGCGGGGGGCTGGCCCGCGCGGTCTACATCGAGGCGACGGCGGCGTTCGCCATCGGGGCGTGGTGGTCAGGAACGGAGCCGCGGTTCGCCTTCCCGACACCGGCACAGGCCTCGCCGAACTCCTAGAGCCTGCCGTTCGACGGCGTCGACGCCGCGGCGTGAGGGCGCTCAGGGCGAGAAGTACAGCAGGACGGCAAGAACTACTAGACAATAAGTCATCTAATGACTAGAACTACGAGGACATCCCCCATCTGATAGGGGCCCGTGATGCGGCGACTCCTGCTGTCTCTCGTTCTCGTCCTCACCACGATCGCCGGCGCCCCCGCGGCCGCCCTGGCCGCCGCCTGCGACCTGCCCACCTTCCGCGGCGCCGGCACCGACGCCAGGCTGACCTCCCTGTTCACCGCGTACGGCAACGACAACAGCCGCCTGGACGACTGGACGGGCGCCGACGGCACCTACTCCGTCAGGCTTCCCGACGGCAAGGAGCTGTGGGTGTTCTCCGACACCTTCCTCGGCCAGGTCAACCCGGACGGCTCCCGCCCGCCGGTCAGGGAGGAGGGCGGCACGACCGTCTTCCTCAACAACTCCTTCGCGGTGGAGCGCGACGGCCGGCTGTCCACGATCTACGGAGGCACCGCCGAGGACCCCAAGGCCGTGATGCCGCCCCGCGACAAGGACCACTGGTACTGGGCCGGCGACGCCACGCTCACCGGCGGCGTCCTGGAGGTCACCTACCAGGAGTACGAGCGGTTCGGCACCGGCCCGTGGGACTGGCGCTGGCACCGCAACGTGGTCGCCCGCTTCGCCCCCGGGCGCCTCGACCGGCCGATCAGCGTGCACGACCTGCCGTCGGGGCGCAAGGTGGCGTGGGCGTCCGCCGTCCACAGGGACGGCCGCCACACCTACGTCTACGGCGTGGAGGACCTGGGCTCGCCCAAGTACATGCACCTGGCCAGGGTCAGGGGCGCCAGCCTGCTCGGCACGTGGGAGTACCTGAAGGCGGACGGCACCTGGTCGAGGAACCAGGCCGACTCGGCCCGCCTGATGGAGGGCGTGGCCAACGAGTACTCCGTCAGCCGGGTCGGCGACGGCTACGTGCTGATCACGCACGACACCACGGAGGTGCTGAGCTCCAGGATCGTCGCCTACACCGGCTGCACGCCGTACGGGCCGTTCGGGAACAAGACCACCGTCTACACCACACCCGAGACCGGCGGGAACATCTTCACCTACAACGCCCACGCGCACCCGGAGATCGCCGGACCCGGGCTCGTGGTCTCCTACAACGTCAACAGCTTCGTCAACACCGATCACTATCGCGACGTGACGATCTACCGCCCGCGCTTCCTGGACCTGGCGTTCGAGTGACGCGCAACTGGGCCGCCCGGCTGCGGGAGATCACGGTCGAGGGCATGCGCGCGCTCGTCCTGGAGAACGAGCGGCTGCGCTTGACCGTGCTGGCCGGCAAGGGCGGCGACGTCGTGGAGTTCCTGCACAAGCCGACCGACACCGACCTGGTGTGGCTCTCGCCGCAGGGGCTGCGCAGGCCGCTCCCGCAGCAGGCGGCCGACGACGTGGGCGCGTTCCTCGACCACTACGAGGGCGGCTGGCAGGAGGTCTTCCCCAACGGCGGCGCGCCCAGCGTGTACCGGGGCGCGCGGCTGGCCCAGCACGGCGAGGTCGCGGGGCTGCCGTGGTCGGTGGAGGTGCTGTCCGACTCGCCCGAGGAGGTCGCGGTACGGCTGGCGGTGCGCACGCGGCGCCTGCCGTACCGGGTGGAGAAGGTGTTCAGGATCGCCTCCGAGGGGGTGACGGTGATCCCGCACCCCTCGTCGATCGATCCGCTCGGACGGCGGGCGGCGGAGCTGTTCGTGGCGCCGCCGGAGGGGGCGCCCAGCGAGATCGTCTATCTGACAGGCTTCGACACGGGATGGTACGAGGTGCTGGCCGGGGTCGGCCTGCGGGTGGAGTGGGACGCGGGCGCCATGCCGTACCTGTGGCTGTGGCAGGAGGCCGGTGCCACGAAGGACTGGCCGTGGTGGGGCAGGGCGTACGTGGTGGGGCTGGAGCCGTTCTCCGGCATGCCGACGGACGGCCTGGCCACGGCCGTGGACAACGGGACCGCGATGCTCCTCGGGCCCGGCGAGTCCAGGACCTCATGGGTGCGTGCGGAGGTGATGACGTGAGCGAGTTCGACGGCAAGGTGGCCCTGGTCACGGGCGGGTCGATGGGCATCGGGAAGGCGGTCGTCGAGCGGCTGGCAGGGGCGGGCGCGGCGGTCGTCTACTGCGGGACGGAGGCGCCGTTCGGGGGCGAGCGGGTCACCGGGGTCGTCGCGGACGTGCGCGACGGGGAGCGGATGCGCGAGCTGGTCGAGCTGGCCGAGTCCAGGTACGGCGGGCTGGACATCGTGGCGACCTGCGCGGGCGTGCAGCGGTACGGCACCGTGGAGGACACGCCGGTCGAGGTCTGGGACGAGGTGCTCGACATCAACCTCAAGGGTGTCTTCCTGACCTGCAAGGCGGCCGTTCCGGCGCTGCGCAGGCGGGGCGGCGGGTCGATCGTCGTCATGTCGTCGGTGCAGGCCTTCGCCTCCCAGGCGCACGTAGCCGCCTACACCGCGAGCAAGGCCGCGCTGAACGGCCTGACCAGGGCGATGGCCCTCGATCACGCCGCCGACGGGATCAGGGTGAACGTCGTGTGCCCCGGCTCGGTCGACACCCCGATGCTGCGCTGGGCGGCCGACCTGTGGCGCGGGCCGCTGTCGCAGGACGAGCAGGTCGCGGCGTGGGGCCGGGCCCATCCGCTGGGCAGGGTGGCGCGGCCGGAGGAGGTGGCCGAACTGGTCGCCTTCCTCGCCGGGCCGCGCTCGTCGTTCATCACCGGCGCCGAGCACCGGGTCGACGGCGGCCTGCTCGCCCGCAATCCAGCCGCGCTGCCCGACTGACAGCGACGACCGTGCCCGCCGGGGTTCGACTCACCGCAGCCTGGTCACCGCGCCGGGCGTCAGCCGACCGGCGAGCTGCTCGAGCAGCGCGATCACCTCGCCGATCTCGCCGGGGTCCGTGGTGCCGAGTGCCGCGGCGAGCGGGCCGTCGATCGGCGTGGACCGCACCTGCGTCACCCTGTCCGACAGGGCCGGCGCGGGTGTGATCACCTGACGCCTGCGGTCGGCCGGGTCGGGCGCGGTGACGACGGCGCCCGCCTCCTTCAGCCGGGCGACGGCGGCCGACACCGCGCTCTGCGGCAGCCCGGTGCGAGCGGCGACCTCCCCGACCGTGGTCTCGGGGTGCGCGCGCAGGTCGCTGACCACGATCAGCACCGTGCGCACGCTCGTGGTCCGCGGGCCGATCCCCTCGGTCGGCATGGACTCCTCGCCGATCTTCATCAGCGTACGGCCCAGCAGGAACAGCTCCACTCCGTTCATGTCCCCAGACTACATCAGACTTGATGCATCAAATTTGATGCTTTATGGTGAGAGCCATGACGAACCACATCCACGTCGAGGTCAGGGGCGACGGCCCGGTGCTGCTGCTGTCGCAGAGCGGCGAGGGCGACGCTGACAGGGGCAAGGACCTGGTCGACCGGCTGGTCGGCGACTTCACCGTCGTCACCTACGACCGCAGGGGGCTCTCGCGCAGCGCGCTCGACGACCCCGCCGTCACGATCTCCATGGCCGAGCACGCCGAGGACGTCCACCGGATCCTCGCGGAGGTGACCGACCAGCCGGCGGCCATGCTCGGCTGCAGCTTCGGCGCCGCGCTCGGGCTCCACCTGGCGGCCAGGCATCCCGAGCAGATCCACACCCTCATCGCGCACGAGCCCGTCGCGCCGTGGCTGCTGCCCGGCGACCTCATGGAACGTCACGTGCGGGAGCTGGCCGAGGTCCAGGAGGTCTTCGAGCGCGAGGGGCTCGTGCCCGCCGTCAAGCTGGTGGCCGAGGTGCTCGGCATCGACCCCGACAGCGACGACAAGGAGCCGGACCTCACCCCGTTCCCCATGACGCCGCAGCGGGTCGCCAACTTCACGCACTTCCTGCGCCACGACCTCACCGCGATCAGGGAGGATCGGCTCGACCCCGAGGCGCTGCGCCGCTCACCCGTGCGGATCGTCCCCGTCGCCGGCCGTACGACGCCGCGGGGGGTGTTCGACTACCGGTGCGCCGAGGAACTGGCCACGCTCGTGGGCGCCGAGCTGGAGGTGCTGCCCGGCGGCCACAACGGCAACCTGACCCATCCGCGCGCGTACGCGGACGGGATCAGGCGGCTGCTCGGCTAAGGGCTGAGGTCGCTCAGGTCGCTCAGGTCGCTCAGGTCGCTGAGGTCGCCGAGGCCGCTGAGGTCACGGCCCCGCCGCCGGGTCGGCGAAGCGCTCGTTCGGCACCTGGGCGTACCACCCGGGCCTGCCGGGGTCGCGGTCGTAGGGGTAGCCGCCCAGCTCGGCATAGAGCTCGGCGTAGCGGGCCAGCCGTTCCCTGTCCAGCCGCACCCCCAGCCCGGGCCCGTCCGGTACGGCGATGCGCCCGTCCCGGTAGGCCAGCTTCCCTCCGGCGATGACGTCGTCGACGAGGTGGTGGTAGTGCGCGTCGGCCGCGTAGGTGAGGTTGGGCAGCACGGCGCCCAGATGCAGCATCGTCGCCAGCTGGATGCCCAGCTCGCCCGAGGAGTGCACGGCCACGCCGAGCTGGAACGTCTCGCACACCGCCGCCGCCTTCACGCACGGCCTGACGCCGCCCCAGAAGGTGGTGTCGAGCAGCACGACGTCGGCGCCCCGCCGCAGCACGTTGGCGGCCAACTGCTCGAAGTTCACCACGACGGTGTTCGTCGCGAGGGGCACGGAGACCCGCTCGCGGATCAGCCGCAACCCTTCCAGCCCGAGGACCGGGTCCTCCAGGTAGTCGTTGTCGAGGTCCTCGATCGCCCTGCCGAAGCGCAGCCCCTCCGCCATGGACAGCACCGCGTTCGGGTCGTAGCGCAGCCGGTCGCCGGGGAAGGCGGCGGCCAGCGCCCGGTAGCACTCCAGCTCGTAGTCGGGCGGGAACACCCCGCCCTTGAGCTTGTGGACGGTGAAGCCGTGCGCCCGCTTCAGCGCCCTGGCGTGCTCGACGAGCTGGTCGGGCGTGCGCACCTCGGGCGCCGCGTCGCCCTGGTAGCGGAAGAACAGGTAGGAGGCGAACGGCACCGACTCCCTGAGCCTCCCGCCGAGCAGGTCGTGGACGGGCACGCCGAGCTGCTGGCCGATCAGGTCGAGGCAGGCGAACTCCAGCGCGGCCAGCAGCTGGGTGCGGTTGTTGTAGAGCGAGGCCGTCGGGTTGGCGATCTTGAAGCGGAGCGCCTCGAGCTGGAAGGGGTCGTGGCCGGACAGGTAGTCGAGCAGGCCGCGGAAGGCGGCGGCGGCGCCCTCTCCCCCGCCGCCCATCTCGCCCAGCCCGATCAGCCCGTTGTCGGCCTCGACCTCGACGATGGTCCTGACGAACCTGCCCCAGTGGGCGCCGTTGCTGTGCCGCAGCGGCGCTTCGAGCGGGACGGCCACTGTGGTGGCCCTGATGTCAACGATCTTCACAGCATCCCCCGAACGGCGGCCACCCCGCAGGCGGGCAGCCGTACCTTGACCTGCTCGTCGTGGACCTGCAGCGGCGTCCCGCCGACCGTGGCCGCGCGCAGGCCGCGCAGCCCCACGGTGGCCTCGACCTCGGTCGCGGCCAGCGACTGGAGCCGCATGACGACCCCCTCGGCGGTACGGCCGAGCGAGGTGATGTGGACCTCCGGATGGTCCACGGTCGCGAAGACGCCCTCCGCGCCGGGCCGCGCCGTCCCCGTGGCGAGGATGCCGAGGAACGGGTCGGTGAGCCCGGCGGCGGCCAGCGGGCCGAGCACCCTGCTCGTCATGGTCGAGGAGGAGGTGACCGCGTAACGGAAGGTCGTCTCCCCCTGTTGCTGGGTGGGGAAGTTCGTGTCCCAGATGTTGTTGAGCGCCCAGGAGTAGATCGTGCCCGGCTCCTCGGCGAGCGTGGCGGGGAAGGGCGCGTAGGGCATGTGGATGGTGCCGAGCTGCACCAGCGGCGCCTCGAGCGTCGCCCACGCCACCGACAGCTCCGGGTCGTCGAAGGCCATCCAGTGCCTGATCGGCAGCATGTAGGCGGCCGAGCCCGGCACGCTCGGACCGCCGCCGACACCCCCGGTCAGCTCCCAGGCCGCGGGCGGTCCGGCGCAGGCGAACGGGAAGGCCAGGAAGACCGCCTCCTTGGCCGGAGTGCCCTGCTTGGCCAGCCGGTAGGTCAGATCGACCCGCGGCACCCCGTCGTAGAGCTCGATCGTCGTGCGCACCCAGTCGACGCCCTTGGCCTGCAGCTCGACGACCAGCTTCTCGCCGATCGCGGTGCGCTCGGCCTTGACGACGGCGGCGTGACGGCCGATCGCCCGGTCGCCGAGCAGTGTCCTGTCGTGCGCGCCGACATGCCCGGACATGTGGTTGAAGTGGGGGGCGGTGGCGTAGCGGTCGTAGACGTACTGCCCGAACCCGGCGGCGGCGTCGGCGTTGACCAGGTCCCTGCCGGCCCGCTTGTCGAAGATCGAGCGGATGTACGCTTCCTTGATGTCGTAGCCGACGCGGTAGAACTCGTTCTCGATCGTCTCGCCGGTCTCCCTGGTCGTGACGGCCTCGCCCGGCCTGATCGACAGGAACGCGTAGCCGTACCCGGGAAGGTCGCCGACGACCGCGCTGACGTGCCGGCCGATCGGCCTGGTCGGCCAGTCGACGGGGTGGACGACCTCCTCGTGGTGCGGGACCCGCTCGCCGGTCCGCTCGTCCACCAGCGCGATCGGCTCGTCCAGCGGCACCACGTCGCGCGGCAGGAAGGCCCGCACCACGTCCGTGCGGCGCTGCGTGCCGGGGTTCACGACGACGAAGCCCCTGCCGCCGAAGGGCCTGCCGAACCTGCGCATGCCCGCCTGCAGCAGGTCGGCGGAGTCGTCCTGCGCGTCGTAGGCGCCGGCGGACTTGCGCGTCCACTGCAGCCCGCCCGAGTCGCCCGCCTCCTCGGCGTCCTCCCACGGGTTGGCCGCGCCCCAGGTGTGCTCGTTGAACAGCGCCACCTTGTCGTAGGCCAGATCGACCTGCTCGGTCGCGTCCGCGCCTGCCAGGGTGTGCAGCGTCTCGGCGGCGCGCAGCGCGCTCTGCGCCCGTCGCACGTAGCCGAGCGGGCGCGCGCCCGAACCCAGCCCGTCGGCCCACCAGTCGGTCCAGTCGCCCTCGTGGACGGCCAGCCGGTCGTGATAGCGCTCCTCGACGTGTGCGAAGAAGTCGCTGTTGACGGCCGAGCGCAGGTGGGGGTAGGCCCATCTGGTGTTCCACTCGCGCACGATCGAGGCGGGCACGATCGAGGGGCCCGCGTTGTCCGCGTGCGCCCCCTGCACCCTCAGGTGCAGGGCGTCCAGCGCGTACGGCTCCCGCTCCGCGTCCGGCCCCTGCCAGCCGAACGTGCCGGGGCCGTACGGGTAGCCCCGCCCGGCCAGCGCGCACAGGTAGCGCGGCAGCAGGTCGTCGGCCAGCTCGAAGGAGTCGGCGAGGCCGACCGTGTTGCCCTCCATGTAGGCCATGCCGTGCGGCGTGTCGGTGAACCAGACCAGCAGCTCGTTGCCGCTGGGCGCCCGCCACCGGAACGGCCGCGTCAGCTTGTCGCCGCCGTGCAGGTATGGCACCGACCGCCCGGCCCAGTTGTGGGCGGCCGCCAGGTAGCGCACGCCCACCGAGTTCAGCGCGTCGATCAGCCCGACGACCGCGCCCGGCACGTCGGTGTGCATCGCCGAGCGGGCGGGCAGCTCCTCGGTGAAGCGCAGCTGCCGGTACAGCTCCTCGGTCGAGCACGCCTCGGTGTGCAGCTGGAACGGCAGGGCGGTCACCTCGATCAGCCCGTCACGCATCCGCTCCTTGAAGGCCGCCACCAGGTCGCGGGGGCGGGCGGCGAGCCAGCGCAGCGCGGGCATCGACGACTCCACCGTCCATCGGAACCTCGCGTCGTCGGGCCAGTCCGCGCTCTCCTCGGTCAGCCGCAGCGCCGCGTCCAGATAGTCGAGGTGGTGGCGCAGCACGGTGCCCTGCGGATCGGTGTAGCCGATGTCGAGATGCGAGTGGTGGACGACGAAGACGTCCCAGTGGCGCTGCGGCGTGACGGTGACCAGCGCCTGGCCGATCACGCCCTCGCCGTCGCGCAGCTCCAGGGTGAGGTCGCGCGGCCGGGTCACCTCGGGCACGAGCAGCGTCACGTCGGCGCCCTCGGCCCTGTCCACCACGCCGTCCGCCGCCCCGTCCCCCGCGCGGTCGTCCGCGCTGTCCCGGTCGGCCAGGACGTGTTCCAGGTGGGCGGGCACCAGGCCGGTCACCGACACCCTGACCGCCTGGCGGCCGTCGTGGGTGATCAGCGGCAGCACCGAGACCCGTGCCTCCAGGCCCCGCACGGAGATCACCGGTGTCGAGGTGTCCTCGCGCAACGCCTGCCGTATGCCGTCATAGTCGGGGGAACCAAGGCTCGGCTGCAGCAGCCGGCTCGTCATGACAGACCTCCTAGGGCGAGTCCACGGGCGAACATCCGCTGGGTGACCACGAACAGCACCACCGTGGGCAGTGACACGACCAGCCCCGCCGCCAGGCCGACGGGCACCGGCGTGCCCGCGTAGACGTCGGTCAGCAGGCCTGCCAGCGCGGTCATCACCGGCCGCACCTCGGCGGTCTGCGACAGCGTCAGCCCGAACAGCAGGTCGTTCCAGATGAAGGTGAAGTTGAGGATGAACACCGCGGCGAGCGCGCCGGCGGCCAGCGGCAGGTAGACGCGGAAGAAGACACGCAGGGTGGACGCGCCGTCCATCCTGGCCGCCTCGAAGATCGAGAAGGCCACGCCGGAGAAGAAGTTGCGCAGCACGAAGGCCGACAGCGGCACGCTGATCGCCGTGTAGACGATGATCATCCCGAGCCGGGTGTCGTAGAGCCCCGCGTCGCTGTAGCCGACGAAGAGCGGGACGAGCAGCATCTGCGACGGGAAGATCGTGCCGCCGAAGATGACCATGAACCAGAGGAAGCCGTGGCGCAGCCGCAGCACGACGATCGTGTACCCCGCCATCGCGCCGATCAGCACCCCGAGCGCGGGGGAGACGACGCTGTAGAGGGCGGTACTTGCCAGGCTCTGGCCGAGGTCCGCCCGGTTCCACGCCTGGAGGAAGTTCTGGATCAGGGCGACGTCGGGCGAGGGGATCCACGCCCGCGAGGGGTCGTAGGTGTCGGCGGGCCGCGCGGCGTTGACGACCAGCAGGTAGGTGGGGCCGAGCCAGATCAGCCCCAGCACGACGAGGACGAACCTCCTGATCATGCGCGCCTCCGCAGATACAGGTACGAGGCGAGGCCCGTGACCACCGTCAGCAGGACGGCGACCGCAGAGCCGTACCCGTATTCGCCGGCCACGAACGTGTCGCGGTACATCGTGACGGCGAGCGTCTCGGAGTTGCGCCCAGGACCACCCTGTGTCATGACCCACACGATGTCGAAGCTCTTCAGGCTGGCCACCAGCGCGAGCCCGACGACCACGGCGGTCAGCGGCGCCAGCAGCGGCCAGATGACGTGCCGGAACAGCCGCCACCCCGAGGCCCCGTCGAGCCGGGCGGCCTCGATCGGCTCCTTGGGTATCGACTGCAGCCCGACCGCGAACAGCAGCGTGTTGACGCCGAGCTGCTGCCACGTCCAGACCAGCAGCATGGCGATCGTGTTCAGCGGCGCGTCCTGCAGGAAGGCGGTGTCGACGCCGAGCAGCCGGTTGGCGATGCCGTCGTGCGACAGGATCGGGCTCCACACCAGGCCGAGCCCCGCCCCGCTCAGCGCGTAGGGCAGCATGAACGGCACGCGGAACCACGCGCCGCCCCTGATGTCGTACGACAGCACCGCCACCAGCAGTCCGAGGCCGACCGGCAGCACCATCGTGCCCACGACCCAGATCAGCGTGTTGCGGGTCGCGGTGAGCAGCGCGGGATCGTCGAACAGCTTGACGAAGTTCGCCGACCCCACGAACTCCGGCGGGGCCAGCCCGTCGTAGCGCGTGAGGCTCAGGTAGGCCGTCCAGACGAAGGGCGCGTACAGCAGGGCCGCCACCAGCAGGACCGCCGGGGAGACGTATCCCGCGCGGAACCTGCCGAGCAGCGGGGCCGTCCTCCCTGTCACTGGTGCGTGCTCCAGTACTCGTCGGCCTTCTTCTGGATGTCCTCCAGCACCTGCCGGTAGGTCTCCGGCTTGGCCACGAACAGCCCGAAACCGTCGAGCGCCGCGGCCAGGATCGGCGGCGGCGTGGCCTCGAAGTAGCGGTTGACCAGGCGGTACCCGCCGCTGCCCGCGTCCTTGGTGACCTGCCCCAACGCCTCGCTCTTGATGGTCACCCTCGGGTTGGCGCTGACGTCGCCGCGGGCGGTGGCCCACTTCTCCTGCGCCTGCGCGGTGGTCCACCACTTGAGGTACTTCATGCTCGCCTCGGGATCCGGCGCCTTGGCGAGCGAGCAGAGCGGCCCGCTCTCGAAGATCATCGAGGTCTTGGGCAGGGCCGGATTGACGTTCGGGATGACGAAGAACCCGGCGTCCAGGTTGCGCTGGGTCATGCTGGTGTTGAACCAGGTGCCGAACGACACCATCGCCACCTTCTCGTTCTTCAGCGCGTCGGCGGGGTCGGTCTTGTCACCCGGGTGGCTGAAGTACCCGGCGTCGATGAGCGACTTCCACTTCTCCATCACCTGGACCACGCCGGGGTCGGTGTACTTCGCCTTCCCCGTCGAGAGGCGGTCGTAGAGGTCGGGATCGGTCCCGGCCAGGAGTTGCTCGAACCAGACGAAGGAGAACAGGACGGAGGTGTGGTATATGGCCTTGATGTCGGCCTTCTTGAGCGTCTCGGCCACCGTGATGAGCTCGTCCCAGGTGGTGGGCGGTTTCAGGCCGTGCGCGTCGAAGATCTTCTTGTTGTAGAACATCCCCCAGTAGGCGACGTTCAGCGGCACGCAGTACTGCCTGCCGTCGACGGTGTAGTAGGTGGCGAGGTCCTGCGACAGGTCGCCGTTCCTGATCGCCTCCTGCCA
The DNA here is from genome assembly GCF_053605785.1 of Nonomuraea sp. NPDC003754. Taxonomy (NCBI): domain Bacteria; kingdom Bacillati; phylum Actinomycetota; class Actinomycetes; order Streptosporangiales; family Streptosporangiaceae; genus Nonomuraea; species Nonomuraea sp. NPDC003754. The sequence continues at coordinate 193,350 of NZ_JBSGJX010000013.1, forward strand.
GACGGCGGTGGTGTCGGCCACCTGCTTCTGCCCGACGATCTCCTTCAGCAGCCCCCCGGTCTGCCAGGTGAACAGGTCGGGCTTGGCGTCGGTGCGGAACGCGGCCTTGATGAAGGCCTGGTAGGTCGGCTCGTCGGTGTAGCCGACCGGTTTCATCGCCAGGCCGATCTGCTGCTTGGACAGGGCGCCCATCTCGGTGAAGTAGGGACTCCACGCGCCCTTGTCGTTGTAGAGGGCCAGCTCCGTCTTGGCCTGGCGGGCGGGGGTGCTCCCGCACGCGGCCAGGAGGAGGAAAGCGGTCATCAGGATGGGGGTTCGCCGGATCATGACCGGCCTCCTGTTCTACATGAGCCTGTGCTCGATCACCGTTTTCACGTCAATCAGGTGGGAACGCATGAGCTCCTCCGCGGCCGCGGCGTCGCCTGCCTCGATCGCCTCGAGGATCGCCAGGTGCTCGTCGTGGTCACGACGCCGGTCGTCGAACAGCCGCAGGATCTCCCGCTGCTCGGAGGCGTGCACGCGCAGCAGGGAGTCGACGACCTCGCCGAGCACGCTGTTGCCCGCCAGCCTGGCCGCCACCCGGTGGAAGGTCATGTTGGCCTCGTGCAGCTCGGCGTCGTCGCCGCGCAGGTGCATGGCCGCCTGGCCGAGCACCTCCCGCAGCTCCTGCGCGCCAGGACGGCCCGCCGCCAGCCCTGCCAGCGGCGGCTCGATGAGGATGCGCGCGTCGAGCAGGTCGAGCAGTTGCCCGCCCGGCATCGCGCGCATGTTGGGGTTGGGCAGCACGACCCGCTCGATGTCCGCGCCGACATAGAGGCCGGAACCGTGCCGCATCTCGATCGCGCCGGTCGCCTCCAGACGGCGCAGCGCCTCGCGCAGCGTGGGCGTGGTCACGGCGAACCGCTGCGCCAGCTCGCGCGTGGTGGGCAGCCGGTCGCCCGGCTGCAGCCCGCTCTCAGTGATCAGACCGAGAACCTGCTCGGTGAGGACGCCGGAGAGGGAAGGCCGGGCAACCATCATCTAATGATTAGATCACTTATTTCCTGTATTTTCACCTCATGAAGAGAGTCGCCGGGGTAGCGGGCGTTCTGGCGCTGCTCGCCCTCCTCGGGGTCGCCGGTGCCGGCTGGTACTACTCCGGCCTGGTCATCGACCCGTCCCACGGCGATTCGTATCCGCTGGAGGTCGTCTCCTACGACGGCACCCGGGTGACCCTGCGCGGGGGCGCCGACACCGACGCCCCCGGCTCGTTCGGCCTGACCTGGGCCGCCGGCAACGCGATCCTCGGCGACGTGGTGGCGCGCGGCCCCGGCACCGTCACCCGCAAGGTCGACACGGTACGGCGGGGCACGCTCCGACCCGGCGTCCGGGCCTACCTGGACAGGTGGATGTGGGGCCACGAGGACCCGCGCTCGGCGGTGGGCGTGCCGTACCAGGAGGTGCGGATCAGGTCCGAGCTGGGCGACTTCCCCGCCTGGCGGACCGAGGGAAACGGCACGACGTGGGTGATCGCCGTCCACGGGCGCAACGCGAACCCGGCCGAGGCGTCCCGCGTCATCCCGGTTTTCCACAGGCTGGGGATGCCGGTGCTGAGCATCACCTACCGCAACGACGAGGGAGCGCCCGCCGGCCCCGACGGCAAGCACCACCTTGGCGCCTCCGAGTGGAAGGAGGTGGCCGCCGCGATCGCCTACGCGCGCGCGTCCGGCGCCACCGGCGTCTACCTGTACGGCTGGTCGATGGGCGGCGCGATCGTGCCGATGGCGGCGCGCATGCTGCCGGACGCGCCGATCAAGGGGCTCATCCTCGACAGCCCCGTCATGGACTGGCGGTCGCCGATCGAGCTGGGAGCCAGGCAGCGGGGGGTGCCGCTGTGGCTGGCCTCGGTGGGGATGTCCGTGGTCGAGTGGCGGACCGGGTTGTCGTTCGCCGAACTGGACCAGGTGGCGCACGCGGCGGACTTCTCGGTGCCGGTGCTGCTGTTCGTGGACGACGACGACCAGACGGTGCCGGTGGGGCCTGCGGTGGAGTTCGCCCGCCTCCGCCCGGATATTGTTCGACTTTTCAGGACATCGGGCGCTGGGCACACGGGCTCCTGGAACGTCTCCCCCACCGCCTACGAGAAGGCCCTGACCGACTTCGTCACCCCGCTCCCCTGAGGGGCACTCGCTCTCGCGCTCTCGTCAGGGCCTGGCGTCCTGGTCGAGGAAGGTCAGCATCTGCTCGATCTGCGCCTGCCGCGACCGCTCCACCTGCCCGGCCCACTCCTTCACCCGCGGGTTCGCCCCGTTGTAGACCTCGACCCGCGCCATCTGGATCGCGTCGTCCTGGTGGGCGATCAGCAGGTTGATCAGGTCCCGCTCGTTCTTCACCGCGGCTATCCGCGCCCGGTCGGTCTCCGGGAGCCCGCCGTGCCCGGCATGGGCGTCGGACGGGGCGGTCAGCGGCTGGTCCCATGCCGACAACCACCTGGTCATCGTGGTGACCTCGGCCGCCTGGGTGCGCTCGATCGCCGCGGCCAGCGTCTTCATCCCGAGGGTGGTGGCCTTGCCGCCCGCCAGCCGTACGATCTCGATGCCCTGCTTGTGGTGCGGGATCATCATCTGCAGGAACATCACGTCGTCGGCGTTGACCTGCTCCTGCGGCTGCTCGCCGCAGCCCGCCCCGAGGAGCAGGGCCGCGGCGAGGGCGGCGATCAGACGCGCTTCCACAGCGCCGGCACGTTGGGCGGCTCCCATCCGGCGATGGCCGTGTGGGCCTGCAGGCACTCGTAGGACAGACCGGCGTACGTCACGCGGTCACCCCCCTTGTAGGCCTTGCCAGCCTGCCACGTCCCCGCGGGCACTGTCGAGGTCGGCGTGGGCGTAGGCGTGGGCGTCGGTGTCGGTGTCGGGGTGGGGGTCGGAGTGGGCGTCGGGGTCGGCGTGCCGCCGCCTCCGCCGAAGTCGACGTCGGAGCAGGTGTAGAAGGCCTCGTTGCTGCCGACGACGCGCTGCCAGATCGAGTAGAGGATGTGGCGGCCGCTGCGCTGCGGCAGGTTGATCGTCCAGTTCGTGAACGTCGTGGGGTTCTGGTTGGTGAACGTGCGGATGTGCACGAGGTCCGACCACTTCAGGGGCATGGTCGGGTTCCACCCGTCACGGGTGATGTAGAACTCGAAGTTGCTGTTGGAGTGGGGTGCGGTGGCGTGGTAGGTGAGCGTGAAGCTGCCCGGTCGCACCGACGTGGCGGGCCAGTCGGCGCGCTGCAGGTCGAGGCCCCGGTACTTCTCGCGTCCCGCGCTGCAGAGCTTCCCGTCGGGGATGAGCTCGCGATGCCGTCCGCCCGCTTCGAGGAGGGAGACCTCGTTCCAGTCGTAGAACGCCTGGGTCCCCCCGGCGGCGACGGCGGCCTTGCAGGCGTCCGACCTGGGCGCCTCCGGCCCTTCGTTCTTACAGACGTAGACGCGGCTCGGCGGGTTGGACATCGTGCCGTGTGCGTTGGCGGCGCCGGCGGGGAGGAGGACGAGAGCGGCTGTTCCTGCGGCTAAGGCGGCGGTTCTCTTGTTCACGGGAGCTCCCGGGGTATTAACTAACAGGAAACCTTCCTAAGGATTAACTTTGAACGACCCCCCGCGCAAGGGCCCCTGTCAGCAACTTTTCCGTTCTGGCGGTCCCGTCGTCACTTCGAGCGTTCCAGAGTTCGACGGGCCGCGCCGCCGTCGCGAACGGCGCGGGGAAGACGGATCCCCGCGCCCTCGCCCAGGGCGCCCACCCCGCGCCGGCCGCGCCGCGCCGGACCGCGACCGCGACCCGGCCGGACGGGACTGCAGGCGCACGGGACCGTGGGCGGGCGGGACTCCGAGCGGGACCGTGGGCGGGCAGACAGCGGGCGGGATCGCGGACGCGACCACGCGCGGGACCACGGGCAGACCATGAGCGGGACTACGGGCAGGCGGGACCACGGACGCGACCACGGGCGCGACTGCGGGCAGGACTGCGGGCAGGACTGCGGGCAGGACGGCGGGCGGCCCCGCGGGCGGGACGGCGTGTGCTGGCCTTCCGTGTCGCGAGCTACCGCGCCACGGCTGCCTCCGCCGCCCGGTGGTCCTCGACGGCCCGGTCGACCTCCTCCTCCACCAGGTCGGTGTTGATGGCGATGGCCGCCGCCGAGCCCATGCCCGCCGCCGTGATCACCTGCGCCCGCCGGTCGGCGACGTTCCCGACCGCCCAGACACCGGGCACGCTGGTACGGCCCGAGCCGTCGGTGACCAGCCAGCCGTGCGCGTCCTTCTCGCAGCCCAGGCCGGCCAGCAGCGCGTCGTGCGGCGTCATGCGCGGGGAGACGAACGCCGCGCTCCTCGGCACGACCCGCCCGTCGGCCAGCTCGACCCCGCGCAGCCGGTCACCGTCCACCACCAACCGCTTGATCACGCCCTCGACGACGGGCACCCCGCGGGCGGCCAGCCGTACCCGATCCTCGTCGGTCAGCTCGAGCGTGTGCGAGAAGAGCACGACATCGCCCGACCACTGCCGCAGCAGCAGCGCATGGTGCAGCGCGCCCGGGTTCGTGCCGAGAACACCGATCGGCTCGTCACGCACCTCGTACCCATGGCAGTACGGGCAGTGCAGCAGATCCTTGCCCCACCGCTCGCGCACCCCGGGGATGTCCGGCAGCTCGTCGCGCAACCCGGTGGCCACCAGCACCCTGCGGGCCGTCAGCGTCGCCCCGCCGGCCAGCTGGACGGCGAAGCCCGGCTCGACGTGGTCGAGCTGATTGACCTGATCGACGCGGCCCTCGACCCACCGCGCGCCGTACCCGGTCACCTCGTCCCTGCCCACCGCGAGCAGGGCCGCGGGGGACATGCCGTCCCTGGACAGGAAGCCCTGCATGTGCGCGGCCGGGGCGTTGCGGGGCTCCCCCGCGTCCACCACGGCCACCCGCCGACGGGCCCTGGACAGCACCAGCGCGGCGTTCAGCCCTGCCGCGCCGGCGCCGATCACGATCACGTCGTACTCGGCCTCGTTCGTCATGTGGATCATGGCGATCACCTCCGTACCCAGAGTGCGACCGCGGGCGCCGAAGCCGCAAAATCTGTTGCCGTTTCCGGGACACCTTCGCCTGCGCCACACGCCACGCCCGGACACCGGCCGTTCCTGGCCCCACCCACCCGCCGACCCGGGGCACCGGCCGCTCGTGACCCCACCCACCAGTCGTCCCAGGGCGCCGGCCGCTCGCGCCCCACCCACCAGTCGGCCCGGGGCGCCAGCCACTCGTGGCCCCACCCACCAGTCGGCGCGGGACGACGGCCGCTCGTGGTCATGCCGACCCGCCGGCCCGGGACGCTCCAGGCCCCGTCGCGGGCGTTGATCCGCGGGGGCGGGCACGCCATGCTGCTTCGGTGAAGGCGCACCCGACCGACACGGAGTGGTCCCGATGGGAAAGAAGTTCTCGATCCGCGGTGTCGAGTTCGACCTCGACGACATCACCGACGCCCACCTGCAGCGGGGATACTCCGGAGGGCACCTCGAGGTGACGACGGCGGACGGCCGCAGCCACGTGTTCTACCTGGACATCCGGGACGCCTATGACGAGCAGGCGTATCTCATCCTGAAGTACGAGTCGGACTGCTATTCGGAGACGCGCCCGAGGAGCTGGGGCCGGACCGAGTGACGAGCGCCGGGTTTGTCGGTGCCGCCTGCGAGAGTCGGGCCATGCCGACCTCAGGTCTCACCCCCATCGCCGCCTTCTGGGACTCCTCGGCGGACACCTTCGACGACGAGCCCGACCACGGCCTCCGTGACCCGCATGTCCGCGCCGCCTGGGCCCGGCGGCTGGCCGGATGGCTGCCCGGGCCGTCAGCCGACGTCCTCGACCTCGGGTGCGGGACGGGGTCGCTGACCCTGCTCCTCGCCCAGCTCGGACACCACCCCACTGCGATCGACCTGTCGCCCCGCATGATCGCCCAGGCGGAGCGCAAGCTGTCCGAGGCGGGCTTCGCCGTACCGCTGATCGTCGGCGATGCCGGCGACCCGCCGGGGGTGGGCTGCCACGCGTTCGACGCGATTCTCGTCCGCCACCTCGTCTGGACCCTCCCCGCCCCTGAGGAGGCGCTCCGTCGCTGGCTCGACCTGCTCAGGCCGGACGGTCGCCTCATCCTCGTCGAAGGGCGATGGGGCGGTTCCGACGCAGGCGGTTCCGAAGGAAGCAGCTCCGACGGAGACGGCTCCCACGCAGGCGGTTCCGACGGAGACGATTCCGTAGGAAGCAGCTCCGACGCAGGCGGTTCCTACGCCCCGGGATCTCCTCCCCTGCCGTGGCTGGGCGGGGTCCCCGCCGTACGGCTGATCGCGGCGCTGGAGCCGCACGCCCGCATCCTCCACACCGAGCACCTCACCGACCCGGCGCTGTGGGGCCGTCCGATCAGCGACGAGAGGTACGTCGTGATCGCCCAGGCTCCTCGTCCTCACCGGTGAGCGGACACGACCACCGGCTCAGCCACTCACCTGCGCCATTTCGAGGAGCAGCATCGCGTCGTGGTCGGGCGTCCCCGGTTCCGCCTGGTAGACCACCAGCCGATGCCCTTCGCTGCGTGCGACGGTCAGCACCTCGTAGCTCAGCGCCATGGGGCCGACGGCGGGATGCCGGAAGCACTTGCGGCCGTTGGTGCGCCTGCGCACGTCGTACCTGTCCCACAGGGCCGCGAACTCCTGGCTCTTGACGACCAGTTCTCCCACCAGGCCGACCACGTCGGGCGCGTTGGGATAGGTCCCGGCGACGGCACGCAGGTGAGCCACCGTGGCCGCGGCCACCTCGTCCCAGTTGCCGTAGACGCGTTTGCCCTGCGGGTGCAGGAAGGTGTAGCGGGCGGTGTTCCGCAACGCGGCCGGCCACTCCTCGATCCCCGGCAGCAGCCTCATCCCCGCCTCGTTGGCGGCCAGCAGGTCGTTGGCCCGGCTCAACACGTAGGCCGGGCAAGGACGGACGATCTCCAGCAACCGCCGCACCTCGGCCCTGACCTGCTGGGGCGGCCGGACCGCGGTCGGCCTGGCCGCGGGAGCGTTGGCCAGCTCGAACAGGTGCCCTCGCTCGTCATCAGTCAGCCGCAGCACCCCGGCGATCGCCTCCAGCACCGGAGGGCTGGGATTGCCCTGCTTGCCCTGCTCCAGGCGGGTGTAGTACTCGATGCTCACACCGGCCAGCATCGCCACCTCTTCGCGGCGCAACCCGGGCGTACGGCGGCGCCCGGTGGTGGCGGGCAGCCCCACCTCCTGGGGCGGGATCCTGGACCGCCGAGCCCGGAGAAACTCTCCCAAATCACTCTTCGCTGGCATTCCCACAGTATGTCGCTCCGTCGATACCCAAGGGGGGCCCTGCCAGAGCACCCCTTGGGCGGGCCTGCCGCACCGCGCCCCGAGGCAGGCACGCTGGTTCCGCACGCCGAACCAACCGCTGACCAAGGAGAAGAACGATGGCCGTTGTGGCAATCGTCGGAGTGGGCATCATGGGCCAGGGCATGGCCGCCAACCTCGCTCGCCACGGGCACGACGTGGTCCTGTGGAACCGTAGCCCGCTGCACCAGTCGATCTCGGACGCCGCGCTGGTCGCCCCCACCCCGGCCGAGGCGGCTCGCCAGGCCGACGTGGTCTTCGAAGTGACCGCCAACGACGAGTCCTCGCGCACGGTCTGGCTGGGCCCCGAAGGCATCCTGGCCGGCGCCCGCCCCAGCACGATTCTGATCTCCTCGGCCACCCTGTCGGTCGACTGGATCACCCGGCTCGCGGCCGTCTGCGCGGAGCGGAACCTCACCTTCTACGACATGCCGCTGACCGGCGGCGCGGCGGGTGCCAGGACCGGCAACCTCACCATGCTGGTCGGCGGCGATCCGGCACGGCTGGCCGAACTCGACCCGGTGCTGACCGCCGTCTCCCGGGAGGTCCGGCACTTCGGCCCCGTCGGCGCCGGCACTCGCTTCAAGCTGGTGCTCAACGCGCTCCAAGCCGTCCACATGGCCGCGTTCGGCGAGGCGATGCGGCTCGCCGGGGTGGCGGGCCTGGACCTCGGCCAGGTGGGGGCGGCGCTGCTGGAGCGGCCGGGCGGGGTCATCACCACGATGGCGCACGACAACCTGGTCACCCCACCCCAGCCGATCAACTTCTCCGCCGAATGGGCACGCAAGGACCTGGACTACGCCTCCCGCCTGGCCGGGCCGACCGACTACCCCCTCCTTGACGCCACCCTGGCGGTCTTCACCCAGGCCGTGACCGAGGGCCATGGCGCGGAGGACTGGAGCGTCGTCAACCGGCCACGATCCTGAACGGTGACCGGCCGCGCTCCACCACGATCCCGAACCGGTGACCGGCCGCGCTCCACCACGATCCTCAACGGGTGGCCGACCGCGCTCCGCCACGATCCCGAACCGGTGGCCGGCCGCGCTCCGGCCGTCAGGGGCGGGGCCGTTCCGCCGGGACAAGCGCAAGCGTCGCGGCGGTGTGATGCCGCACGAGCCCCTCCATGAAGTCCCGGTCGGGAAAGTCGCCCTCCAGCAGCCGCAGCGGGCCGGCGACCAGCGACAGGTGCTGCGCGAGCCGGTAGAGCTCCATCCGGCGCTCGTCCAGCCCGTCGACGTGCAGATGCGCGTAGTGCTCGTGGAACCGGATCCGCAGGAAGACGTGCTCCCACTCGACGTCGAAGAACATCGTCCCCTCGATGTCGACGAGCACCGGCTCGTCCTGGTCGTCGATCAGGACGTGGTCCGGGCCCAGCTCGCCGTGGATCAGTCCGTGGCTCGACCGAGGCTCGATGGCGGCGGCCAGTTCCTCGAGAACGGCGACGCACTCCGCCCTCGCCTCCGCGATCCTCCCGACACGGGCGGCGGCCTCGTCCAGATCCCGGAGCGCGCGGTCGAGCACCGCCGTCACGCAGGAGTCCGGCTGCGTGACCGAACCGTCGGCCACCTCAGCGATCTTCCCCATGCGCGGGCTCGTGCGCTGCCGCATCCGCTCCAAGGACCGGGCGAGCTTCCCGAGGATCGTCGTTCCGCCCTGCGGGTCGTCGTCCAGCCGCCTCTCCAGCGTCCCGCCGCGCACGTCCTCGACGAGAGCGAGATCGGCGGGAAAGCGCGACTGGGAATCGTCGGCGACGTACAGCCGCGGCACCCGGACGCCCACCTCCTCCAGCAACCCGTGGGCGGCCGAGAAGAGGCGCAGACCCGAGGCGTGCGAGAAGGGCCCCTCATCCTCCACCGCGGCAGGCCAGTAGTTCTCGTCGTCGGACCAGAGGTACAGGATCGCGGCGAACCCGTCGTCGAACAGGAGCCGGTAGACGCCCTTCTTGCTGCCCCCTCTGAGCCGCTCCACGCCGGCCACCCGACGGCTCGCCCCGAAGACGCTCCGCGCCAGGTCACTGACGTCCCCACGCTCCAGAAACACCCGACCACCCGCAAGCCCCATGATCAGAACTGTAACCGCGCGGGGCCGTCGACGAGGAAGCGGGAGCGTCCGCCCACCGGTTATGACCTGGACACCTCGGCCGGCGACATCGCAGCCTCGGCGACCACCAACAACTCGATCAAGGACTGCTGTACAGCAACCAGGTACAGGCGCCCGCCCCCATGCCCGAATGGCAAGCGGACCCGCGCCATTGAGCACCGGGAGCGAGGCGGCGCCACTCCTATGGCCGTAGCCGCACTGCCGCTTCGATCCGGCCGCCGATCCCCACGATCGCGAACACGATGGCCAGAGGTGCGAGGCTCTCGTTTCCGTTCAGCACGGAAAGGAACCCCACGACTCCAGCCATGAAGATCAGGACGCTGCTGATTCCACGAACCACATAGGCGTTATTGCGAGTTCTCGGGGTCGGAGCGATGGCTCCCAGGGCCTGGATGGCTGATTTTCGTCCCGCCGGGTCGCGAATCTTCTCAAAGGGCGCAGTGGAAGGCTCATCCATGGGACCCAGAATGTCACGATGATGACCATGGGTGGCTTACCCGCGGATTACGATCAGGGTCCGCGCCAACCGGCGAAAGGTCGCCTTGGGCTGCGGAGAAAGCCAAGGCAGGAGAGGCCGTGAAGGCGCTGACGATGATGTATTCGCGACGGCCTAAGGTGGCCCATCTCCCTCACAACGATGTGGAAGGTGCGCCGGCCAGGAGCGGGGGCGGTCAATAGCCGCTGTACTGGTCCCGCATCAGGTCCCAGAACGATCGGAAGCGCGTGGCTCCGGGCAGCCATGAGGCCATGAACCAGGCTTCCCACTCACCATCAGGGGTCTTGATGTGTGGGTTGAGCAGGAAGGCCCCTTCGTCGTGCTCGCCGATCCAGAGGGTGTCCGGGATGTACTCGGTCCGAAAGTGCAGGCAGCAGTCCTGCCCCTCGTCGTAGGTGAAGTACTCCTCGTCAGATACAGGAGGAAGGTCCTCGTCAGACCACCCGAGCGCGATGTCTGGATCTACGTCTCGGAGCCAGCCGATTTCCGTGACCGACGCAAGGTGACCCTCTCCGTAGCCGACGATGTCCCAGCCGTTGGCGGCCTGGAGATATTGCCGGTAGCTGGGTGGAAGGGTGGTCCCCAGACGTTCCTCAGCGTGGGCGATCTCTTCCTCGCCGGCACCGGTCGAGCCCAGCCGTTGGGGATCCCGGGTCTCGTACTTACGCTGCTCGGCGTGATCGCGATAGTTCCACTCAAGGATCTTCTCGCTACCGGTGCGCAGAAGATCAAGCCAGGCGTAGGAGGGGGTGCTCATGGGCCGGAAGATACGGGGACGCTCCGACACTTCGGCCTCGGAGGGTGGAGAACCCGCCCATGTACGGCAGCGCCGTCCCGGACGGCGTGGCCCGGTTCGCGCTCTGTCTGGTGCATAAGCGCAAGGAGTCCGCCTTCCACGGCGCTCAGCCCTGTCTACTGAGCCGGCCCGGCCTGCCCGTCGCAGAACACCTCGTTGACGAGCCTCCGCGTCGCTTTCTGGAACGCCTCGGCCAGGGACATGGCGGCGTCGTCCACATAGTTCAGCGCGGCGGTCAGGGTCTTGCCGCCGTCGGGCGTGCTGTACATCAGCGCCGCTTGGCCCGCGATGCCGCCGTTGTGGGTGATGACGGTGCCGCCGCGGTCCGTTTGCTGCACGAACACCCCGAGGCCGTAGCCGAGCTTCGGGTGCGGCTTGCTCCTCCGGCTGGTAGGTCTTGAACCGGTTGTCCACCCATTCCTGGCCCGACCAGGGAATCCCCGGCACGACCGTCCCGTCGTCGTAGTACTCGCCGGTGAAGTTGAACACGCCGCTGGTGTGCTGCAGCAGCATCCGCACGGTAGGTGAGCTCGTCCTGGCCGGTGAGGGTGGACATGGTGGTGTGCTCCTTCAAACCTGTTACGAAATCCCAGCGAACGGACAGATGGGTGGCATACGGCAGACGCCGCAGCTGACACGCGGCGGGGAAGGCCGCCGGCCGGGCATCGTGGGGGCCTGGCCTTCCCTGACCTGCCACGCCGCCGCGTCACAGGGGTCCGGACAGGACCCCGTGACGAGCGGTAGCCGCGCAGGCCGACATCCGTCAAGCGGCGTCGAGAGCCTCGGTGATCTTGCGAGCCATCTCGGCCATGGCGGGGCTGGGCTCGCCCTTCCCGGGCCGGGCGGAAGCTTCGATGGCGACGATGACGGTGCGGCGGAAGTTGTCGGCCTCCGCCGGAGCCTGCTTCTTGAGCAGGCTCATGGCCGCCGTCAGGGCCGGCAGCACGTGGTCGGCGAGTGCGGCCGTGGACTTGCCGTTCAGGCCCTTGGGCGCCTTGGTGAGCACGTGCCCGACCAGGCCGGTCGCCGAGGTCAGGGCGATGGAGCCTTCGGTGGCGATCCTGTGGGGCGAGCCGGCGGCACCAGCGGCGGCCATCAGCGAGACGGCGCCCCACGCGGCGGTCCGCAGGGTGAACGTGTCCTGGTCGTTAAGGGTGATGGACATGGTGGTGTGCTCCTTCAAATCTGTTAGGAAACTCAATTGATGGAATGCGGGCCTGTTGGTGCCGGGGGTGTCGAGATTGCTCAGGCCGGGTCGCCCGAGAAGATCTCGCCCGGCCTTGCGGCCGCACTCGCTGCACCGTTCATGGCATTCACCATCGCCGACCGCTCTGATACCGGGCTGTTGCCGTCCTGACGCGGCCGCTGACACGACCTAGGCAGGGTCAGCCGGGTCGAGGGCTCCGGTGATCTCGCGGGCCATCTCAGAGAGGCGGAATCGCCACCCCGGCGTGCGCAGGCACAGCACGTCCAGATCAGCAATGCCCGGACGGCCGCCGAGACCTCAGTCTGAGCATTGAGCAGGCTGGCCGGTGGCGGTCAGGTCCACCCGGCGTCGAACCGATGAACGTGCGCGCGGGGCCTCGTCCAGCCCGGCCTGGTCGGCACGGGCCGCGATCACTGCCCCTTTCTCTCCTACTGGTCCCCGAGCACAGCACACGAAATGGGCCCGGAGGATGCTCCGGACCCATTCCGTGTGCAGAACGGTGGTGAAGTCAGCGGTTGTAGGAGCGAGCCGTCACGCTCCCAAGCCCATTACTCCCGTCCTTTGACAGATAAACGGTTATCCCTTCGTCGTGGAGGTTGATCCACCCGCCACCCTGCCCGTAGGGGGCATCTTTCGCGCGTATGGAGTCGGCGTACAGGGTGCCCGGGTAGTTGGAGCCGCGTGTGCGCCAGACCGCTACCCCGCCTTGGGGGAAGGTGATGTCTCCGTCACCGTCCTTAAGACCCTTCACGTACTCGGTGGCGACGCCGTCGAACACGCTCTCGCCGGCGTACAGGGCACCCGAGTCGTTGGAGCCGCGCGTGCGCCAGACTTTCACCCCACCCGGGAGGAAGGTGATATCTCCGTCACCGCTCTTAAGACCCTTCACATACTCGGTGGCGACGCCGCTGACGGTGGCCTCGCCGGCGTACAAGGCGCCCGAGTCGTTGGAGCCGAATTCGCGCCACACGTGCATCGCGCCCTTGGAGAAGGTGAAGGTTCCGTCGCCCTTGGTCGACCCCTGTACCCACGGGGTGGTGACGCCATTGACGGCGGTGAGGGCTTCCAGGATGGGATTGCGTACCTGAACGGTCGTGGTGAAGATGTGCCGCTGGGTGCCGAATTCGGCGACGAGCGTGTAGGTGGTGTCGCGCTTCGGGGCGTCGGCGGCGTCCAGCACCAAGGAGTACGGGCCATGCGACCCGGCGTGCTTGACCTTGGGAACGGGCTTCCGGCCCCCCGGGAACAGGATCTCGTAGGTGAAGTCGTCGGACCCCTCCCAGTTCAGCGTGACCTTTGTTCCGGCGTCCACGACGGCGTTGTCCGCGAGGAAGCCGTGCGGCGCCGGTATCTCCTGTGGCGCGGTCTTCACCAGCGCCACCGCCGTGTAACTGTTGCGCGGGCTCCCGCCCTTGCTTCTGCTGGCGTTCTCGGTCACCGTAAGCACGGCCAGCCCGGGCGTGGGGGCGACGGTGATGTTCTCCAGCGTCAGCACCATGTAGTCACCGGGGCCGAAGTTGATTGCTTTACCGCCCTTGTCGGTGACCTGGAATGCGGAGCCTTGCGTCTGGACGGTCACCGAACGGGGGCTACCTGACTTGATGTCGGTGTACTCGGCTTTGTGCGTGATCGTGGCGAAGTCCTGGGCAAGTGTGAGGTCGCCGGCGCCAGTGCCGACGGGAACCGTCAGCGTGATCTTGGAGTACGCCGTCTGCCCGGTGTTCGTGACGAGCAGGTACACCGTCCCCGTGGACTTCGACTGCCGCCCGGCCTCTGACGCCGCCAGGGGCGCCGGGTCGGTGAGCACGGTGTAGGTCAGCATGGTCAAGGTCGCGACTCCTTCTCTGGGAGGACGGCGCAGCCTGATGACCGGCGCGCCGAGATAGGACCGGGCTGGACAGGTCGGGCAGCGATACGGGTGATACATCCGAAATCCGGCGCTTGTGACGCACCACAGAAGACCACCCTTAGATCCAAACGCCGGCATTGGAGCGCGACAAGAGCACTCAAGGACGCCATAACAGGACTAGTCAGCAACATCTTCAGCGCCTTGACACGCATTCGGACCATGCGTCACTGCGCCACGCGAAGTAGCAAACCGTGCCTCGTTGCAGACTGTCCGGGGCAAACGTGCTGCATGCGGACACTGCGCCCGAGGCGTTGCAAACGGTCTCCCGCGCGTGCAGCACACCCAGAGGGGCGCGCAAAGCGACCCGCCGAGCGGAAGGCCTCGACCCCGCTGCGGATCCGCGTGCCGATGGGGCCACGAGCCGGCCGCCAGCGAATCGTGCGCGCCCCTGAGCAGGTCCGTGAGAGCACTCGCCTTCGACGCAGACCTGCCCTTCGCCTACGCTTCCGAGCCCACCCCCCGAAATATTCCTTGACACGAATATTCTCCACGGAGAATACTTCTCGGCATGGACGCACTCCTCGCCGCTCTGGCCGATCCAGCCCGCTGGCGGCTCGTGAGCCTGCTGGCCGAGCGGCCCCGGCCGGTCGGAGTCCTCGCCCAGCTCGCCGAGGCACGCCAGCCGCAGACGACCAAGCACCTGCAGGCTCTGGAGCGTGTCGGCGTCGTCACCTCCCAGCGCTCCGGCCAGCGCCGCATCTACGCGCTCCGAACCGAGCCCCTACGGGAGCTGGCGGCTACGCTCACCCGACTGGCCAACGCCGCGGACCAGGCCGGCGGCCCGCGCGAGACATACGACCGCTACGGTCTCGGCCTCCACACAGAGCGGCTCGCCGCCAAAGAACCGGGGTGGGCCGACGGCCGCTCGTTCACCTTCCACCGGCCGCTGGACGGGCGCCCGCAGGAGGTCTGGCGCCACCTGACCGAGGCCTCCCTGCTCGCCCACTGGTGGACACCGGACGACCTGCGCGTCTCCGAACTCGTCTTCGAGGCGCGACCGGGCGGGCGGATCATCCATGAGTACCGCGACGCCGACGACGCCGACGGCTCCGACCTGGTCGCCGGACGCGCACACGGAGTCGTCGAGGACGTACGCCCCGGGGAGCACCTCGCCTACCGGCTCTCCCCGCTGCTTCCCGACGGCAGCCCGGCCTTCACCGCCCACCTCGACCTCGACCTCCGACCCACCGGCACCGGTACGGACCTCGACGTCCGCTTCAGCATCACCGACAGCACCGTCGAGTCCGCGGACTTCATCGCAGGCATCGAGATCGGCTTCGGCCAGAGCCTCGACAAGCTCATGGCGACCCTCGCCGCGGACTCCAGCAACACCGACACAACCGGCGACGCCGGAAATGACATCACCATGAGGAGCCCGAAATGACCAGCTCGACTGGCCGCAAGGTAACCGCGAACCTGAGCCTCACCCTTGACGGTCGTTACAACGGCCCCGGCGGGCCCAACGACTTCGGGCCGTTCGCCCCGTATGTGACCACCGACGTCGCGCGCGACCACATGACCCGCATCTGGGAGAACGCCACGACGGCGCTGCTCGGCCGACTCAACGCCGAGGGATTCATGGGTTACTGGCCGTCGGTCGCCGACGACGACAACGCCGACCCGCGTGATCGCGGATACGCCACATGGCTGGTCGACACCGAAAAGGTGGTCTTGTCGACCACCCTGGCCCAAGCACCGTGGGACCGCACCCGCGTGGTGAACGCACCCGCCGCCGACGTCGTCGCCGACCTCAAGGCCACCGGCGAGGGCGACATTCTCGTCAACAGCAGCGCGAGCATCATCAAGCCGCTGCTGTCGGCGGACCTGCTCGACCGGCTCTACCTCATGATCTTCCCCGAGATCGCCGGAGGTGGGCAGCGACTGTTCGACGACGGCCTGCCGGCCACCAAGTGGACGCTCACCCATCAGGAGACCGGCGAGCTGGGCGAGATGGCCATGGTCTACGACCGAGTCCACTGAACCGGGCACAACCTGAAGATCGCCGGACGGTGCCCGGCCCGCCGTAACGTGGTGCAGCGGCGGGACCAAGACTCCCTCTACTGCCCGCCTGTCTGCAGATCACGGCTCTTCCTGTCAAAGCCGGCGTCGCGTGAGAACCGTAGGGTTGCGCAGGCCCGCCGCGCCACCACACGTGGCCGTATGGCGCTCGGTCCGCGCCGGCGGAGGTACCAAGACCCCGACGTCCCGGCGCACGCCGGCACTCTCCAGCGCTGCGTGAATGCACTCGAGGTGCAGAAGGCTGAGCAGGAAGCAGCAGACGACCGGTGGAACGTACAGGGACTCGTACAGAAACGCAGAAGCCCTCCGCGATCCTGCGGAGGGCTTCTGAGCTGGAGCCGCCTTAGGGATTCGAACCCGAGACCCCTTCATTACGAGATTTATCATGATCGTCCAGTGGTGACCGCCGGGGACTCTGTGCGCTGGTCACGGTCACTTGTACCGGTCGACCAATCCACCAACGTCCATGGCCGTCCGGGGTAGTTGTTAGCAACCGCGTTAGCAAGCTCGCCACACCAGCCCCGTCATCCGGTGGCAAGAGGACCCGCACCGCAGGGCCGCCAGGCCCGAGGAGCGGAAGCCTCGCGGCAGGCATTTCTTGGGCACCCGCATTTCGAGAGCCGTGCTCCTTGGGCATTCTAGGTGCCGTGACCTGGGGATATGCCTCTAACTCCCGGAAGCTCGTCCCGCAGATGTCCCGCCCGCTACAAGGCCGCCATCGTGTCGATCGGTGGCAAGCGGCCACCGGTGCGCTTGAAGGCCGTGGACGTATGGGCTTCTCTCATCGTGAGACCTCTTGATGAAGCCTTTCTGGTGAACGGTTCTGCGTTAGAGACTACGGTGAGGTCGGACCGGGATCGGGGTACCTACGAGTCGGCTCGGGTTGGGGATGAGCGCGAAGCAAGGTGGGGCAAGAGCTCCGTTACAAGTCGAGCATGTCCGGGCGGCATTGCGGCGCCACTACGCCGGACTGATCTACGAAGAGGATCTTCAGGGCTACGACACGGCAGGTCGGGAGCAGCGGTTCCTCTCCCGGGCGTTGTCGGCCGAGGCTCTGCGCATCGTGACTGGCTGCGACCACGAACCGGCTGCACGATCTCCGGCACATCCACGCGACCACGCTCCTCCTGGCGGGTGTGCCCGTCCACGTCGTCGCGGCGCGCCTGGGCCACGCTGACCCGTCCATCACCCTGCGCGTCTACGCTCACGTGATCCGCGCGGCGGAAGCCTCCGCGGCAGACGTCTTCGCTCAGGCGATCGGCGAGTAGTGGGAGCCACTCGGGAGCCACGCTGTTAGCAGGGGCGTTAGCAAGATCCCGAGATCCTGACAAACACGAAGGCCCGCTCCAGGTTGTCCCTGGTAGCGGGCCTTTCGAGTGAGCGCGGCCGAGAGGACTCGAACCCCTAACCTTCTGATCCGTAGGGAAGGGCAGATGTCTCGTCGAAGGCGTACTGCGCTGCTCAGGCAGTAGATGCGGGCTGGTGGGATGTGACCGCGTAAGGCGATGTTGCTGTACGGCGTTGCTCTACAGCAACGCACCGTACCCCTGGGACCAGCGCTCATTCGATGTTGTCGGCGCCATGCCCTAGGTGTACTGACCTGAGAGGTTAGGTACGCGGCTGGCGGGTGGGTGGCCGCCGAGTGCGGTGTGTGCTCGGTGGTGATTGTAGGCGTGGAGCCAGGGG
>NZ_JBSGJX010000014.1:0-209761 GCF_053605785.1 Nonomuraea sp. NPDC003754
GCCCGCGCGACGCCCCCTCACCCCATAGCGCACCTCCCGCCGCGTCACAGGGGGGGGGGGGGGGGCCGGCGCGGCCCGCACCCCCGCCGGTCAGGTGGCGGCGTGGACCTCCATCTCCCACAGCGAGTAGCCGAAGCCCGTGGCCCGCCGTACCCCTTGCATGCGCACGAAGCGCGCGCTGTTCGGCGTGTCGATCCACAGCTCGTCCACCCCGCCGTCGCCGGCGCTCACGTCGGCGACCGGCTGCCAGGTGGTGCCGTCGGCGGAGACCTCGACGCGGTAGGCGGCGGCGTGCGCGGTCTCCCAGCGCAGCACCACCTTGCCGATGTCGGTCGCCTGGGCCAGCTCCACCCGCAGCCATTCGCCGTCGGCGGCCTTGGACGACCAGCGGGTGCCGGCGTCGCCGTCCACCGCCTTGGCCGCCTCGAACGCCGTGCCGCTCTCGACGCTGGAGGCGGTGACGGGCCTGCCGAGCGCCAGGTTGGCCTGCGCCACCGGCCGGTGGACGGCCACCTTCACCTCGGTCTTCACCTCGCCGAAGCGCACCGTCACCGTCTCGGTACGGCCCGCCGCCCCGGCCGGCGGCGTGATCTCCAGCGGGACGGTGACCTGCCCGCCGCGGGGCACGGTGAGCCGCTTGTCCGCCGGGGCGACGGTCCAGCCGTCGGGCGCGCTCACCGCGAGCGTCCCCTCGACCGGCCTGGCCAGGCGCGACGTCAGCACGGCGGCCGCGCTCGCCTTCCCGCCCGCCGTGGCCGCCACAGCGGCGGGTGCGACCGTGAGGTCGACGGCCGGCACGTCGGCGTAGCGCGGGACGACCTCGGCGATCCGCGGCGCCGCGCTCCCCGCCGTCCAGGCCAGCCGTACGGCGTCGCCCCGCACGCCGGCGGCGTCCAGCTCGGTGTACGGCCCGGCCAGCGCGCCGATCCCCCGCCACTGGTCGTCCGTCCTGACCTGCACCTCGGCGGACCCGGTGCCGACGACGATCACCTTGTCGATCTGCCGCGTCCTGGACAGCGTCACCTGCAGGGCCTCGCCGCCGGCGGGAGCCGCCGGCGCGGTGTAGACGGTGTCGAGGTCGCCGTCGACGGTGGCCGCCAGGTTGCCCGCGGGCGCGCCGCTCGCGGTGAGCCTGGTCTCGCTCTCGTCGAGCGTGGCGACCTCGAACTCGCGGACGACCAGCCAGTTGTCCTGCCCGCCGGTCGAGCGGTAGCGGACGTATCGGGCCAGGGTGCCCTCCGGCGCCTTGGCCCTGACCTCGGCGGTGGTGCCGGTGGTCAGCTCGGTCCAGCCCACGCCGTCGAGGGAGTGCTCCAGGACGCCCGCGTGGATGTAGTCGTCCGGGCTCGAGCTCTTGCCCATCAGCACCGCGACGTCGCCGATGGTCCTGGCCGAGCCGAGGTCCACGGTCACCGCGTCGCCGGGGCCGGGCGGGGCGGTGCTCCAGTAGAAGGTGCCGAGGTCGCGGTCGGTCATGAATTCGGGCAGGTGCCCGGAGTAGACGGCGAGGGTGCTCGAGGCGATCGGGCGCCGGGCGTCGACCCCGACCCAGGCGTCGTGGGCCTTGAGGGCGTCGGTGACGAACCTGTCGATCACCCCGTCGCCGACCTTGGGGAAGGTGGTGGCGTGCGGCTGCCGTACGTCCCTGATGGCCTTGGCGTCGGCGACGAGCCTGGCGATCTCGCCGCGCAGGGCCAGCGCGCGCCCGCCGTCGTCGGCGCGGACGGCGTCGGTCAGGTCGAGGGCCTTGACCATGGCCGTCGTCCACAGCCTGGCGGCGTCGAGCCACGACTTCGCCTCCTCCAGGAAGGCGCGGTCGGCCACCCCTCGGGCGATCAGGTCGGCGGCCTTGGCGTACCGCTCGGCGAGCGCGCGCAGCCCCTCGCCCTTGGCGATCGCGGCGGCCAGGACGGGCGCCTGCCTGGCGTGCAGCGTGCCGTCGAAGGTGTTGAGGTCGGCGAAGTCACGCAGCGCCTGGACGGTCGCCTGGTCGCCGCCGGCCACCTCGGACAGCGCGCGCAGCCACGACCGCTCGGCGTCGTAGGCGCGGTCGTTCCATCCGAAGTCGCCGAAGGAGTAGAGGGCGACCTTGCTGACGGCCGCCTGGTTCATCGGGTTGGAGATGATGCCGGTCAGGCTCTCGGACAGGCCGTTCTCGCGGCCGGTGTAGGCGGCCATCGGCAGCCGCCCGGGGATGTAGTCGTTGACCGGGTAGTTGTCCCACACCAGGATCTTGTGGCCGTACACCGCCCGCGCCGCGGCGGCCTCCCGCTTGAGTATCGCGGCCGGGACCACGCCCCAGCCTGTCCAGTGGACGATCACCTCGGGGTCGAGGTTGTCCCTGAACGCCTTCTTGTAGGGCGTGTCGGTGGCGTCGTAGTACTCGGTCGGCACGGTCTGCAGCGGCGCCACGTCGCCCTTGCCCCGCGCCCAGCCCTGCACCGTGTTGAGCAGGTCGGTCTGCGCCCAGCCCGGCCCCTTGGCGCCGTACTTCGCGCGGTCGCCCTCGCAGTTCCACCGGTTGGGGTCGATGTCGTCCAGCGCGACGTTGAACGACCTGCCGCCGAGCGCGTAGATGGCGTCGAACTTGGCCAGCAGGCTGTTCACGTCGCCGGCCGAGGTGTAGCAGATGGACAGGCCCGGCGAGATCGCGAAGGTGAAGTCGACCCGGTTCGCGCGGGCCCGCGTGATCAGCTCACCGAGCTGCGCCAGCTTGTCCTGCGGGTACGGCTCCCGCCACTTGTCGCGGTGGTAGGGGTCGTCCTTGGGCGCGTACTCGTAGGTGTTCATCCGGTGCGCGCCGAGGTGGTCGAGATGGTCCAGCCGGTCCTGGTGGGACCACGGCGTGCCGTAGAAGCCCTCGATGGAGCCCCGGTAGGCCATGGACGGCCAGTCGCGCACGACCACGCCGGGCACCCGGTCCGTACCGCGGCGCTTGCGGACGAGCTGGGCGAAGGTCAGCGCGGCGTAGTAGGTGCCGTCGGCGTCGACGCCGTCGAGCGCGATGTGCGTGCCGCCGCCCGCGCCCTTGCCCGTCGCCAGCACGTACCCCTCGGCGGGAAGCCCTTCGGGGCCCTTCACCCCCAGCCGGTCGCTGCCGCCGCCCACCCAGAGCGTGACGGGCGTCTTCGGGTCCGCGCCGTCGGTCGTCTCGATCCGTCTGACCCCCGCCGCCTGTAGCGCCTTCCTGACGACGGTCTCGGCCTGCGGGTCACTTCTGCTGGTACGGACCAGCCCCACGACGGGGGTGAGGGGGAAGTCGTCCCCGCCGGCTGTGACCTCCTGCGGAGTGGGGTAGAGCCGGTCGGCGAGATCGACGGGAGCTGCCTGGGCAGGCATGACGGTAAGGAGAGAAGAGGCGGCTAGGGCTGTCACAAGGGTAATCAGAACGGGACGTTTGGGGGGCACGCGTCCTCCTTTGAGCACTCCACCCCACAAGGGTGCAGCTTTGGACACATAAGATCACCCGCCCGCATCCCGGTCAATACCGGTACGGACCACCTTGAGAAGACGGTGGCTGGACATTGACTACACGCATGTGTAGCCTTTTACATGAGCGAGTAGTGACCTATACACATGGATAGGAATGGATGAGCGTGACCACCACCGGACCCGACCCCGAGGACCTCACCGCGCGCGCCCGCATCAGGGACGCCGCGATGCAGCACTTCGCCGAGCACGGGTTCGAACGGGCCACGATCAGAGGCATCGCCGAGACCGCCGGCGTGTCGTCAGGCCTGGTGCGCCACCACTTCGGCTCCAAGCAGGCGCTGCGTGAGGCCTGCGACGCGTACCTGACCAAGATGATCCGCAGGCTGAACGACGAGGTCAGATCGGGCTACGCGCTCGACAGGTCCAACCCCGTCGCCACCGCCAACACCGCGATGGGCCCCTACCAGCGCTACCTGGCCCGCGCGCTGGTGGAAGGATCGGCCGAGGTCGTCTTCGACGAGATGGTCGAGCTCAGCGAGCAGTGGCTGGCCGACGCCGACGCGAGGCGTCCCGACGTCCCCGACGTCGACAGGAAGGTCAGGGCCACCATCGGCACCGCCATGGCGCTGGCCGTCGCGGTCCTGCGCAAGCACGTCTCCAGGGGCATGGGCGTCGACCTGTCCACCCCCGAGGGCGACCTGCTGCTGGCCCGGGCCCTCATCGACCTCTACTCGCACCCCATGCTCAGCCTGGAGGAAGCCGCCGAGGCCAGAGCGGCGCTCGACCGGCTCCAGCCCGAGCGGACCACGACAGAGCGCGGAGCTCCCCAGAAAACGCTCCGCCAACACGAGGAGCATCACCATGACTGACGCCGTCTCGGTGGCGGGATTGGTCAAGACGTTCGGCTCCACCACGGCACTGGACGGCCTGGACCTCGCCGTACGCACCGGAGAGGTCCACGGCTTCCTGGGGCCCAACGGTGCCGGCAAGAGCACCACGATCCGGATCCTGCTGGGCCTGATGCGCGCCGACGCGGGGACCGCCCGCCTGCTCGGCGGCGACCCGTGGGCCGACGCCACGGCGCTGCACCGCAGGCTGGCCTACGTGCCCGGCGACGTCACGCTGTGGCCCAACCTCTCGGGCGGGGAGGTGATCGACCTGCTCGGCCGGCTGCGCGGCGGGCTGGACCCGCGCCGCCGCGCCGACCTGCTGGAGCGCTTCGACCTCGACCCCCGCAAGAAGGGGCGCGCCTACTCCAAGGGCAACCGGCAGAAGGTGGCGCTCGTGGCGGCCTTCGCCTCCGACGTCGACCTGCTCATCCTCGACGAGCCGACCTCCGGCCTGGACCCGCTGATGGAAGAGGTCTTCCGCGAGACCGTGAGGGAGGAGGTACGGCGCGGCGGCAGGACCGTGCTGCTGTCGAGCCACATCCTGTCCGAGGTCGAGGCGCTGTGCGACAGGGTCACCATCATCCGCGACGGCCGTACCGTCGAGACCGGCACGCTCTCCGAGCTGCGGCACCTGACCCGCACCACCATCCAGGCCGAGCTCGACGGCCCGCCGCACGGGCTGGCCGGCCTGCCGGGCGTCCACGACGTGCGCGCCGACGACGGCAGGATCCGCTTCGACGTCGACTCCGCCGCGCTCGGCCCGGCGCTGAGCCGCCTTTCCGCGGCCGGGGTGCGCAGCCTCGTCAGCCACCCGCCCACGCTGGAGGAGCTGTTCCTTCGGCACTACGACCGGGCCGCGGCGGGCAACGGAAAGCACTCGGGGGCGGCCCGATGACCGCCCTGACCGGTACGGCGCTGACCGGTACAGGGCGGTTGATCCGCCTCGCGGTGCGCCGCGACCGGTGGCTGCTGCCGCTGTGGGTGCTGTTCCCCTGCATGGTCCCACCGGTGTTCGTGGCCGCCTTCAACGGCGCCTACCCCACCGCGCAGGCCCGCCATGAGTACATGGAGACGAGCCTGCACAACACCGCCTTCACCGTGGCGTACGGCCCGCTGCACGGCTCCACCCTCGGCGAGATGGTCACCTGGCGCTCCGGCTTCGTCCCCGTCATGATCGGCCTCGTCGCCCTCCTGACCGTCGTCAGGCACACCAGGACCGAGGAGGAGGCCGGCAGACTCGAGCTGATCGGCTCGACCGCCGTCTCCCGGCACGCGACCATCGCCGCCGCTCTCCTCATGACCTGCGGGGCCTGCCTGGTCCTGGGCGCGGTCTCGGCGCTGGCCATGATCGGCCAGGGCCTGCCCGCGTCGGGATCGCTCGCCTACGGCTTCGAGCTGGCCACCGCCGGATGGGTGTTCGCCGCGATCGGCGCGGTGGCCGCCCAGCTCAGCGCGGGCGCGGGCACCGCCCGGGGCATCGCCGTCGTCGTCCTGGCCGTCGCCTTCCTGCTGCGCGGGATCGGCGACGTCAGCGGGCTGTCCGGCGGCCGGCTGGGCTGGCTGTCCTGGCTGTCGCCGATCGGCTGGGCGCACCGGCTGCAGCCCTTCCACGGCGAGCGCTGGTGGATCATCGCGCTCGCCGTGGGCGCCACCGTCGCGCTCACCGCGGCGGCCGTCGCCCTGTCCGGACGGCGAGACCTCGGCAACGGGCTGCTCGCGGCCAGGGTCGGCCCCGCCGTCGCCCCGCCGGGACTGCGTTCGCCCCTGGGGCTGGCCTGGCGGCTGCACCGCGGATCGCTGGCCGGCAGGACCGCGGGCCTGGCAGTGGTCGGTCTCGGCCTCGGCGGCATCGCCGAGAGCATCGGCGAGCTCATGAACAACGGCTCCCCCGCCGCACGCGAGGTCCTGGCCCGGCTGGGCGGCCCTGGCACGGTCGTCGACCAGTACCTGGTCGGCATGATGACCATGTTCGCCGTGATCAACGCCGGGTTCGCGATCCAGACCGCGCTGCGGCTCAGGGCGGAGGAGAGCGGCGGGCGCGCCGAACCCCTGCTCGCCGCGCCCGTCGACCGGCTGCGGTGGGCGGGCGGCCACCTCGTCTTCGTCCTGCTCGGCCCGGTGCTGGGGCTGGCCGCCTTCGGGGCGGCCGCCGGCTTCGCGCACGGGCTCAACACCGGCGATCTCGGCCGCGACCTGCCTCGGATCCTGGCCGCCGCGCTCGTCCAGCTGCCCGCGGTGTGGCTGTTCGCGGGGCTGGGGTTCGCGCTGTTCGGCCTGTGGCCCCGCCTGGCGGCGGGCGCGTTCGCGGTGCTGCTCGCCAGCCTGCTGCTCGGCTGGCTGGGCGGCGAACTGCAGCTGAGCCGGTGGGTGCTGGACCTGTCGGTGTTCAACCACATCCCGCAGCTTCCCGGAGGGGAGTTCGCGGTGCCGCCGCTCGCCGTCCTGACGGTCATGGCCGCGGCGCTCGTGCTGCTCGGCCTCCTCGGCCTGCGCCGTCGCGACATCCCGGCCGGCTGAGGCCTCCTCCGTCACGTATCCGCCAAGTCTGGGAAGGAATGACATGTCAGGACCTTCGTCCCCCGAGCCGGCGCCGATGCCGGTCACCCGCGCCGCCGGCTGTCCCTTCGACCCGCCGAAGGAACTCGCCGGGCTGCGCCAGGACCATCCGATCAGCCCCATGACCTACCCCGACGGCCACGTCGGCTGGCTGGTCACCAGCCACGCCCTGGTGCGGGCCGTCCTGGCCGACCCCCGTTTCAGCCACCGGTCCGACCTCATCCACAACCCGCTGGCCGGCACCCGAGGGGGCCCGGCGCAACCCGCGCCGCCCGGGATCTTCACCTCGATGGACCCGCCCGAGCACACCCGCTACCGGCACCTGCTGACCGGCCAGTTCACCGTCCGCCGGATGCGCAGGCTGACCGGGCGGATCGAGGAGATCACCACCGAGCACCTCGACGCCATGGAGCGGCAGGGCCCGCCGGCCGAGCTGATGGAGGCGTTCGCGCTGCCCATCCCCGGCCTGGTCATCTGCGAGCTGCTCGGCGTGCCGACGGCGGCCCGTGCCGGTTTCCAGAGCGACATGTCCAAGCTGATGAGCCTGGAGGTCCCTACCGAGGAGAAGATCGCCACCTTCGGCGCGGTCCAGTCCTTCATGGCGGAGCTGGTGCGCGCCAAGCGCGCCGAGCCCACCGACGACCTGCTCGGCGACCTGATCAGCGGCACCGACCTGACCGACGAGGAGCTGACCAACATCGGCGGCGTGCTGATGGGCGCCGGATTCGAGACCACCGCGAACATGCTGGCGCTCGGCGCCTACGCACTCATGGACCACCCCGACCAGCTCGCCGCCCTGCGCGCGGACCCCGACCTCGCCGACAAGGCCGTCGAGGAGCTCCTGCGCTACCTGAGCATCGTCCCCGGCACTGTCAGGGCCGCCCTCGAGGACGTCGAGATCGGCGGGCAACTCGTCAAGGCGGGGCAGTCGGTCACGGTCTCCATCCCCGCCGCCAACCGCGATCCCGCGCACTTCGCCGACCCCGACACGCTCGACCTGGGCCGGGCCACCGCCGGTCACGTGGCCTTCGGCCACGGCATCCACCAGTGTCTCGGCCAGCAGCTGGCCAGGGTCGAGATGCGGGTCGGCCTGCCCGCGCTGTTCGCCAGGTTCCCGACGCTGCGGCTCGCCGTACCGCCGGAGGAGGTGCCGCTGCGCACCGACATGATGATCTACGGCGTGCACCGGCTCCCCGTGACCTGGGACGAGGAGTAGCCCATGCGGATCGACGTGGACAGGGAGCGCTGCTGCGGAGCGGGCATGTGCGCGCTCACCGTCGAGACGGTGTTCGACCAGAGCGAGGACGACGGCCGGGTGATCCTGCTCGAACCGGTGCCGCCGCCGGAACACGAGGCCGCCGTCCGCAGGGCGGCGACCCTCTGCCCGTCGGGGGCGATCACGCTCACCCCGGCCGGACAGCCCGCTCGGGCGGCGGACCCGGGCTAGGCGCGCGACAGGACGCGGTCGCTGACGAAGCAGAGCATGCCGTACTCCGTGGCCCGCCGGTGGGCGAAGTCGGCCAGCTCGTCGGTGTCGGCGTAGTCCAGCGCGTACAGGTCGAGGTCGTGCTCCAGGAGCCGTTCGGCCACCGCGGCGTGCACCTCCAGCACGTCGTCGGGCCACGGCGCGTAGGAGTGCTCGTCGACCCAGCGCGCGGAGAACGACTCGAACAGGATGCCGTCGACCAGCTCGGCCATCCGGGGAAGCAGCCCGAAGCCCCGGTTGGCCAGCAGGTAGTCGGGCCCTGCCTCCTCCCTGATCGCCGCGATGAGGGCGAGCAGGTGCGGCAGGTCCTCGGGGTAGGTCTGCTCCAGGTTGAGCGTGTCGAGGAACAGCCCGGTGAAGCCGGTCGCGATCGCCGCCTTGGCCTGGTCGACCACGTGGGCGACCCAGCCGGGATCGCCCACGTGGACGAACGCGCCGCCCCAGTCCGGGTTGCGCTCGGGCCGCTGCCACGGCGCGGGCGGCCCGACGTCCTCCGACAGCGACAGGTAGCCGAGCGTGTGCACGCCCTGGCGCTTCAGCACGTCGAGCTGCGCCGCGCCGTAGAAGCCGGCCTGCAGGACGACCTTGTCGTAGCCGGCGAGCCGGTCGAGCCGGCCGTCGCCGTAGTAGAAGCAGATGGGTTTCACGGGCGCTCCTTCTCAGCGGTAGTGCCAGACGTCCCCGAGGCCACGCGACATGAGGGCCAGCAGGGCGGACAGGAACAGCAGGCAGGCCGCGAGGAACAGCAGCACGTCGGCGAGCACGTTCCCGGGCAGCAACAGGCCCAGGCCGGGGTGCAGCAGCAGCGCGGCGCCCTGGGCCAGGCAGAGTTCGGTCAGCCTGCCCTGGTTGGCCAGCAGGAAGGCCACGAAGTAGGCGCCGCCGAGCAGCACGTGCGCCGCGGCCATCACCACGACCGGCGGGCTCACCTGCGTGAAGGCCACCGGCACCGCGGTGAGGACGGCCAGCGCCGCCAGGCACCCGCCGAGCCCGCGCGCCAGCAGCCGGTGCCCCTGGGCGGTGAACTCGGCCGGGTAGCAGACCTGCCTGATCACGCGGCGCACCGCCCACTCGAACCGATGGGCCCGCCACTCCAGCACGCCCATCCCCAGCACGAGGCCCGCCCCGGTGATCGCCAGGTCGGGCCTGGCCACGACGTAGGCGGCCTCGGCCTGGAGCAGGAAGGCGGCGGTCAGCCCGCTGTAGAGGGCCGCGACGCCGAGCTCCCCGTCGAGGCGCGGCCGGCCGTCCGCCCGCGACGGCCTGGTCAGCAGGACCGCGGCGCACGCGACGGCCCCGATCGACACCGCGCCCAGCGCCACCGCCATCAGCGCCACCGGCGGGTGACCCACGGCCACGTAGAGGACCCCCGCTCCCGTGGCGGGCAGCATGAGGACGGCCAGCAGGCCCTCGCGGCGGTGGAACAGCAGGATCCCCGAGCCGATCTGGAACGTCAGCTGCGCGACGGCCACCAGGACGATCGCGGCGGGCCCGTCCCACAGCGTCGCCGTACCGCCCGCGAGGACCACGCCGGCGGCCAGCCCCCAGCGCAGCGTCCTGGCGGCCGAGCCCGGCGAGCCGCGCCCGGTCAGCCCGTAGGCCATCCGCGACAGCACCGAGCCGAGCACCCAGCCGATCCCGGTCGTGACGACCAGTCCGGGCATCAGCCAGCGGACGCCGACCAGCGCGCTCACCGCAGGCAGCAGGGCGGCGGGCATCGCGTAGAGCGGACCGTGCACGAGAGACCGCCACGCCGCGACGGGGAAGGCGGGCGCCGCGGGCTCGGGCTCGTCCCTGCTCAGCCGGGCGTACACGGCCTCGGCCAGCGCGAAGACATCCGGATGGCCGTAGCGCTCCCGCGCCACCTTGTCGTTGAGGCCCTCCGACTCCAGCGCGGCGGCCACCTGCAGAGGCTCCACCGCCTGGGAGAGGCGGGGGCGCAGATGCTCGACCAGCTCGTCGAGCGGCGCAATGATGATCTTCATGCCACGACTTCCCGGTAGACGCCCCGGTAGTCGGCCAGCGACTGCCGCAGCGTGAACCTGTCCATGACGCGCAGCCGGGCCAGCGCGCCGAGCCTGCGCCTGAGCGGCCCGTCGGTCAGCAGCGTGAGCGCCGCCCCGGCCACGGCCAGGTGGTCGCGCGGCGCGACGACGAGGCCCGCGTCCGCCACCGCCTCGGCCACCCCGCCCACGTTCGTGCACACCACCGGCCTGCCGCAGGCCATCGCCTCCACCACGGTGTAGGGGAAACCCTCGGAGATGCTGGTCAGCGCCACCACGTGGCCGGCGTGGTAGGCCTCAAGCGGCAGCGTGACCCGGCCCTCGAAGACGACCGACGCCTCCAGGCCGAGCTCCTCGACCAGCGACACGCAGCCGGCGTGGTACGACTCGTTGCCCTCCGGCACCCCGCCGAAGATCCGTAAGCGCGCCTCGGGCAGCTTGTCGCGGACGACGGCGAAGGCGCGGATCAGCGTGTGGATGTCCTTGAGCGGGTCGATCCGGCCCATGAACACCAGCGTGGGCCGGTCGGGCTCGCCCGCGGCGACGGGGAAGTCGGCGGGGTCGACGCCGTTGTACATCACCCTGATCCGCTCGTGGTCGGCGCCGCCCCTGAGCTGCCAGCGCTTGTTGTAGGAGGAGTGCGGGGCGATCCGGTCGGCGATCGCGTACGACGCGCCGGCCAGGCGCCTGAAGAAGCTCAGCAGCAGCACCCGCACCGCGTGCGAGGCGGGCTCCGTGAGGTACTGCAGGTACCGCTCCCGCAGGTACACGCCGTGCTCGGACAGCACGATCGGCGTGCCGTACCGCCACTTGGCGGCCATCGCGACGAGCATCGACAGCCCGTTCATCGCCACGTGCGTCAGGTCGGAGCGGGCGGGCGGCTCGGTGAGCGGGCGGAGCATGTGGCCGAGCAGGTGGGCCGCGGTGATGGCGTCGGCCAGGTTGATGCCGTCCATGCGGTGGCCGTACCAGCGGTCCATCAGCAGGGTGAGCGCCCGCGAGCCGGTCAGCGCGCCGAGCAGGTCCTCGCAGCCGGACAGCTCGCGCAGGACCGCGAGGAACGCCCGGCTGCCCTCCCCCATCACCGCGGGGGTGAGGATGAGCCGCAGGAACTCCTCGTACGCCGGGGGCACCGGCGCGGGCCGCCTGGCCTGCGGGCGCCACAGCGGCACCGCGGTCACCTTGTCCAGATTGCTCGGCCTGTCCCACATCGGACGTTCCGCCCCGTCCACGGTGAGCGTCACGACGTCCCAGCGGTAGTCCGGCATGCCGCGGATGAGCTGGTCCATCCAGACGCTCACACCCCCCATGGCGAACGGGTAGGTGCCCTCGGAGACGAGCGTCACCCTCACGGGCGCACGCTCGCGGGAACCGTCACCGGCGCGCCCGGCGTGAGCGTGATCCGCGCGATCCTGTCGGTCCCGTACGGCGTGGCGTTCGCGCCGGCGTTGGTCGCGAACACCGCTCCCGCCGCGGAGGAGGTGAAGGTGACCGTCGCCGCCTGCCTGTCGAACACGGCGTCCACCTGCTGGAGCGCGGCGAAGTGGGCGGTGCGCGCCTCGACGTGGCCGGCCAGCTCGGCCCAGGTCGGGGTGAGCACGGGCACCTTGTAGTAGCCCCTGTACTTCGTCATCACCGCGTTGAGCCAGTCGAAGACGAGGTTGGGCGTGCCTCTCAGGTTGCCCTGGTGGAAGGTGTGCGTGTAGACCGAGCCGGACATGACGTGCTGAAGCGCGACGTCGCTCTCATGTCCCACGATCTGGGTGTAGGTCTGGTTCGTCGGCCAGTAGGGGAACCTGCCGTTAGGGCCGTAGTAGGAGTTGTAGAACACGGTCTGCTCGGCGGGGGTCGTCACGTGGTAGGCCACGTTGGTCGGCCAGTCCGGCACGACCAGCAGCGACGGCTCGAGCGGGTGGCGGGTCCCGCAGTTGAAGCAGGCCGGCCGGTGACTGGCGAACGACATGTTGCCGTGCAGGTACTTCACGCCCGCCGCCTTGGCCGCCTGGAGCAGGGCGGGGTTGGAGGCGGCCAGGCCGTGGTCGGTGGGCGGGTCGATGTCGTTGGCCGGGTCGGGATGGTAGACGCCGAGACCGGAGTACTCACCCGTCTTCAGCACCGTCCTGTCGACGGCCAGCCCCAGCTGCTGGGCCCTGGTGAGGTTGTCGACGATCTCCTTGTAGCTGGTCTGGTAGTCGGTGGTGTTCATCTTCGGGTGGCTGAAGGTGTGGTTGATCCACGAGAACGCGCTCGCCCTGCACCTGGAGTAGCTGGTCAGCGGGTCGGGGCTGAGCAGGGTGAGGATGCACGTCTTGGGCGCGTTCGGGTTGGCGCCCTCGCCGTTGTGGGCCACGTTGAGCCGGAAGCCCGCCGCGAGCGGGTGGGCGGTGCGGAAGTTCTGTTGCTGGTTGTAGGTGCCGTCGGCGTCGTTGCGGCTGATCCTGAAGCCGGGGTCGTCGTCGACCGTCCCGTCGGTCCGCAGGTGCGAGGTGTGCGAGAACCAGTCGTCCACGTCGACGTTGAGGTAGTGGCGGCGCTCGCCCAGCATCACGCCGCGGGTCGCCCAGCGCAGCAGGCCGTAGGTGAGCAGGTCGGCCTGCGGCAGGTACTGGTTCGAGGTGAACGTCAGCGCCATCCGCTCGCGGCCGTCGGCCGAGGTGCTCCGGACCCCCACGACGTCGCTGCCGACCGTGAGGATGGGCTCGGCCTGGCAGCCCTGCCCGAGCACGGCGCGGTAGACGTAGGACTGGCTGATCGGGACCGTGCCCTTGAGATCGTCGAAGACGGCCGCGCCGGCCGGCGTGAGCGTGGCGGTCACGGGGGTCGCGCCGACCCCGCCCTCGCTGCCCGGCCGCAGGCAGTAGTCCTCGGGGAAGGCGCCGTAGGCGGTGTACAGCGAGACCTGCCTGACCTGGAAGTCGCGCTCGTAGGCCCACAGCGCGTTCCACTCGCCGGCGTCGAGCCCGCTGACGAACCCGCCGCCGTCGTCGTACAGCAGCGCGTTGTCGGTGAGCAGGACCGCGTCGTACCTGCCGGTGCCGTCCTCCCTGACCAGCGCGGGCAGCGGCTGCGACCGGCTCTCCACCACGTCGTACGGCATGCCGACCCGGTCGAGGACCGCCTTCCAGGTGGCCAGGCCGAAGTCGTCGCCGTCGACGCCGACGACCAGCGCCCTGAGCGCGACCTTCCCGCTCGCCGCGGCCAGCGCCCTGGCGGTGCCCTCGACCTCGATGGCGCTCGTGGGCGCCTTGGGAAGCGGGCGCGCCTTGCCCGGCCGGGGGCGGTCGACGTCGGCACGAAGGGGTGCGGCGTGAGCGTGCGGCTGCGGGGACACGGACGGCTGCTGCGCCGGGGACGGCTGCGGAGACTGCTGCGCCGGGGACGGCTGCGGGAACTGCTGTGCCGGTGACGGCTGCGGGAACTGCTCCCCTGATGACGACTGCGGGGATGCGGACAGCTGATGTGCCCCGAACGGTTGCGGGGAAACGGACGGCTGCGGGGACGGGGTGGCGGCCGCGGGGCGGGGTGCGGTGGTCGAGGAGGTGAGGTGGGCAAGGTGGGCGGGGCGGGATGCCGGGCGTGGTGCGGGGTGGTGTGCGGGGTGGTGTGCGGGGTGGGATGCGGGGTGGGATGCGGGGTGGGATGCGGGGTGGGATGCGGGGTGGGATGCGGGGTGGGATGCGGCGGTCGACGGGGTGGGCAGGGCGGCGACGAGGCCGACCGCGACCGGCACTAACCAGGCCTTTTTCATGACATTCCCTCTCTTTGTGGGTTTAAAGCCCGCGAGGCCGGTGACTTCTCGCTTGAGTGTGGGTTCAGCGGATTTCTCTTCGGTTTCTCCTTCATTTCTCGATCCGCGCTTCTATCCTCCCTTCGTGGAAAAGCTCTTGAGCGCCATGGAATTTCGCATTCTGGGGGCGCTTGATGTCATCAAGGACGATCGCCCCTTACCGGTCAGGTCCGGCAAACAGCAGGCCCTGCTGGCCCTCCTGCTGTGCCAGGCGGGCAGGGTCGTCCACAGCGACGTGCTGATCGAATCGCTGTGGGGTCACGAGGCCGGCGACCACGGCGTCCGGCGCCTCCGGCTCCACCTGCACCGGCTACGGCGCACCCTCGGCGCCGCCGACGCCATCGTCCACCGCGTCCAGGGCTACGCCCTCGACATCCCGCCCGCCGCCCTCGACGCCCGCCGTTTCGAGACCCTGGCCCACCAGGGCAGGCAGGCGCTGGCGGCGGGCCGGGTCACCCAGGCCAGCGAGCTGCTGCACGCCGCGCTGTCGCTGTGGCGCGGGCCCGCCCTGTCGGGCCTCGACGACCTGCCGCCGCTCCACCAGGAGGCGACCAGGCTCAACGAGGAACGCCTCGCCGCGCTGGGCGACTGCATGGACGCCGACCTGCGCCTGCGCCGCCACGCCGACCTCATCGGCAGGCTGTCGGTCCTGGTGGACGAGCACCCGCTGCAGGAGCGCTTCCGCGGGCAGCTCATGCTCGCCCTCTACCGCGCCGGACGCCAGGCCGAAGCGCTGGAGGTCTACCGCGCCGGCAGGCACATCCTCGCCCGCGACCTCGGCCTCGAACCAGGCGCGGAACTGCGCCGGCTCGAGCTCGCCATCCTCACCAGCGACGCCTCGCTGTCGCCGTGCGCGCCGCGGCCGGTCCACGCCCGGCGCCGCCGTACCCGCTGCCCGCACTGCTGATCTGTAGCGGGTGCGGGAATCGAACCCGCCTGGTGCGGCTTATGAAACCGCCGGGCACACCAGCACCCTCACCCGCTCGGACATTTCCGTACGGCTCGCGCACCGACGTCCTGATGTCGCGCGCGAGCCTTTTCCGCACTCGGCGGACGTTCACGGAGAAAGCATCCCGGGATTCACGAATTGTCGGCAACTCCTTTTTCTCGTGGCCGGTGTCCGGGATATCAGGTGGCGCCCCCTTCGCCCGTTGTGGCACGGTGTGGGAGTGCTCCCCCGTACCCTCGACGCGGCCATCGCCGCGGAACAGGCCGGCCAGCCCCTTCGCCACCTGTACTTCTGGGGCCACCGGCCGGCCCGCGACGGCGGCATCGGCACCGGCTGCCTCAGCCAGTGGTGGCCCGTCACCTTCACCGAGGACAGCCACACGTTCGCCTCCGCAGAGCACTACATGATGGCGCACAAGGCATGGCTGTTCGGCGACGACGCCGCCGCGGCGGCCGTCCTGTCCGCGGACCACCCGGGCGAGGCCAAGAAGCTCGGCCGGACCGTCAGGGGTTTCGACGAGGAGACGTGGAAGGCGCACCGGTTCGACATCGTCGTGCGCGGCTCGATCGCCAAGTTCGGCGGGGACGCCGCACTGAAGGAGTTCCTGCTCGGCACCTCCGGACGCGTGCTGGTCGAGGCCAGCCCGTACGACAGGATCTGGGGCATCGGGCTGACCGCCGACGACCCCAGAGCCGCCACCCCCTCGACCTGGCAGGGGCTGAACCTGCTCGGGTTCGCCCTCATGACCGCCCGGGACACGCTGGCATGACCGCCCGGGACCATCAGGGCGCTTACACGACCGCTCACGACCACCACGACGCCCGTACGACAACTCACGACCACCACGGCGCCCGCACGACGGCTCACGACCACCACGGCGCCCGTACGACAGCTCACGACACCAGGGCGCCCGCATGGACCAGAATTCTTGCCCGCCCGGGAGACGCTCCCATGACAGCCGCGGCCCGTGGCCGCTCGGAGGCTCTCACATGACGGCCGGGAGTCATGACCGCCCGGAAGGCGTTCCCGTGACCGTCAGGCGGGCGTCCGCGGTGGACGCCGGTCGGATCGCCGACGTCTTCCTGGCCGCCCGAGCCGGGATGGCCTACCTGCCGCGGCTGCACACCGACGAGGAGACTCGCCGGTGGATCACCGCCGTGGTCCTCCCCTCGCACGAGGTGTGGGTGGCCTGCGACGACGGCGGACGCGTCGTCGGATTCGCCGCACTGCGCGAGGAGTGGCTCGAACACCTCTACATCGCGCCCTCCGCCCAGAACGCAGGGGTCGGCAGCGTACTGCTCACGCGGGCCAAACAGGTCAGGCCCGCGCTCGACCTGCACGTCTTCCAGGCGAACGGCGGTGCGATCCGCTTCTACGAGCGCCACGGGTTCAGCCTGGTCGCGACGGGCGACGACAACGAGGAAGGCCTTCCCGACGCCCACTACCGGTGGACGGCCTGAGGCACCCCCCTTGGCAGGAGCTCCGCCCGTACTCCGCCAGCGACACACCCGACCGCATAGGTGCGAGATTGACCGTGAACCGATGGGTTCAGTCCACTCTTGGGAAAGCTCCTCCCCATGCGCCAGGCTCGCAAACCGCCGCCCCGACCTTCCGAGAAACCCGGCTGAGCGGTGTCTCATCTCCAGACCAATTCCTGTTGGCTCTGGTCTGCGCCAAAGATGACCACCTCTGCCTGGCGTCGAGCTCCCCATACGTCCGGCCAATGGGCGCACTGGCTGGTGCGACATCGCGTCCCGCGATGGACGATCATCCATCGCCGGGCCGACCGTTTCCGCTAGGGAACCTCAATCGCTCGAAAGCCGTTGACCGAGGCCAGTCCCCCATCTTTGATAGGCCCATGAACTTCCCACGGTTTCCCCGCCGAGAGAGGTCAGACTGCCAGCCCAGCCGATTCCGGCGCACTCCAGCCTTGCTCCGAAGGTTCGTCTATCGCGAGAACCCGTTCCATGACTTCCATGAGACATCTAATCGAAAACCACTCGAAGCCACTCAACATCCCCGAAATAGGAGAAAGGGGCCGAAGCAGGCTTCTGCGGAGGGCCTCCAATCGCATCAAGGGCAGCCACTGAGTCGCCATTCTTAACAGATCCACTCCCACAGCGCATTGCATCGCTTTCTAAGGGGACTCTTGAGAATGACAGCAAACCTCTACCAGACTGCACTCCACTCTGCTGACTCCTTGAGCGGCTCCTACAACAAGAACGTCCGTGTCGACACTGCCTCAGGGCCGGTGATTGTCCGGATTCCTATGCAGAACACTGACGCCATGGACTTGCGGATCTGGCGCGAGGACGAAGTCATGGCCGCCATTGCTCCGTACGTCACGCAGGTGCCTCGGCTGCTGCATGTGTCGCCGTCTCCCGTTTTCCAGGTGCACGAATTTATCGGCGGACACGTTCTTGAGGACGTCGCCCCCTGCGGACAGCGCACCCCGGTCCATGTCTGTCGCGACGTCACAGTCCTGTTCAGACAGCTCGCCGACGTACCGTTGGAATATCTGCCGGCCTTACCTGCGGACTGGCCTGCAACTGTTTCGGCATTCGCCAACGTGCTTACGGCGTCCGTCCAGGGCGTCTACGACACCTTTGTGGGCGAGTTCGGATCGGTGTTCGCTGACTTGTCCTTCCCCGCCGACCCGTTGGCTGCGATACGCGCCCGCTGGCCCTTGCTCACGGAGCGCCGCTTTGGCCTGGTGCACGCCGATGTCCATCGCAAAAACATGATCGTTACTGCAGGGCGCACGTTCTTCCTCGATTGGGAGCTCGCTCTCTGGGGCGACCCGGTGTACGACCTCGCCGTCCATTTTCACAAGATGGCCTATCATGTCGACGAGCGCGAGGCCGTGCAGCTCCAGTGGCTGACCACCATGCCTGGCGAGGCAACGCAAGGATGGCAGGCCGATCTCCCTGCATACCTCGCTCAGGAGCAGGTCAAGACCGCGATCGTGCACACAGTGCGCTACACCAAACTCATCCGCGAGGGGGTTGGCAACACCGAGGAACTAATCGACAAGCTCCTGGGGGAGCTCATCGAGGCGCACGCCATCTGGGAGACCCGGCCACCGACGAGGAAGGTTATCGAAGTGGCCACGCGCCGCCCCGACTACTGACCAAGATCGGTGTGTGGATGAACCCGGTTGAAGCCATGCTGGAAAGCTCGGCCACCAGGTACAACATATCCAGGTCTGGTGGCTCCGCTTGCCCGGCCTGGCTCGACGCGCTCGCCGCCTCGGGTGCTCGATAGCTGTCATCCGAAGGGGCTTTGAGCCGTCTAAACGGACCGGTGACCTTCAGACCCAGATCGCGCAGGCTACGCCATCGCTGAAGGTTTGCGGTGGGTCGGGCATGGAGCGGGCGTGGCCGGCGGCGACGCGCCGCGCGGTCCAGGCGGCGGCCGCCGCGTCGAGGATGTCGTCGACGCCCGCCATCGCGCCCGCCGTACCGAGTAGCCGGGGAACGGCGATGCCGGCGCCCTCCAGGAGCGCGTACCGGCGTTCCGCGCCCGCCCAGGTCGTCTTGCGGACCTGTAGCGGAGCCCCCGCGAGCTCGGCGAAGCAGACCTCGGGATGGACCTCGACGACCCTGAGGCTCGTCTCGCGTACCCACCGGTCGGCCTGCAGCAGCTTCTCCTTGAGCGCGTACGCCTGCCGGGAGATGCCTTCACCCGCCAGTTCCTGGTTGACCAGCGCTGCCGCGCCGTAGTCGGCGTTTTCCAGCGCGGCCCGCGTCGGCGTCATGAACACCGACGCCCAGCGCGGGCCCAGCGCCCGCCGCGCCAGGACATCGGCCTCGCGCCGGCCTCGATCGGGCAGGCCGATCGGCATGTCGACGGCGACGACGTCGAGCTCGCCGTCCTTCGCCGCCAGGGAGACGAGTTCGCCGAGCTCCGTCGCGAAGTAGGCGGCCACGGCTCCGGCGCCGACGGCGATGCCGACCCAGCCCCGCCTGCACCCGTCGACCCCGAGCACCCGCTTGTCATCGTCCATGACGTCATGCTCCTTCCCTACGAGCGGGTGGAACACGAGCACAGGGAACGCCGAGAACGCGGTGTCGCGCCGGCAGGGGGCTGGCACGCGTGGCGATCAGGTCACCAGGTCCGTGCGGAGTTGTGCGATCACCGCCGTGGCCTGGGAGAAGGCGCCCGACTCCGCCCACAGCTCCCGCCACTCCGAGTCCTCCGCAACCACCCGGTCCAGCGCCGCCACGGCCAGCGCCACGAGCTCGTCGTCGATCGCCACGCTGCCGCCCTCGACCAGGAAGTCCGGCGCGTAGGGCGAGGTGATCGGTGTTCCCGACCGCTGGGAGGCGACGATCGCGGCGGCCGCGATCGCCTCTCCTGCCTCGTCGCTGTCCAGGTAGTCGTCCTGACCGGCTACGGCGGCCAGCGTCTTCCGGATCAGCAGCGGGCGCTGCTCAGCGACCGCGTCCTGGAGGCCACCGCACCAGTCGGCGGCCGTGTCGTTGTCGAACGGACCGATGTCCCACGTTCCCATGCCGAGATTTCTACGGCACAGCACCGACAGATTTCCCCGGGGAGCGCGCGGCGATAACCGGCCGGGATCGGCCCCTCACCCACGAAGTCTCATCCACGAAGCCCCACCCGAAGCCGTACCGGGCGGGAGGGGTACGGCCCCTCTGGTGACGCAGAGCGGGACGTTCCGCCTCCGGTGACGTAGGGCGCACGGAGACGCGGGCCGCTCCGCGGCTGGTGGCGCATGCCGCGCGGCTGAGACCGTCCTGCTGTCTCCGCCGGGCGCATGGCGACCGGTTGGCGACCCCCGCCGGTCTGCCGGCTCCTGCGGTCGCCGCCACCGGCGCCGCCCACGCCGGTCCGATGATCACCGTGCCACGATCCGCCTGAAACCGCCCGAAAGACGATCGTGAGGGTCGAGCCGTCCACCAGCGACTTCACCCGGACGGCACACAAAAAAATCCCAGGCCAAACCATGTTTGACCTGGGATTCGCGCGGTGCGCCGCCAGGGACTCGAACCCCGGACCCGCTGATTAAGAGTCAGCTGCTCTAACCAACTGAGCTAGCGGCGCTTGCGACAGGTGTAACTGTAGCAGCCGCCGACCACCACTCGCACATCACGCGATCGCCGCCGCCAGCCTCCCGTACGCCTCCATCATCAGCTTCCAGAACCGGTCGACGTCCAGTTCCACCGCCACCGAAGCGTTCGGCACCTTCCCGTCGAGCTGGAAGTCCGTGACCGTCATCCCGGACGTGTACGTCCCGACAGTCTCGACGTTCACCACCGCCGGGACCACCTTCAGCAGGCTCGGGTCGATGACGTGCGCCACGGCGACCGCGTCGTGGATGGCCGGTCCGCCGTCGGCCTCGACCACGCCGTAGAACTGGGAGATCGGCACGACCAGGTCGGCCAGCCGGCCCAGGGACCGCATCTGGTCCAGGATCGACTCGGTGACCACGGCGGTCAGGGTGACGTCGAGGCCGACCATGGTGACGTTCCATCCCGCGCCGAACACGATCGCCGCGGCCTCGGGATCGGCCTTGATGTTGAACTCGGCGGCGGGCGTGTGGTTGCCGCGGGTGTAGGAGCCTCCCATGATCACGAAGTCGCGCACCCACTCGACGATCCGCGGCTCCCGCCGTACGGCGAGGGCGATGTTGGTGAGGGGGCCGACGGCGACGAGGGTGATCTCGCCGGGCGCCGAGCGGAGGGTCTCGATGATGAAGTCGACGGCGTGCCCGTCGGCGATCCCGTTGACCGGCGCGGGGAGGGTCACGCCGCCCAGGCCGGTGGCGCCGTGGACGGATTCGGCGCGTACTCCCACTCCGAGCAGAGCTTGGGCGCTGCCGGGCGTGACGGGGACGTCGTCGATCCGGTAGAACTCGCGCAGCGCGAGCGCGTTGGCGGTGGTCAGGTCGAGGTTGACGTTCCCTCCGACGGTGGTGATGCCGACGAGGTCGATCTCGGGGGAGCCGGCGGCCAGCGCGAGGGCCAGGGCGTCGTCGATGCCGGGGTCACAGTCAAGGAGGAGCTTTTTCACGACAAGACAGTACACATGAATCGGGACCGGGTGGTTTCCCCCAAAACCACCCGGCCCCGATCTACCGCGGTCCAGGCCGACACCTTCCCCCAAAGTGCCGGCGGTCCCGCTCAGCAGACGACGGTCCCCCTCCGCGTCCGCATCGGCAAAAGCTCTGCAAGTCAGTCGCAGCACCCTTGACCTGCTTCAACGTTACAGAGACGAATGCAACGGACGCGTCATACCAGGGTCGATTATCGCCCTAATCAGGCTAGGGGAGCTCCAAGCGGACCTCCGTACCCTCCCGGAGGGAACGGCTCACCGTGCAGTGCTTCTCCTCCACCCGTTCGGCCACCGCCCTGAACA
This sequence comes from Nonomuraea sp. NPDC003754, assembly GCF_053605785.1. Lineage (NCBI taxonomy): Bacteria > Bacillati > Actinomycetota > Actinomycetes > Streptosporangiales > Streptosporangiaceae > Nonomuraea > Nonomuraea sp. NPDC003754. Next base: position 21,482 of record NZ_JBSGJX010000014.1, read on the forward strand.
CCTGGTCGGCCTCGTCGGAGGGAACCTCCACATCGTAGGTCACCGTCAGCGGCCCGAGCAGGTTCGACTCGATCTTCTCCGCCTCGACCGTCATCGCCAGGCGCAGCAGGCGGTGCCCACGCTTGGCCGTGAGCGGCTCCACGGTCACGATGTTGCACCCGCCGACGGCCGCCAGGAGCAGTTCGACGGGGGTGAAGACGCCGTCCTGGTCGCCGCCGCCGATCTCGACTCGCGCGCCCCGGGCGTTGGTCGCCACGAAGCCGTCATCTGTCCGCTCAACACGCACGTTTGCCATGCCGGCAAACCTACCGGGAGTATCCGGACATCGCGCGCAACGGGCGTTCCGGACGGCCCTCGCGTACGGCGTTCCGGACGGCCCTCGCGTACGGCGTTCCGGACGACCCTGGCGTACGGCGTTCCGGACGGCCCTCACGTACGGCAGGGCGCCAGGGAAGATCCCCCTTTACCGCAGGGCGTGCGGGAAGATCCCGGCGTTCGCAAGATCGGCTGCCGGGACCCCGGCGGCACCGCGGCACGCCAGGGTGCCGCCCGGGGACCCCCGCGGGGCGCCGCGGCACGCCCTGGTGCCGCACGCGAGCGCCAGGGTCACGCCATGGCAGGCAGGACGAGGCGTACCAGCGTTCCCCCGTCCGGCGCCGGTACCGCCGACACCGTCCCTCCGTGGCTGTCCACGACCTGCCGGACGATCGCCAGCCCCAACCCCGATCCCGGCTTGGCCCGCGCCTCGTCGGCCCGGTAGAACCGGTCGAAGACGAACGGCAGGTCCGCGACGGGAATCCCCGGCCCGTGGTCCCTGACCTCCAGCACGCCTTCCCGCAGCGTCACCTCCACCGTGTCGTCGGGCGCGCCGTACTTGGCCGCGTTGTCCAGCAGGTTGCCGACCGCCCGGGCGAGCCGGTCGGGCACCCCGCGCACCACGGTCGGCTCGACCGCCACCGTGAACGTGGTCACGGCCCAGTGCAGCCCGGCTCGGGCCACCTCGTGCGTGACGATCTCGTCCAGCCTCACGTCTTCCACCAGTGCCGCCGGCTCCTCGTCCCTGGCCAGCTCGACCAGGTCGGACACCAGCCCGCTCAGCTCCTCGAGCCCGTAGACCACGGCCCTCCCGACCTCGTCGCGCTCGGCGGCCGGCACGTCGCCGCGTACCAGCAGCTCCGCGTTGGTGCGCACGGCGGTCAGCGGGGAGCGCAGCTCGTGCGAGGCGTCGGCGACGAGCTGCTTCTGGGCTTTGGCGGAGCGTTCGAGCGCGTCGAGCATCGTGTTGAAGCTGGCCGCCAGTTTCCCGATCTCGTCGTCCCGCGTCACGTCGATGCGCAGCCCGAGGTCTCGGGTGCGGGCGATCTCGCCGGCCGTGGCGGTGAGTGTCGACAGAGGGCGCAGCGACGCGCGGGCCGCGAGCCAGCCGAAGACGGCCGCGATGACCAGCCCGCCCGCCGCCACCGCGAGGAACGGCCAGCCGAACTCGGCCTGCCATCGCCCGATCTGCCCCATGACGCTCTCGGCCCTGCGGCAGGTGACGTAGTAGGCGGCGCCGAGCACGAGCAGGACCGACAGCGCCGCCGCGATGCCCGCCGCGAGCGCGAGCCTGAGATGCAGCCTCATGTCTCCCTCAACACGTAGCCGAGTCCGTGAACCGTCTGGATCAGCCGCGGCTCCCCGTCGTGCTCGGTCTTGCGCCGCAGGTAGCGGATGTAGACCTCGAGCGAGTTGGAGCCGGGCGTGAAGTCGTATCCCCAGATCCGCTCCAGGATGACCTCCCTGGTGAGGACCTGGCCGGCGTTGCGCATGAGCAGTTCGAGCAGCGCCGCCTCGGTGCCGGTGAGGTCGAAGATCCGGCCGCCGCGCCGGGCCTGGCGGCTCTCGGTGTTGAGGGCGAGTCCGGCGAACTCCAGCGCTCCGCCCGAGGAGGAGGTACGGCGCAGCAGCGCGCGAACCCTGGCGAACAGCTCTTCGAGGGCGAACGGCTTGACCACGTAGTCGTCGGCCCCGGCGTCCAGTCCCTCCACCCTGTCGCCCACGCCGGACAGCGCCGTCAGCATGAGGACGGGTGTCCTGTCGCCTTCGGCGCGCAGGCGGCGGCAGACCTCGAGGCCGTCCATGCCGGGCATCATGACGTCGAGCACGATCAGGTCGGGCCGGTCGACGGCCGCCACGGCCAGCGCGGTCGGCCCGTCTGGGGCGCTGCTCACCTGGTAGCCCTGGACGCGCAGCGCCCTGGTGACGGCGTCGCGCACCGAGGGTTCGTCGTCCACCACCAGAACTTCGGATTTACCCATGTTTTATTCAGGCAACTCTCATGTAAGTCCCAGACCGTCGTTTCTATGACTACCAGTACGGTGCTCTTCTGGTCTGGCGCGATAGTGGGACACTTCGGAGCGGTTCACCCCGCATGGAGCTTCCCGTGGCTGCCGACCGCCCATGTCGGCGCCGCCGTCCTGGTGGGGCTCGGCCTGGTGGCGGCGCGCTGGAACCGTCGGGATCGGCCGCATCCGAGCCTCAGGTGGGCGGCCTACCTGTCGGGCGCGCTGCTCGCCTACCAGCTGGCCGCTCCCGCGACCGTGACGGGGCCGAGCCGCGTGGCCGCCTTCCTCCTGTACGGCGCGGCGCTGGCCGTGCTGCTGTGGGAGCGCAGGCCCGCCCCCAGCGGGTCGACGCTGCTGATCGCCGAAGGGGTCGGCGCGGCGGCGATCGCCGCGAGGGTCAAGGATCCGGCCAGCACGCTGGTTCTCTACCGGGCCCGCGACCCCCGCGAGGCCGAGCAGGCGCGGGAGTTGCGCGAGCTGGGCGTGCCGGTGGTGCTCGTGGAGGGGACCGAGCACGATCCCCGGGCGAAGGAGGCGGTCAGCGCCTCGGGCCTGCGCCGCCTGGTGCCGGACATCTCCCAGCGCACGGTCCAGGTGTACGGCCCGCGGGCCTTCGTCCGCTATGTCAGGGGCGCGCTGACCAAGCTCAGGTAAAGGGCTTAGCCGAGCGTTATCCGTGCCGTGGGACGGTGGCTGTATGACCTTTCCTGGCGCCACCCGAGTCCAGATGGTGATGAACCTGCCGGTGTGCGTGGACATCCGCACGGCGCTGCCCGAACGCGAGCTGACGCCCCTGATGGACGACGCGTTCGCGTGGCTGCGCTGGGTGGAGGACACCTTCCATCCCGACGTGGACGGCAGCCAGATCGCCCGGCTGAACAGCGGGCGGACCATCGCGCAGATCCCCGAGGTGGTCGAGGTCCTGCACCGGTGCGAGGAGCTGAGGGAGGCGACCGGCGGCTGGTTCGACAGCCGCCGCGACGGGCGGCTGGACCCGATGGTCTACGTGCGGGGCTGGGCGGTGGAGCGGCTGTCCCGCGCCCTGGCCGGCGCGGGCGCGGTGGACCACCGGGTGACCGCGGGCAGCGGGACGCGGGTGCGCGGCTCGTCCTCGCCGGGACGCTCCTGGCGCGTGGGCGTGCGCGACCCCTACGACGGGGTCACCACCAGGGTGCTGTTCGCCCACGACGCGGCCGTGGCCACCGCGGGCGGCGAGGAGTACAGCGGGCCGGGAAGGTCGTGGGTGTGCGTGGTCGGCCCCGACCTGGCGGCCGCCGGGGCGTACGCCGGTGCCATGCACGCCATGGGGACGGCGCGGGCCAGGCGGTTCGCGGGGGAGCTCGCCGCGGCCCAGCCGTACCAGACCATGGTGGTCGGGGCGGATGGGCGCGCGACGACGACGCCCGGTTTCACCGGCCACGGCATGGAGACCAGTCTGGCCGGCTGACCGGGCTAGGCGTCGGGATGCTTCGACAGGTATTCGACGTAGAGCGGTTTCAGCGCCTCTCCCAGCTCACCCTGCCCTGAGGCCATGGCATCACTGAGCAGGGCGGACAGGTGGCTCAGGTCGTTGACGACCTCCCCATGGTGACCGGTGGCCGCCTCCGCGGCGGGGATCGCCTTGAGCAGGTCCCAGATGAACGCGAAGTCGCCGTGGCGTACGGCATAGCGGACCGCCCGCTCGTGCAGTTCGCTCGCCGTCAGCGTCTCGAGTTCTTCCGTGTCCATGTCACTCCCTCCACAGGAGGGGCCTTCCCCGCGATGTCACCTCGATAACGCTTCCCGAAGACTCCGTGGAGCGATCGACGGGCGCGTGGTGTCCGTGTCCGCCCGGACGCGGCGCCGGAGATCCTTTTCGGCCCGCCGGTGGGACCGGCCGTGCCGCGCCTGCTTGTGCCTCTATCGCATCGCCGATCAGAAAGTGCGAGGATCCTGTGGCGTGAAGCTCATCATCAAAGTTCTCGTCGTGGCCGCGTCCCTCTGGGTCGCCACGCAGCTCGTGAGCGGGGTGGCGATCACGACACCACCCGGCACGGCCCAGTACTGGGGCACGCTGCTGGTGGTGGCGCTGATCTTCGGCCTGATCAACGCCGTGATCAAGCCGATCATCGAGACCATCGGCTGTGCCTTCTACGTGGTGACGCTGGGGCTGTTCGCCCTTGTCGTCAATGCCGGTCTGATGCTTCTGACGAGCTGGATCTCCGACCAGCTCGACGTCCCCTTCCATGTCTCCGGATTCTGGCCCGCGTTCTGGGCCGCGATCGTGGTCTCCATCGTGAGCTGGGTGCTCAGCCTGATCCTGCCTGACTGATGGAGCTCGACGGCAGCGGTCTCACCTGCGCGCGGGTGGCCGCCGGCGGCCCGGTCTCGATCGCGTCACTCGATCGGGCCCGGGCCGCCTGGCGTACGGCCCAGTCGCTGACCGGGCCCGTGTACGGCCGGAGCACGGGGGTCGGTGCCAACAAGGAGATCTCGGTGGAGGAGGGCGGGCTCGCCCTGCTGCGCAGCCATGCCGGCGGGGCCGGGCCGCTCGTGCCGGCCGAGCGGGCCAGGGCGATGCTCGTCGTCCGGCTGAACCAGCTGCTGGCGGGCGGTTCCGGTGTGGATCCGGCGCTGCTGCCGGTCCTCGCCGAGGCGATCAACACCGGCCACACCCCTCCGGTGCGCACGTACGGCGCGATCGGCACCGGCGACCTGACCGCGCTGGCGACCACCGCGCTGTGCCTGCTCGGCGAGCGGGAATGGCGGGGACCCGGACCGGGGCCGCGTTTCGCGCTCTCGCCGGTGGACGCGCTGCCGTTCATCAGCTCGGGGGCGGCCACGCTGGCGGACGCGGCGCTCGCGCTGCACGAGGTGCGGCTGCTGCTGGAGGCGGCGGTCGGGGTGGCGGCGCGCACGTTCGCCGCGGTGGACGCCTCGGTGGAGCCGCTGGCGCCGGCCGTCCACGCGGCCAGGCCGCAGCCGCGGCAGGCGGAGGTGGCCGACCGGCTGCGCGGGCTGCTCGCCGCGCGTGAGGCGGCCAGGATCCAGGATCCGTACGGCTTTCGCGCCTTCGCCCAGGTGCACGGGGCGGCGCTCGACGCGCTGGCGCGGGCGGAACGGGCGGTCGAGGTCGACCTCAACGCGGCCACCGAGAACCCCCTGGTCGGCGCCGGGCGCGCCTGGCACAACGGCAACTTCCACTCCGCGCCGATCGCCCTGGCTCTCGACGCGATGCGCGCGGCGCTGGTGCCCGCCGCGCAGCTGGCGACCGCCAGGCTGGCCACGCTCATGGAGCCCGCCTATACCGGGCTGCTTCCCTTCCTGTCCGGGCGGCTGGGCGAGTCGGGCGCGATGATCCTGGAGTACGTCGCCCAGGACGCCCTCGCCGAGCTGCGCCTGCTGTCGGCGCCGGTGACGTCCGGCACGGCGGTGATCTCGCGGGGCGCCGAGGACCACGCCGGTTTCGCCACGCAGGCGGCGCGCGCCGCGCTGCGCTGCGTGGAGCCGCTGGAGATCGTGCTGGCCTGCGAGCTGGTCGCCGCGGAGCGCGCGCTGGCGCAGCGCGCCGCGCCCGGCGAACCTGACCGGCCGCTCGACACCGACCTCGAGGCGGCCAGGGCGGAGCTCCGCCTGATCAGCCCGTGATCCGGCGCACCGAACCGCGTTCGCGCAGCGTGGGCTGCTGGACGACCCTGCGGCGGCGGACCGCGCCGTCGGCCGCCGCCGCCACCAGCCGGACGGCGGCGCGGACGATGCCGTCGAGGTCCCAGTCGACGGTGGTCAGGCCGGGGGTGAGCAGGCCCGACATGGGATGGTCGTCGTAGCCCATCACCGACACCTCGCCGGGCACCGCGATGCCCCGCTCGGCCGCGGCGGCGTAGACGCCGTAGGCGATGGAGTCGGAGAAGCAGAACACGGCCGTGTGACGCCCGCCGGCCAGCACCTGGTGGGCCACCTCGGTGGCGCCGGCGAGCCCGTGGGGCGCGGTGGCCACCTCGATGTCGAGGCCGAGCCGGTCGGCCTCGGCGCTGACGTGGACGTCGGCGGGCCGGTCGGGGGTGCGCGCGCCCGTGGGGGTGAGCACGGCGATGCTGCGGTGGCCGAGCTGCTTCAGGTGTTCGAGGGCGAGGGTGACGCCGTGCCGGTTGTCGAAGACCACCTCGCCCGCCGTGCCGGGCAGCCCGTCGCCGATGGCGATGACCGGCACCGACTCGCACAGGTCCGCCCAGAACGGCGCGGCGGGGTCGACGGGCTGCACGATGAGGCCGTCGACGCGCTGGTCGCGCAGCTGCTGGGCGAGCACCCGCTCGCGGCCCGGGTCGCCGACCGCGTCGAGGATCAGCGCGTAGCGGTCCTTCTCCCTGAGGCCCCTGCTGATGCCGACCGCGAGCGACTGCTGCCACAGGTCCTCGAGCGAGCCGCAGAGCAGGCCGATCATGCCGGTGCGGCCGCTGGCCAGCGCTCGGGCGATGGGGTCGGCCTCGTAGCCGAGCTCGGCCGCCACCGCGCGGACGCGTTCCATGGTCTCCTCGGAGACCTGGAGGCCGCGCAGCGCGTAGGAGACGGCGGCAGGTGACAGGCCGGTCGCCTGCGCGACCTCTTTGATGGTCGCTCGCTTTCTGGCCATTCGCCAAGCCTACTCAGCATTGACAGGAACGGGGGTGAAGCGGTTCACTGAATCGCATCACTGAATCGCTTCACAAGCAGGACCCAGGGTTTACCTGTATTCTCAGTAGGAAATAGAGGGAGGTGTGGCCGTGAGCATTGACGTGCACCAGCATCTGTGGACCCCGTCGTTCGTCGACGCGCTCCGCGCCCGCGCCACGCCTCCGTACCTCGACGGGTGGACGCTGATCCTCGACGGCGAGCCGCCCTACGAGGTGAACCCGGCCGACCACGCCGCGCGCGACACCGCGGGGCTCGAGCTCGCGCTCGTGTCCCTGTCCAGCCCGCTCGGCATCGAGTCGCTGCCGCCCGAGGAGGCATGGCCGCTCATCGACGCCTACCACGAGGGCGCGCTGGAGCTGCCGGAGCCGTTCGGCGCGTGGGCGGCGACCTGCCACAGCGAGATCGACCCCGACCGGCTGGCCGCCGACCTCGACCGCGGCTTCCACGGGCTGCAGATCCCGGCGACCGCCGCGCCCGACGACCGCCTGCTCGAGGTGCTGACCGCGCGCGACCTGCCGCTGTTCGTCCACCCGGGACCGGCGGCCGCCGAGCAGGACCGGCCCGGCTGGTGGCCCGCGCTGGTGCCGTACGTGCAGCAGATGCACGCCGCCTGGCACCACTTCCGCTCCGTGGTGCGCCCGCGGCACCCGCGCCTGCGCGTCTGCTTCGCGCTGCTGGCCGGGCTCGCGCCGCTGCACTCCGAGCGGCTCATCGCCAGGGGCGGCGGCCGCGGCCGGGTCGACCCCGACCTGTTCGTGGAGACCTCGTCGTACGGCCCGCGCGCGATCGACGCGATCATCCGCGAGCTCGGCATCGACGTGGTGGTGAACGGTTCGGACGCGCCGTACGCCACCGCCTTCCAGGACGGCCCCGGCATCGGCCTGGCGGCCGCGCACGCCATCAGGGTCACCAACCCGCGTCGCCTGCTGTGCGGAGACGCGTCGTCGGCCCCTTCGCCGCCTCCGGCCAGGAGAGCGGCAGCAGCCACGTTCTCACGAATGGGACGAGAGGAGTAAACGCCCGTGAGCACCAACCTTCCCGCCCGCACGCTCGATCGGCGGGAACTGCGCGATCTGGTCGACGACCTGGCCGCGAACCCTGCCCAGTGGCAGGACCAGGTGGCGTTCCCGGCCGACGGCGGCCGGCACTACGCCTCGCTCTACCGCGACGCCTATGTCGATGTGTGGCTGCTCTGCTGGCGTCCCGAGGATGACACGGGCTGGCACGACCACGACATCTCCTCCGGAGCGGTGCACGTGGTGCGGGGCGGGCTCCTGGAGTGCAACCCGCGCATCGGCGGCGAGCACCTGGAGACCGTCGTCGCCGAGGGGCAGTCGTTCCACTTCGGGCCCGACCACATCCACCGGCTGACGGGGGCGGTGGACCGGAGCGTGTCCATCCACGCCTACTCCCCGCCGCTGTGGCGGCTCGGGCAGTACTCCATCGACGACACGGGCCTGATGCGCAGGGTCTCGGTGAGCTACGCGGACGAGCTGCGCCCCATCGACGAGACCCCGGCGAGCGGCGTCATGGAGGAGGTGGCCTGAGCTCAGGCCGCGCACGCCTCCCGCAGCACGCAGCACGTCGCGCACGGCTCGGCCTCCGGGAGCGTGACCCACAGGCAGCAGGTCCTGCGCCGGTAGCCGTCGGCGGTCTGTTCGAGCAGGCCGTCGACGGGCCGCCCGATCGCGCGCAGCAGGCCCATGTAGTCACCCTGGACCACCGCGGTCATCGGGTGCGCGAACGCCTCGGCCGTGGAGCCCCACAGCGTGCGCCTGCCCACCCTGGCCTGGACGCTGATCGCGTCGACCAGCGGCTCGTGCGCCTGCAGGAGCGCGGCCCCGATCGCCGCGGCGCTGCCGACGACCGACACCGAGGTGGCCGCGATCGTCACGCCCGCGTCGGAGGGCTTGAAGTAGGTGTCCTCGAACCGCATGACGGGCACCTGCCGGTTCAGCGCCCAGCCGACCGCCATCGGGAAGGTCAGCCAGTAGCCGAGCGCCTTCCACAGCAACGCCGCGCCCACGTGCCTGGGCGCGCCGTAGCGGCCCGCGGTCTGCTCGACCAGCCCGCCCAGCAGGGTGTACGGCGCCCGCGTCAGCTCGCTGAGCGGCGTCCACGAGGCGTCGGGGTCGATGACGAGACCCGGCTCGACGCCCAGCACACCACCACGCTCGGCGGCGACGCGCTCGAGCACCCCGGTCAACTCCGCGAGCGGCACGGCAAGGCCCTTCCTCGTAAAGGTAAGCCTTACCTAAGATAGCAGAGGCCGTCCCGCGCGGATCCCGACGGCCAGCTGGATCAGGCACGCGACGAGGCCCGCCAGCAACGGCAGGGTCCACCCTCCCGACGCCTGCCGGAGGAACCCGATCACCAGGGGGCCGAGCGCGGCCAGCACGTAGCCCACCGACTGGGCCACGGCCGACAGCGCGGTCACCGACGACGGGTCGGGCGCGCGCAGCGTGATGATGAGCAGCGCCAGCGCCAGCGAGGCGCCCTGACCGACACCGAGCACGATCATCCACAGCCACGGCACGGTGGTGGGCGCCAGCAGCACGCCGGCGTAACCGGCCGCGGTCAGCAGCGCGGCGGCGGCCACGTGCGGGGCCTGCGACGCCCGGCGCTCGGCGTGCACGGGGACGGCGAGCGTGGCGGCGACCTGGGAGAGGTTCGAGACGGCCAGCAGGAAGCCCGCCTGCTCGGCGGGGACGCCCGCCTCCTGGAAGATCGTGGGCAGCCAGGCGAGCATCGCGTAGAAGGTCAGCGACTGCAGGCCCATGAACACCGTCAGCTTCCAGGTGAGCGGGCTGCGCATCAGCGCCATGAACGGCCGCGGGCCGTTGGCGGGCGCCGCCCGCCCGCCGAGGGCCTGGGGCAGCCAGAGCGCCGCGGCGGCCAGGGCCGGCAGCGCGACCAGGGCGGAGACGCCGCGCCAGCCGTACCCGGTGAGGTGCTGGAGCGGGATCATCAGCGCGGAGGCCGCCGCGGCGCCGGCCACCAGGGCCGAGACGTAGACGGAGGTGAGCAGGCCGGCCTTCGCCGGGAAGTGCTGCTTGACCACGCCCGGCATGACCACGTTCATGATCGCGATGGCGGTGCCGGCGATCGCGGCGCCCGTGTAGAGGGCGGGCGCGCCGTCCAGGCTGCGCAGCAGCACGCCCGCGGCCAGGACGAGCAGGGCGACGAGCAGCGTGCGGTCCAGGCCGATCCGGCGGGCGAGCAGCGGGGCGACCGGACCGAACAGGCCCAGGCAGACCACCATGACGGTGGTGATCGCACCCCCGCCCGCGGGAGTGAGGCCCACATCGGTCATGATCTGGTCGAGGAGGGGGGAGACGCCTGCGATGGCGGGCCGCATGTTGAGCGCGGCCAGCACCAGCCCGGCGACGACGAGGGCGGATCTCAACGACATAGCGGGCCCCACTCTGTCATGCCGTCGCGGCCTGCCGGACGCGGGGCGGCTGACAACGTTGTCAAGCAGGCGTGCGTGGGAAAGGATCCCTGTGTGAGACCGACGATGAAGGATGTCGCGGCGGAGGCGGGGGTCGCGCTCAAGACCGTCTCCAGGGTCGTCAACAACGAGCCGGGCGTGAACACCGCCACCGCCGAGCGGGTACGCGCCGCGATCGAGCGGCTCGGCTACAGCCGCAACGAGAGCGCCAGGGTGCTGCGCCAGGGCAGGACGTCGAGCATCGGCCTGGTCATCGAGGACGTCGCCGACCCCTTCTACTCCGGGTTGACCCGGGCGGTCGAGGAGGTGGCGATCAAGCACGGCTCCCTGGTGCTCAGCGGCTCCTCCGGCGAGGACCCGGCCCGGGAGAAGGAGCTCGTGCTCACCTTCTGCGCCCGCCGGGTCGACGGCCTCATCGTCGTGCCCGCCGGGAACGACCACTCCTACCTGCGGGCCGAGCTCGACGCGGGCACGCCCGCCGTCTTCGTCGACCGGCCCGCCGGCCCTGGCCCGGAGGTCGACACGGTGCTGTGCGACAACGCGGGCGGGGCGCGGCTGGCCGTACGGCACCTGCTCGCGCACGGGCACCGGAGGGTGGCCTTCCTGGGCGACAGTCCGACGATCTTCACGGCGGACGAGCGGCAGCGCGGTTACCGGGAGGCGCTCGGCGACCTGATGGACGAGCGGCTGGTCTCGATGGCCCACCCCTCTCCCGAGAGGGTGCGGGCGGTGCTCGACCGGTGGCTCGGGATGGACGACCCGCCGACCGCCCTGTTCACGGGCAACGGCCGGTGCACGGTCACGGCGCTGCGGGCGCTGGAGGGGCGGCGGATCGCGCTGGTGGGGTTCGACGACTTCGAGCTGGCGGACCTGCTGGATCCCGCGGTGACCGTGGTGGCGCAGGACCCGGCGGGGCTGGGGAGGATGGCGGCCGAGCTGCTGTTCAGGAGGATCGCGGGGAACGGGGGGCCGGCCGAGCGGGTCATCCAGCCGGTCCGGCTGATCGCGCGGGGATCGGGCGAGATCGGGCCGGGCGGGAGCTGACGGTGGAGGCCGGTGGGCGCCTTCTTCGTCAACGGTGGACGTGGGTGGATGCGGTCCGGGGTTCGGCAGGGCGGCGAAGGGTGCGGGACAGGGCGAGGGCGGCGAGGATACCGGCCGCGCCCGAGGCGGCCATCGCGGCCCCTGGTCCTGCCACCTCGGCCAGCCCGCCGACCATCGCCGCCCCCAGTGCCTGGCCGGTCATCAGCCCGGCCGACTGCAGGCCGTACGCCTGGCCCCTGACCTGCTCCGGCACCGCCTCCAGGAAGTGCCGCTGCAGCCCCAGCTGGTAGGCCAGGCAGCCCGCCGACAGGGCCGCGAGCAGCGCGGTGACCGGCAGCCCCGGCTCCGCCACGAAGGCCAGCCACGGCACCCCCATCGCCGCCGCCAGCGGAAGCGACAGCCGCTCGCGCGTCGCGGGCGCGGCGAAGCGGCCCACGGCGAACTCCCCCACCGCCATTCCCGCCGCCGCCACCGCGAGGGCCAGCCCGGCCCCCGTCGCCGACCCCGCCGCGGTCAGGTACGGCACGACCATGGCCTCGGCGCCCGCCAGGCACATCGGCGGCACCCACATCGCCAGCAGCAGCCCCCGCACGCCACGCGACCCCAGCAGGGTCCGGTTGACCCGCAGCGTCGTGCGCACCGTGCCGCGCCCGGAGCCGCCCCGCGCCGGCGCGGCGGGCAGGCCGTACCTGAGGACGAGCGCCGCCACCGCCGAGATGGCCGCGGTGATCGCCAGCGCACCCTCCGGCCCCGCCACGGCGAGGATCCCGCCGCCCAGCGACAGCCCGCCGATCTGCGCGCCCGCGCTGGTCATCCCCAGCAGCGACCGGCCCAGGACGAAGGCGTCGCCGGGCAGCACGTCCGGCAGCATGGCGTTGCGCGCCGCGCCGAAGACGGGCTGGACCAGCCCGGTGACCAGGATCAGCGCCAGCATCGCCCACACCGGCAGTCCGGCGTAGGCCAGCAGCAGGCACACCACGAGCCTGACCAGTTCGCCCGCCACCATGAGGCCGCGGGCCGGGAGCCTGTCGGCCAGCGACAGCAGGAACATGCCGCCCACGAGGTAGGGCAGCCAGCCCGCCATGTAGGCGGCCGCCGACAGCCCGGGCGAGCCGGTCCGTTCGAACACCAGCACCGACAGGGCCAGCATCTTGACCCCGTCGCCGACGATCAGCAGCGCGAAGCTGCCGAACAACACCCTGAACTCCCTGACCCTGAACACGTCACGGAATGTCGCCTGCTCCATGCGCTCACCCTGGGCACCGGCACGACAAATGACGATTTATTCGGGAATATCCGAAAGGTGATCAGGATCGAGGTCAGCCCGCAGGACATCGCCGCCAGCCGCTTCGCCATCTCGCCGCTCGTGGAAACCCTCCACGCCACCTGGGTGCTCGAAGGCAGGGAGAGCGCCGGGGCGCTGCAGGCGTGGGCCGCGCGGTGGCGGGAGCCGTACCGGCGGCTGGGGCAGCCGGGGCTGCCGCTGGTCCAGGCGATCTCCGGCAACCTCGGGCCGGCGAACGTGGACTTCATCGCGCCCCCGCCGACCGGCGTGAGCGTGCCGTTCGACACGGAGCTGGCCGCGCTCAGGGCCACCCCGCTCGCGCGCGCCCACGAGGAGATCGCGCGGATCCCAGTCCCGCGCGCGCTGCGGGCGGCCCTCACCGGCCCCGACGTCGTACGGCTGGTCGCCGACGCCCTCGAAGCGGTGTGGCGGGAGATCATCCTGCCCGAGTGGCCGCGCTTCCAGGCCGTGATGGAGCGCGACGTGGTGTGGCGGGCCGGCAGGCTGGCGACCTTCGGGTGGGCGGCCGCGCTCGACGACCTCAGCGCGCAGATCCGCTGGCGCGACGGCGGGCTCGACTGCGACCTGACCAGCGACTTCGTCAAACGCGACCTCAACGGCAGGGGGCTGCTGTTCCTGCCCTCGGTGTTCGGCTCGCGGGTCGGCGCCTACCTCGACGACGCCTGGCCGTACGCGCTGGTCTATCCCGCGCGCGGCGTGGGCGCGACCCAGGCCGGCGCGGGCCCGCGCCTGGAGAGGCTGACGCGCCTGATGGGCCGCACGCGCGCCCGCGTCCTGGCCGAGCTGGCCACGCCCGCCACCACGACGCACCTGGCCGCCGTCATGGGCCTGGCCCTCGGCACGGTCGGCGAGCACGTCGGGGCCCTGCGCGGGGCCGGCCTCGTCACCGGCGCCCGCGCGGGCCGCGGCGTGGTCTACGCGCGCACCCCCTTGGGCGACGCGCTGGTCTCCGGCGAGCTCACCCCTTGAGCGCGCCCGCCATCAACCCCCTCATGAAGAACCGCCCGAGCAGCAGGTAGATCAGCATCGTCGGGATCGAGGCGAGCAGCGCCGCGGCCATCTGCTGGCTGTACGGCGTGGCCTGCGCCCCGGCGATGTTGTTCAGCATCACGGTGGTCGGCCAGCTCGTCGGCCCGGTGAGGAAGACGGCGAACAGGAAGTCGTTCCACAGCGAGGTGAACTGCCAGATGATCACCACGGCGACGGCGGGTCCCGACACGGGCAGCACCACCGACCAGTAGGTCCGCAGCATGCCGGCGCCGTCCACCCGGGACGCCTCGACCAGCTCGTCGGGGATCGTCACGTAGTAGTTGCGGAAGATCAGCGTGCAGATCGGGATGCCGTAGACGACGTGCGCGAGCACCAGGCCGGGGATCCCGCCGTAGATGTCGAGGTTCACCATGAGCTGCACCAGCGGGATCATGACCCCCTGGTAGGGGATGAACATCCCGAACAGGAACAGCGTGAACAGCACGTCCGCGCCGGGGAAGCGCCATTTCGACAGCACGTAGCCGTTCATGGAACCCAGCGCGCACGACAGCAGCGATCCCGGCACCGCCAGCAGGACGCTGTTCCAGATGCCCGGCGCCAGCTTCTCCCACGCCACCCGCCAGGCCTCGAACGTCCACACCTGCGGCAGGTTCCACGCCTGCGCGGGATTGGCCTCGGTGAGCGGCTTGAAGCTGGTGACCAGCAGCACGTAAATGGGGATCAGGAAGACGACCGCGAAGGCGATCAGCAACCCACGGCGGACGATCACGAGCGCCTCTCCTTGCGGACCGACCAGATCAGGTAAGGGATCACGAAGATCGCCACGCTGAGCACGATGTAGGAGGCGATGGTCGCGCCCTTGGCCGGGTCGTGGGAGTCGAAGACCGCCACCCACATGAAGACGGCGGGCACGTCGGTGATGATCTGCTTGCCCGACACGGCCATGACCAGGTCGAAGGTCTTCAGCGAGATGTGCCCGAGGATGATCAGCGCCGACAGCGTCACGGGCCGCAGCAGCGGCAGCACGATGTGCCGGTAGACGCCCCACTCGGTGCACCCGTCCACCCGGGCGGCCTCACGCAGCTCCTCGGGGATCCCGCGGAACCCGGCCAGGAAGAGCGCCATGACGTACCCGGCCATCTGCCAGATCGCCGGGACGGCCATGGCGGCCATGCCCCAGTCCTGGTCCCTGAACCAGGCCCACTGGGGCAGCCCGAGCACGTCGAATAACCGGTTCAGCCCGACCGCCCGCTCGCCCTCGGCCGAGTTCATCAGCCACCGCCAGACGATGCCGGTCGCCACGAACGAGATCGCCATGGGGAACAGGTAGATCGCCCTGAACGTGCCCTCGCCCCTGATCCCCTTCTCCATCAGGAAGGCGAGGAACCAGCCGAGCAGCAGCGCCCCGCCGACGAACACGACGGTGAACAGGATCGCGTGGCTGACCGACAGGTGCCAGCGGGGCAGGTCCCAGATGTCGATGAAGTTGCGCAGGCCGACGAACGAGCCCTCCGACACCTCGTCGTGCTTGTCGGTCATGGCCAGACTGAAGTTCCAGCCGAGCATGCCGTACACGAACACGCCGATCAGGATGATCGAGGGGGCCACCAGCAGCAGGCCCGGCAACCAGGCGCGGGCCCGCCGCAGGGCGGGCCCGCCTTTTCTAGCCATCACGATGCCTCACGAGGCCTCATCACCAGGGCCTCACTGGGCGTTGGCGGCGGCGGCGTCGACGAGGCCCTTCTGCAGCGCGGCCACGTCCTTGCTGCCGATGAACAGGCCGACCGCCTCGTTGACGGCGGCGAGCCACGGCTGGTTGACGGCCACGCCGTGCTGGATGGATCCGGCCAGCTTGTCGGCCGACCAGTCCTTCAGCGCGTCACCGAGGTAGTCGGTGTAGAGGGAGGCGTCGGCGTCCTTGCGGGCCGGGATGGAGCCCTTCTTCGGGTTGAAGGCGTCCTGGCCCTCCTTGCTCGCCGCCACCTTGAGCCAGGCGATCGCGCCGTCCCTGTTCTTGGCGCCCTTGGGGAGGGTGAAGCTGTCCGACAGCCACAGGTAGGTGCCCCCGGTGCCGGGCGCGGGCGCCCAGTCGAAGTCGGTCTTCGACTTCTTGCCGAGACCGCCGTCCGGCGGGTTGTGGAAGTAGCCGTAGGCCCAGTCGCCCATGATGTTGAAGGCGGCCTTGCCCTCCGCCACCTGCGCGGCGGCCGGCTGCCAGTCGTCCTGCGGGTCACCCGCGTACGACAGGATCGTCTTGAAGTTCTCCAGCGCCTTGGTGACCTCGGGGGAGCCCCAGTCGGCGCCCGGCTTGAACAGCGCGTTGTAGCCGTCGGTGCCGAGGGAGCCGAGCAGCACGCTCTCCATCAGGTGGGTGACGGTCCACTCCGAGCCGATCGACAGCGGGATCTTGCCCTTGGCCTTGACCTTCTCCAGCGCGGCGACGAACTCCTCGATCGTCTTGGGCGCGCCCGCGACCCCGGCCTCCTTGAGGACGCTCGGATTGAACCAGAGGATGTTCGAGCGGTGGATGTTGACGGGCACCGAGTAGATCTTGCCCTGGTAGCTGATCTGCTCGACCAGCTGTGCGGGGAAGACGTCCTTGAGCTTCAGCTCGTCGTAGAGGAAGGTCAGGTCCTCCAGGTCGCCCGCCTTGATGTAGCCCTGCAGTTCGGCGCCCGCGTGCCCCTGGAAGGTGTCAGGCGGGGTGTCCGCCTGGAGTTTGGACTGCAGCAGCGCCTTGGCCTTGTCGCCCGAGCCACCCGCGACCGCGGCGTCGAAGAAGGAGAAGCCGGCGTTCTGCTTCTCGAAGATCTCCTTCATGGCTTTCAGGCCGTCGGCCTCGCCGGGGCCGGTCCACCAGGAGAAGACCTCCACCTGCTTCTTCGCGTCGCCGCCCGCGCCGGAGGCCTGGCCCGACGGAGCCGCGGGGCCGCCTCCGCCCCCGCAGGCCGTCAGCCCGAGCACGGCCGCCATGGTGATCGTCGCTAACCACCGTCGTCTCATCGCACACCGCTCCTTTGCCACGGTCGGGTGACAACGTTGTCAGTAGGGCAATCAACCCACTTCGCACTCCGCGACGTCAAGGCATGTGCGGGTAACAGCTCGGCATAGTCGGGGAGCGCTCTCTCGGGCCGCGCCCGGTCCATGCGGAACGCCGGGCGCTCAGGGAGGCTGTGCGGGCTCGAGCCCTGCGCGACTCGAGCCCGCTGCCGCGCCCGCCGGACCACGACCTCCACCCCTCCGAGGAGGCCGGACCCTCACGCGAACGCGACGTCCCGACGGATCGACCGGCGGCTCTCCCGCGTGTGGGTACACCCGGGAGCACCGGGCCGAGGCGTGTGCCGCCGGTCGATCACAGGGCAACGCTAGGCCGCGCGCGCCGCCGGCACATGCGCCGAGATGGCCATTCGGGCATGTATCCGGTGTGGGTCAACAATGTGTAGAGAATGTGCTCCGGCATGGTCAGGCACCGGCCCCCTGTGTACGCCCCCGGGCACCCGCGGCGCACCAGAACGGTCTGGCGGGAAAGCCGTAGGAAATTGTCGGTGCCACCGTTCACACTCCAGGTATGGCGGACGAGCCCCTCGAACTAGGCGAGATCTCCTTCTCCGACTGGCACGCCCACACCGACAAGATGGCCGAGGTCGGGTTCCTGACCATCGCCAGGCGGCTGCCCGCCCTCGTGGGGCAGGCGATGCGGATGGCATGGCGGGCCAGCCCCCGTGACACCGCGGCCACCGTCGGCTTCAACCTCGCGGGCGGCATCTTCACCGCCTTCGGGCTGCTGGCCACCACCGGCGTCCTCGAAGCACTGTTCAGCGAGGGGCCCACGCCCGAGCGGGTGTGGGCGGCGCTGCCGAGCCTCGCGGTGGTGGCGGGCGCCGCCGCGCTGCGCACGCTGACGCAGGCGGCCGCGGGCTGGGCGCAGTCCCGGCTCGACCCGCAGGTCTCCCGGCTCACCGAGGAGCGGCTGTACGGCCTGACCAGCCGGGTGCCGCTGGTGGCCTACGACGATCCCGACTTCCACGACGCGATGGAACGTGCCAGGGTGCGCGGCGTCGCCATGGCCGACGTGGTGGTGATGACGGCGATCGACGTGATGACCGCCGCCATCGGCATCGCCGCCGCGGCCGGCGTGCTGGGCATCCTGCACCCGGTTCTGCTGCCGCTCCTGGTCCTGGCCGTGCTGCCGGACGCGTGGGCGGCGGTGCGTTCGGCCAGGATGCGCTACTCGTACATGTACTCGCTGATCCCCGCCCGCAGGCGCAAGTGGATCATCGCCGAGCTGCTCGCCGACCGCTCCCCCGCCGCCGAGGTCCGCTCCTTCACCATGCGCGGCTTCCTGCTGCGGATGTACGACGCGGTGGCCAGGGCCGAGCAGGAGGTGCTGCTGCGGCTGGCCCGGCGGCAGACGATGGCCAGGCTGGTCGGCGAGGCGCTGGGCGGCCTCGGCACCGGCCTGGTCTACGTCGCGCTGGGCGTGCTGCTGGCCGTCGGGGCGCTGCCGCTGGCCGTGGCCGGCACCGCCGTCCTGGCGATCAGGCAGGGCCAGATGTCGCTGAGCAACCTCATGTACGCCACCAACCGCCTCTACGAGGAGGGCCTGTACTTCACCGACTTCCTCGACTTCTGCGCCGACGCCGAGCGGCGGATCGCCGACCCGAGGCCCACGCCCGCGCCCAGATCGTTCGACGAGATCAGGGCCGAGGACATCACCTTCACCTATCCGGGCTCCGACAGCCCGGCGCTGCGCGGGGTGTCCATCAGGGTCGGCAAGGGCGAGGTCATCGCGTTCGTCGGCGAGAACGGCTCGGGCAAGACCACGCTCGCCAAGATCCTGTCGGGCCTCTACGAGCCGGACGGGGGCACCGTCAGCTGGGACGGGCTCGACGTGCGGGAGGTGCCGCCCGAGGAGCTGCGCCTGGCCACCGCCGTCATCGCGCAGGACCACACCAGGTGGCCGCTGACGGCCCGCTACAACATCACGATGGGCACCGACAAGGGCGAGCCCGCGCTGGTCGCCGCGGCGGAGGTGGCCGGCGCCGACGAGGTCGTGGCCGAGCTGCCCCACGGCTACAGCACGCTGCTCGACCGGCGGTTCAAGGACGGCCAGGAGCTGTCGGGAGGGCAGTGGCAGCGCATCGCGGTGGCGCGCGGCTTCCACCGCGACGCGCCGCTGCTGATCTGCGACGAGCCCACCGCCGCGCTCGACGCCAGGGCCGAGCACGCGCTGTTCGAGCGCATCCGCCGGCACTCCGACGGGCGCACCGTGCTGCTGATCACGCACCGGCTGGCGAGCGTGCGCTACGCCGACCGGATCTACGTGCTCGACCACGGCAAGGTGGTGGAGGAGGGCACGCACGAGCAGCTGATGGCCGAGGACGGCCTCTACGCCGACCTCTACAACCTCCAGGCGCAGGCCTACCGCTGACCGACCGGGCCGCCCGTGCGGGTCGGGGCCGGGGCGGAGTACCGCAGGGGCGTGCGTGCCGGGGTCGCCGGGGCCAGGTATCGCCGGGGGCGTCGTGCCGGGCGGGTGTGCGGTGCGGGTGGTCAGGCCAGGAGGGCCTGCATGATGCGGCGGGCGATCGGGGCGGCCACGTCGCCGCCGGAGCCGGACCGCTCGACCACCACGCCCACCGCCACCCGCGGGCTGTCGGCCGGGGCGAAGGCCGTCAGCAGCGCGTGGTCCCGCGCTCCCGGCGCGTTCTCCGCCGTGCCCGTCTTGGCCGCGACCACCACGCCGGGCAGCGCCGCCGCCGTACCGGTGCCGCCCTCCTCGGTGACGTTGACCATCATCGCGGCGAGCTGCGCGGCCTCGCGCGGGCTCATCGCCGAGCGCCACTGCGACGGCTCGGCCGTGTCGATGACCGAGCCGTCGGGCAGGCGCACCTCGTCCACGAGATAGGGCCGCATCAGCGCGCCGCCGTTCGCCACGGCGGCCGACAGCATGGCGATCTGGAGGGGGGTGGCCTTGTCGTCGAACTGGCCGATGGCCGACAGCGCGGTCTGGGCCTGGTCGAGACCGCTGGGGTAGACGCTCATGGAGACCGGCATCGGGACGGTCAGCGTGTCGTCGTTGAACCCGAACGCCTCGGCCTGCTGGCGCAGCGCGTCCTGTCCTATGTCGAGGCCCATGGCGGCGAAGGCGGTGTTGCAGGAGATCTGGAAGGCGTAGGCCAGCGGGGGGCGCCCGTCGCCGCACGCCGCTCCCCCGGCGTTGCGCAGGTACGTCGAGGTGCCGGGCAGCAGCAGGCTGCTGGGCGCGTCGACGGGCGAGTCCGCCTCGTAGGTCCCCGAGTTCAGCGCGGCGGCGCTGGTGACGACCTTGAAGGTGGAGCCGGGCGGATAGTTCTGGTTGAGCACCCTGTTGAGCAGCGGCCGGCCCGGGTCGGCGTGCAGCAGCGCGTCGGCCTCCCTCAGCTTGGCCGGGTCGAAGGTGCTGTAGAGGTTGGGGTCGTAGGAGGGGTAGGAGACCATCGCCAGGATCGCCCCCGTCGTGGGGTTGACCGCCACCGCGGCGCCACGCCGTCCCGTCGCGGCCAGTCCTTCGTAGGCGGCCCGCTGCGCGCGCGGCTCGATGGTGGTCCGCACGTCGGCGCCCTCGCTGATGCCGTCCGTCACCAGGGCCCGCACCCGCGCCTTCGGGGCGCTGCCGGTCAGGGCGTCGTCCTCGGCCCGCTCCAGACCCGTGGTGGTGTAGAGGGAGGCGTGGCCGGTGACGGTCGCGTACAGGTCGCCGCCGGGGTAGAAGCGCCGGTAGGCGTAGCTGGGGTCCTTCGTCCTGCGGCTGACGGCCATGACCGTGCCGTCACGGGCGAGGATCTTGCCGCGCGGATGCGCGAACTTGGAGATCACCGTGCGGTGGTTGCGCGGGTCGGCGTTGAGGCTCGCCGTCCTGAACCCCTGGATGAGGGTGACGTTGGCGAGGAGCGCGAACATCATCGCCGCGCACACCATCGCCGCGCGACGCAGCGGGATGTTCATCCGTCTCGCCCGGGGCCCGGCCATCAGACGCGCGCGGAGGGGACTGCCCGCTTCCGCTGACCGGGCACCGTGGAGAGGTGAACCCCGTCGCCCGGGCCGCGTTCCGAGGCGGCGGTCACGAGGCGCGCCCTGACGTGAGAACGGCGATCGGCGTCGTGCGGGCGGGGCTCGCCCTTCGGGAGGCTGCGGAAGCGGCTTGGCGAGAAGCCGCTCCCTTCAGGGAGCGGAGGAGTCACACCTCCCGGTTTAGCAACCGCAATCCCAAGCGGGGGCTAGAGCACGCTGCGGTAGTAGGAAATCTTGTGCTGGATGTAGCGCTGGCGCTCGATCAGGTTGTCGATCTGGCCGCGCACCCTGATGTCGTGCTCCTCCAGGAGCGCGATCCTGTCGGGAATGGTGTGGTCGCCCGCGCGCACCAGCTCGGCGAAGCGCAGCATCTGGGCGATCGGCATGCCCGTGTCGCGCAGGCACCGGATCGTGCCGAGCCAGCCGAGGTCGTCCTCGGAGAACCTGCGCTGCCCCGCGGCGTTACGGTCGACGGGGGCCAGCAGACCGATCTTCTCGTAGTAGCGAAGGGTGTCGAGGCTGAAGCCGGTCTCCTCGACCACCTCAGCGGGCGTGTAGACGGTCACACGGCCGATCCTTCCACCTGGAGTGCACTCCAGGTCAACCGCTTGACACGGAGCGCCCTCCAGGTCGGCGCCGCGCCCAAGCTGGACGACACGCTCACGGCGCGGCTGGACGCGCCGTGCTGAGGTGGCCGGCGAGGTAGCGGCGGACCAGCTGCTTGCACTCGGCGATGAGCTCGGGGTCGCCGTCGGGGCTCCTGCTGAAGGCCAGCTTCAGTACGGCGTCGGCGGCCTCGACGGCGACACGCAGCGCCAGGTCGAGCCGTTCGCCCTCCGGCTTGTCGTACAGGCCGACGACGAGGGCGCGCAGCCGCTCGGCCACGACGGCGCTGTTCTCGGTCGCCGCGTCGAGCATGTGGCTGGTGCCCGGCAGGGCCGGACCGCCGGGTGTGGGCAGCACCTCGCCGAAGTCGACCACCGCGAAACCCGCTGTGCTGCGCTTCATCGCCACGAACTCGTCGATCGCCAGGTCGGACAGCTCCGACCAGTGGGCGAGATCGGCCGTCGCGATGCGGTCGGTGACGCGGGTGAGGAACCTGTCGAGGTTCCGCATGGCCAGCGCCCTGACCAGACCCTGCTTGTCGGGGAAGAACTGGTAGAAGGTGCCGATGGGCACCTCGGCCCTGCGGGCGACCTCCTTGGTGGTCAACCCGTCGTAACCCACTTCGTCCAGGAGCGAGGCGCACTCGTCGAGCATCCGCTCGACCCGCTCGGCGCTGCGGCGTTGGGAGGGACGGCGGCGCAGAGTAGTCGTCATGCTCCCATCCTTGCCCATTCCGGCGGCCGTGCCGCGCGACTCCGGCTCCTTGATCGCCTAATATGACCGGTTATGTTCCTCTGGGGTACGGCCACCGCCGCCTACCAGATCGAGGGCGCCGTCCACGAGGACGGCCGCGGCACCTCCATCTGGGACACCTTCTCCCACGAGCCCGGCAGGACCCGTGACGGGCACACCGGCGACGTGGCCTGCGACCACTACCATCGCTGGCCCGAGGACCTCGACCTGATGAGCGACCTGGGCGTCAACGCCTACCGGTTCTCGATCGCGTGGCCGAGGATCCAGCCCGACGGCTCCGGCGCCGTCAACCCGAAGGGGCTCGACTTCTACGACCGGCTCGTGGACGGCCTGGGCGAGCGCGGCATCACCCCCGTGCCCACGCTGTTCCACTGGGACCTCCCCCAGGCGCTGGAGGACAGGGGCGGGTGGCTCGACAGGGACACCGCGTACCGCTTCGCCGACTACGCCGCGGTCGTGGCCGAGCGGCTCGCCGACCGCGTACCGATGTGGATCACGCTCAACGAGCCGTTCGTGCACATGGTGTTCGGCTACGCGATGGGGGTGCACGCGCCCGGCCGGGCGCTGATGCTCGACGCGTTGCCGGTGGCGCACCACCAGCTGCTCGGTCACGGGCTGGCCGTAGGGGCGCTGCGGGCGGCGGGCGCCCGGCAGGTGCTGGTGACCAACAACTGCACCCCCGTGTGGGCGCAGGACGCGGCGGCGGGCGACGCGTACGACGCCCTGCACAACCGCCTGTTCAACGATCCCGTGCTGCTGGGGCGCTACCCCGACCTGTCGGCCTACGGCGTCACCCTCGACTGCGTCCGCGACGGCGACCTGGAGATCATCTCCACCCCGCTCGACGGGCTCGGCATCAACTACTACAACCCCACACGGATCGGCGCCCCCACCGACGACACGCTGCCGTGGACCGACCTCGGCATCACCGGCTACCCCACCACCGCCTTCGGCTGGCCGGTGGTCCCCGACGGGCTGCGCGAACTGCTGGTGGGCCTGCGCGACCGGTACGGCACGGCGCTGCCGCCGATCTACATCACCGAGAACGGCTGCTCCTATCCCGAGCAGGACGACCAGGCCAGGATCGCCTTCCTCGACGGCCACCTCGCCGCCCTCCGCGCCGCCCAGGACGAGGGGGTCGACGTGCGGGGCTACTTCGTGTGGTCGCTGCTGGACAACTTCGAGTGGGCCGAGGGCTACCACCAGCGCTTCGGCCTGGTCCACGTCGACTTCGCCACCGGCAGGCGCACGCCCCGCGCCTCCTACCACTGGCTGAAGGACCGGCTCTCCGGCACCGCGCACCCGTAGCCGACACCCGCCGGGTACGGCCCGCTTCCCGCCCGGCCCGAACCGGCTGGTCCCACCCGGTACGGCCCGCTTCCCGCCCGGCCCGACGGGTGCCCGGTACCGAGCGGGCGCGGTCCACCTGCCGCCCGGCCCGCCCGGTCCCGCCGGGTGGGCCGCGGCGGGCGGCTCGAACGGATCAGGCGCGGCTCAGAACACCGACACGTGCACGTGGTCCCAGTGGTTGGCGGTCACGCCGCCGCGGTCGGACATCATGTCCCAGCCGCCGCCGGTGCGCACGTCGTAGTAGCGCTGCTTCCAGATGATGTACATGACTCCGAGCCGCGACCCGTTGGAGATCAGCCACTGGGCCAGCTCGTCGCCCCTGACCAGGTTGGCGCCGGTGGCCATGGTGCCGCCGGGGCTCATCATGAAGTCGCACGCCCGGCCCTTGCCGTGCTCGCCGGGGTCGCCGACGCGCAGGCAGCCGACGCCGTAGAACATCGGGAAGTTGCGCATCACCTCCTCGCGGACCGAGATCATGCGCGAGGTGAGGCCGTTGGCGTTGCCGGGCTGCTGGATGCCGTACTTGGCCAGCAGCTTCTCGATGTCGCGTCGCTTGCTCTGCATCTTCTTGACGTCGCGCTCGAGGTCGTCGATCTTCGCGGCGGCCTCCTTCTTCGCCTTGTTGGCGTTGGCGACCATCTCCTTGATGCGGCCGAGCTTGGAGGTGCGTTCGGCCGACAGATAGGTCATGTTCGCCGCCTGCCCCAGCACCTGGTACGGCTCGCCGGGGATGGAGAACAGGCTGGTGCCGTCGAACGGCCCCTGGATGTAGGTGGTCTGCGCGATCTGGCTGACCTCGACCTCGGCGGCGGCGAGCGCGGCCTTGAGGTTGCCCGCCCGGTCGGTGGCCTTCTTCGCGGCCAGCCTGGTGTCCTCGAGGCTCTCGAGGGTGCCGCGGTAGACCTTGTTGAGGTCGGCCGCCTGCTTGGTGAGCTGGCGCAGCTTGGTCCTGTTGTCGGGGTCGGCGGTCGCCGCGTGCGGCAGGGGGACGGCGACCAGCGCGACGAGGATGACGGCGAGCGCGGCAAGACGCCCTGATCTCACGCCCATCCTCCCCTCATAGACGCAGCGACTATAGAAGATGATCTTGATTGCTGCCACCCGAACCATGGAACTCGTGCGCCTTTGGCGAAGTATCTAGCACTTTGTCCGACAACAGGCCAACACTTGGGTCTTGCCGAGCCCCCGACGCCGGGTGACATTTCGAGCATTCCGTCTTCTGCAAAGGGGCAGAACTTGTCTCGTACTTTCACCCTCGTCACAGCCGTGACCGCCTGTCTGGCCACCTCCCTGGTGGCGGGGCAGGCCGTCGCGGCTGAGGACCCCGCCTTACCCCCGTCCGACCGGATCGAGCTCTACCAGGTGGACGGCCCGCCGGGCACCGGTCAGGCGCTCGCCGAGGACGGCGTCGACGTCGTGCAGAAGCAGGCCGTCGCCGGCAAGGAGCACATCGAGTTCACCGCCGACCAGGCCGACCTGGTCAGGATCACCAAGCTCGGGCACAAGCCGCAGCCTGTCCGCAACCCGCAGGGCCAGACACAGCTCGAGGCCGCCAAGGCGCAGGCCGCGGGCGGCTACACGGTCTGGCGCAGCTACTCCGAGCAGGGCGGCATCGCCGACCAGCTCAAGGCCATCGCCGACGCCAACAAGGACATCGTCAAACTGCAGTCGATCGGCAAGACGATCAAGGGGCAGGACATCCTGGCGGTCAAGGTGACCAAGCACGCCAGGATCCTGCCGGACGGCGCCAGGCCCGCCGCCCTCTACTCGGCGACCCAGCACGCCCGCGAGTGGATCGCGACAGAGGTCGACATGCGGCTGCTGAAGCACGTGGTGGCCAACAAGAAGGCGCTGGCCGACCTGCTGGGCTCGACCGAGCTGTGGTTCGTGCCCGTCGCCAACCCCGACGGCTACGACTACACCTTCACCGAAGGCAACCGCCTGTGGCGCAAGAACCTGCGGGACAACAACGGAGACGGGCAGATCACCGCGGGCGACGGCGTCGACCCCAACCGCAACTTCCCCACGAACTTCCACTATGACGAGGAAGGCGCCTCCAGCGTCCCGAGCAGCGAGACCTACCGGGGAACCGGCCCTGCCAGCGAGCCCGAGACCAGGGCGATGGACGGGCTGCTGCGCCGGATCAAGTTCAAGCTGCAGCTCAACTACCACTCCTTCGGTCCGCTGCTGCTGTACCCGATGGGCTGGCAGATGTACACGCAGACCGCCGACAACCCGGTCTACGAGGCCCTGACCGGCACCGACGCCAACCCCGCCGTCCCCGGCTTCAACCCGGGCCTCGCCGCGGGAGAGCTGTACATCACCAACGGCGACACCAACGACCGCGCGCACGCCCAGTACGGCACGCTGTCCTGGACGCCGGAGCTGAACGAGGGCTGTGACGGCTGCGGCTTCGTCTTCCCCGACGACGAGGCGCTGGTCCAGGCGGAGTTCGACAAGAACCTGCCCTTCGCCCTCGACATCGCCAGATCGGCGGCCAACCCGGTCGAACCGGTCAGCCACCTGGGCAACACCACGCCCGACTTCGTGGTCGACGACTTCGAGGTCAGCCACGGCACCGACCAGGTCGTGCAGGTCAACGCCAAGCGCAAGCTCGGCCCCGTGGTCGTGCAGTACCAGGTCAACGGCGGCCGCACCAGGACCGCGCTCACCACCGAGTGGAAGGGCGGCGAGCGGTACGGCAAGGGCTACAACGTCTACTACCACCAGCTCCGCGGCAAGATCACCGGCACCAAGCCCGGCGACAGCGTCAAGGTCTGGTTCCGGTCGCTGGCCAAGAAGAGCGCCGACTTCACCTACAAGGTGGCCGACGACATCGGCGGCAAGGTGCTCATCCTGGCGGCCGAGGACGTCACGGGCATCAGCCCCGCGCAGGGTGTGACGGAGTCGAAGTACGTCGACGACTACGCCAAGGCGATCTCCGAGGCCGGCTACACCTCCGACGTCTACGACATCGACAAGAACGGCCGCAAGGCGCCGCACCCGCTGGGCGTGCTCAGCCACTACCAGGCCGTGGTGTGGGAGACCGGTGACGACATCAACCCGCGCTCGGCCGGACAGGTGCCCGGCACCATCGCCAGGCACAGCGTCGAGACCGAGATCGCGGTGCGCGACTACCTCAACGAGGGTGGCAAGCTGCTGTCGGCAGGCAAGTACGCCCACTACGCGCGCAACGCCAACCAGGGCTTCTTCTTCCAGCCCGACCCCTCGCTCGGCGAGTGCGTGGTCGCGGCCACGCCGCCGTGCTTCGAGATCAACAACGACTTCCAGCAGTACTGGCTGGGGGCCTACATCTGGTTCGACAACGGCGGCACCAACCCGCAGACGCACGAGCCGTACGCGCTCAAGGGCAGGGTGGGCGCCTTCGACGGCTTCACCGGCACGCTGAACGGCGGCGACTCGGCAGGCAACCAGGACCACAACAACTCGTGGGTGGCCACCTCGGCGATCCTGCCGGTCGAGACCTTCCCGCAGTTCGAGAGCAGGGCGGGCATCTCCTGGGACCGGCCGGGCGGGCCGTTCGACCCGCACACGGGGTCGTGGGACGTGCAGAGCGGCATCGCCGACGCCTCCTGGAAGCGCCTGACCAGGACGATCGACCTGACCGGGAAGAGCAGCGGTGAGCTGACGTTCTGGGCCTCGCGCGACACCGAGGCGGACTGGGACTTCTTCACCGTCGAGGCGCACACCGTCGGCCAGGACGACTGGACGACGCTGCCGGACGCCAACGGGCACACCACCCAGTCCACCGGGTCGAGCTGCAACACGCCCAGCGGCCAGCACTGGCGGACCATCCACCCCTTCACCACCCGTTACCAGGGGCCGAACTGCGAGCCGACCGGCAGCAGCGGCGCGTGGCACGCGGCCAGCGGCAACTCGGCAGGCTGGCAGGAGTGGAAGGTCGACCTGACGCCCTACGCGGGCAAGCAGGTCGAGATCTCGCTGTCGTCCATCACCGACTGGTCCACCCACCAGGCGGGCGTCTTCCTCGACGACGCGAAGGTCACGCTCGACGGCGCGGTGACCGAGCAGACCTCCTTCGAGTCCGACCTCGGCGGCTGGACGGCGGGTGGACCGCCGCCCGGCTCGGGCCCGCTGCTCAACACCTGGGCCCGCACGGACAAGGTCTTCGACGAGGGCGGCGGCATCGTCACCAAGGACACCGTCCTGCTCGGGTACGGCGTCGAAGGCGTCACCACGCAGGCACAGCGCACCGATCTGGTGAAGCGGTCGCTGGCGCACCTGCTGGGCGACTCCCGCTAGCGCACGGCGCTGAGGGGTACGGCTCTGTGGGCCGTACCCCTCTTGCGTGCCTTCACAGAACATGATTCGGTCTCCCAAAGGAAGCAAGCACTCGGTCACATGAGAAGGGTCACGACATGCGCCAGCACGACACGCTGTTCATCGGGGGCGAATGGGTGGCTCCGGCGGGCACCGGCATCATCGAGGTCGTCAACCCCCACACCGAGCAGGTCGTCGGCCGGGTCCCCGACGGGACGCCCGCCGACATGGACCGCGCTGTGGCCGCCGCCCGCGAGGCCTTCGACCACGGCCCTTGGCCCAGGCTCAGCTTCGGCGAGCGGGCCGCGGCGATCGGCAGGCTCGCCGACATCTACGCCGCGCGGCAGGGCGAGATGGCCGCCCTCATCACCGAGGAGATGGGCTCGCCGATCACCTTCTCGCAGCTGGCCCAGGCCCCCCAGCCGCTCGGGATGCTCCAGTACTACGCCGAGTACGGCAAGACCTTCCAGCAGGAGGAGGAGCGCCCCGGCCTGTTCGGCCCCACGACGGTGCGCAGGGAGCCCGTCGGCGTGGTCGCCGCCGTCGTGCCGTGGAACGTCCCGCAGTTCGTCTCCATGACGAAGATCGCCCCCGCGCTGCTCGCGGGGTGCACGATCGTGCTCAAGCCCGCCCCCGAGACCCCGCTCGACGCCTACCTGCTGGCCGAGATGGCGCAGGAGGCCGGCATCCCCGGCGGCGTGCTCAACATCGTCCCCGCCGGCCGCGAGACGGGCGAGCACCTGGTCTCCCACCCCGGCGTCGACAAGGTGGCCTTCACCGGCTCGACCGCCGCGGGCCGCCGCATCGCCGCGATCTGCGGCGAACAGCTCAAGCGGTGCAGCCTGGAGCTCGGCGGCAAGTCGGCGGCGATCGTGCTCGACGACGCCGACCTCGGCGCGAGCATGGGCATGCTCGCCATCGCCTCGCTCATGAACAACGGCCAGGCCTGCGTGGCCCAGACCCGCATCCTCGCCTCCCGCCGCCGCTACGACGAGGTCGTCGAGGCCGTGGCGGGCATGGTCACCTCGCAGGTCGTCGGTGACCCCGCCGATCCGGCCACCGGCATCGGCCCGCTGGTCGCCAAGCGGCAGCAGGAACGCGTCGAGGGCTACGTCAAGCTCGGTATGGACGAGGGCGCGAAAATCGTCGTGGGAGGCCTCGACCGGCCCTTCGACACGGGCTGGTACGTCGCGCCCACCGTCTTCTCCGGCGTCAGCAACGACATGCGCATCGCCCGCGAGGAGATCTTCGGCCCGGTCCTGGCCGTGATCCCCTACGAGGACGAGGCCGACGCCGTCCGCATCGCCAACGACAGCGACTACGGCCTGGCCGGCACGGTGTGGACGGCCGACACCGAGCACGGCATGGACATCGCGCGCCAGGTCCGCACCGGCACCTACGGCGTCAACTGCTTCATGCTGGAGTCCAACGTGCCCTTCGGCGGCTACAAGGCCAGCGGGGTCGGCCGCGAGCTCGGCCCCGAGGGGCTGTCCGCCTACCTGGAGTACAAGACCATCGCCCGGCTCGGCTGAGTCCCGGCGACGAAGTGCCCCGGTACGGCGTGCCGTACCGGGGCAGGGTGCGGGGCGGCACCCAGCGCGCCCCCGCGACGCTGGGCGTTCACCCGGCTACAGAAGTATGTCCCGCGTCTACCGCCGTGATGGCCGATGCGGCCGATGGCAGTCCCCCGGCGGGTTCCTTCCTTACGTCATAGGTAGACGCTCTTCATCCGGAAAAGGTTCGATCTAGTCCCGCGCGGTGTTCGTGGTGATCCACTTGCCGACGCGACGGATGAGTTCGGGTGTCGCGGCCGACTCGGCGTGCCCGAAGCCGGGCTCGATCCACAGCTCCTTCGGCTCGCGGGCGCCGTCGAAGATCTGGTGGGCGTGCTCCAGCGGGAAGAAGGTGTCGGCGTCGCCGTGCACGACGAGCAGAGGCGTCGGCGAGATCAGCGCGGCGGCCTCGTACGGCGGCATCGGGATCGGGTCCCACTGGCCGCGGGCGATCCTGGTGCGCTTGACCACCCGCGCCGCCAGCCTGCCGAACGGCCGCTCGATCGCCCAGTGCACCTGGCGCATCGGCCTGGTGTCGCGGTAGTACCAGCGGGCGGGCCCGCTCACCGCGGCCACCGCGTCCACGCCGCGGTGCAGCGCCGCGTGCCGGACGGCCACCGCCGCCCCCATCGAGAAGCCGGCCACCGCCACCGAGGAGTAGCCGGCGACCCGCGCGTGCCGGACGGCCGCCTCCAGGTCGAGCACCTCCCTGTCACCCACGGTGCTCTCGCCGCCCGAGCGGCCATGGCCGCGGAAGTCGAAGGCCAGCACGCCGCCGAACCCGCTCAGCACGTGGACGATCCTGCGGGCGGTGCGGTCGCGCCACGACCCGGTGAAGCCGTGCGCCACCACGATGCCGAGGTCGCCGCGGCCACGGGTGGGGGTGTGGGCGGCGTCGATCCGGACGCCGTCGGCGGTCCTGAGCATGACCGGGAAGCTGGTGGCGAAAGGCATGGAGCGAGCCTACTGACGGAGCTCGGCGCTCCCGATGACCTGCCTGATGCGGGAGTCCTCGGCGGCCTTGACGGCGTCGTCCGAGTCGGAGATCATGATGCGCGCGGCGCTCTGCCGGATGTGCTCGCCCACCTCGAAGCCGGCGGGCAGCACGGTGACGATGGCCCCCACGGCGATCGCGCCGTCCACCGCCGCGTTGAGATCCGCTCCCCGGGGCAGGCAGACGACCACCCGGTCGCCGGGGCGCAGCCCGCGGCGCCGGAGCAGGTCTTCTGTGCTCATGCGACTCAGGCTAGGGAGCACGCTTCGCCCGCACATGGGGCGTAATATGCAGACCGCTATGCAGAACCCAGGCCGTGCTCCACGGCCCAGAGCGCGATCTGCGCGCGCGAGGTGAAGCCGAGCTTCTCCATGATGTTGGCGATGTGCCGGGCGACGGTGGCGGGGCTGATGACCAGCTCGTCGGCGATGCCCTTGTTGGACAGCCCGCGGGTGAGCAGGCCGGCGATCTCCTGCTCGCGGGCGGTGAGCACCGGGTGCGGCACCTCGGCCACGGCCGGGGCCGGCAGGCTCCCCGCCGCTCCCCCGCCCTCCAGCACCAGGCGCGCGACCTCGACCGGGTCGAGCTGCCTGCCCCTCGACCACTGCAGCGCCGTACGGCCCTCGCCGAGCTTGTCGCGGGCGCGGGCGAGCAGGTCCTCGATCCGGCCCGAGCCGGTCGGCTCGCCCATCTCCTCGGCGAGCGCGGTCGCCGCCCCCGAGCACAGCACGGCCGACCCCAGGTCGCCCTCGACGTCGGCCAGCCGTGACAGCACCCGCAGCACGCGCGCGACGCCGAGCCGCTGACCGGTCCGCCGCGCCAGTTCCAGGCACTCGGCCAGCAGTTCCCTGGCCATGGCGTGGTCCCTGCGGCCCACCGCGGCCTTGGCGACCATGACCAGGCAGCGCTCCATCTCCACCCTGTTGTCGAGGTCGCCGAAGATCGCGGCGGCCTCGCGGTAGTGGCTCACCGCCGCCTCGGTGTCGCCGCGCCACTCGGCCACCGCGGCGAGCTGGCTGGTCGCCATCGCGACGTGCCACGGGTGGCCGTTCTCCCTGGCGACCGACAGCGCCTCGCCCGCGTGCCGTTGCGCCAGGCGCAGCTGGCCCCTGACGCCCGCGAGGACGGCGAGGCACGAGTGCGCGATGACCCTGTTGAAGGTGTCGTCGTGCGCTCTCGTGGTGGCCACGACCTCCTCGAAGTGCCGCTCCGCCCGGTCGAACTGGCCGGTGCGCAGCAACAGCACCCCCGCCACGTTGAGCGTGACGCCCTTTCCGAGGCTGTGCGGGACCGTCTCCTGCTCCTTGAGCGCCTCCGCGACCACCCGCTCGCAGCCGGCCAGGTCGTCCCTCGCCTCGAGCCCGTAGGCGAGCGCGCCCTTGCTGAGCGCGATCACCTCGGGCGGCACGCCCGTCAGGTCGAGGCGCAGCAACCGCTCGAACCAGTCGACGCCCTCGGCGATCTGCCCGTGGACGGCCAGCAGCGCCGAGGCCACGTACGCCAGGCGCAGCCCCAGCAGGGCGTTGCCCGACTCGACCGCCCAGCCCACGGCGGCCCTGCAGTCGTCGAGCAGGCTCCTGCCCCTGACGAAGAACGGCAGGCGCTCCGGCCACGGCGCCCGCGGCGCCGCCAGGCCCGACTCGAAGCACCGTTCCTGCACCTCGCAGATCACCCGCAGGTGGCGGTCACGGAACCAGGCGACCTCGCCGCTGTCGCGCAGGCGCTCGGCGGCGAACTGTTTGATCGTCTCCAGCAGGCGGTAGCGCCCCCCGTCGGCCAGCAGCAGCGACTTGTCGGCCAGGCCGGCCAGCAGGTCGAGCATCTCCTCCGCGGGCAGTTCCCGCTCGTCGGCGCACACCTGCTCGACCAGGTCGAGATCGAAGAGCCCGGCGAAGACCGCCAGCCGCCGCAGCAGCACCCGCTCCTTCGGGGTGAGCAGGTCGTGGCTCCACTCCACGGCGGCCAGCAGCGTCCGCTGCCTGGCGGGAGCCGTACGGTCACCGCTGGTCAGCAGCCGGAAGCGGTCGCCGATCCGGTCGGCGATCTGCGCGGGACTGAGCACCCGGGTGCGGGCGGCGGCCAGTTCCAGGGCCAGGGGCAGCCCGTCGAGCGCCACGCACAACCTGGCCACGTCGTCGAAGTCGACACCGGCCAGCCTGGTGCCCACCGCCATCGCCCGGTCGGTGAACAGCAGCACGGCCTCGGCGTCGGGATGGCGGGCGTCCGGCAGGTCGAGCGGGGGCACCCGCCAGACCAGCTCGCCGGGAACGCGCAGCGCCTCCCTGGTCGTCAGGAGGATCCGCAGGTCGGGACAGCGCGCCAGCAGCTCCGACACCAGTTCGGCGCACCGCTCGACGACCTGCTCGCAGTTGTCGAGCACGAGCAGGGCCCGGGCGCCGCGCAGCCGTACGCGCAGGCCGTCGAGCGCGGGCCGCGACCGTTCCTCCCGCACGCCGAGCACGGTGGCGATCTCGTGCGCCACCAGGTCGGCGCTGGTGATCCTGGCCAGCTCGACCAGCCACACGCCGTCGGGGAAGTCGGGCACCACCCTGGCGGCCACGCGCAGCGCGAGGCGCGTCTTCCCGATGCCGCCCACGCCGCAGAGCGTGACCAGGCGCTGATCGCGCAGCAGTCCGCACAGCTCGTCCATGTCACGCGTGCGGCCGACGAAACGATTCGGTTCGACCGGGAGGTTATGCGATGTCATGCCTTCAACCGGAGTATTCAGGGCAGGCGTCACCGCGAGTGTGCATGCGATCACCCAGCTACACAAGCGGTTCGGAGGTCAATCAGCGGCGCGCTCTCATCTTCGCGCACATGCGGCTCCGTCTTCCGGAATTCGATCCGTTCCCGCCGGACCCGTGGTACGGACGTGGTGATCCACGGCGTCGCGGTCCTGCGTGCCGTTCCTCAGGCCAGGCGCGTCATGAGCTTCGGGAGCAGCGGGGCCAGCCATCCCAGTAGCCCCCACACCAGGAGGTAGGCGCCCGGATCCCAGCCGGGCACGGCGAGCGACACCGCCAGCCAGACCACGGCCAGCGCGGCGTTGACCGACACGACCCAGCTCACCCGCACCGCCCTGCGCAGCGGTCCGGCGCCCATCACGTACAGGGCGGTGGCCGGCACCGCCACGCCGAGGACGGCCGCGCCGAGCCGTACGGCCGCCGCGGGGTCGTCCAGCGGGAGCAGTCCGGGGGCCAGGGCGCCGAGCACGCCCGCCAGGCACAGGTACCTGGCGGGCCCGCCCACGTGGTGGCGCAGCCCCTCGTCGTCCAGCCCGGCGTGGAAGGCCCTGGAGGCGTCCCTGCGCGCCCGCGCCTCCGCCGGGATGTTCAGCCGTTCCCGCCTGGCCCCGACCGCCCAGGGCACGCCGTAGACCACCAGGATCACCGCGAGGTACACGGCCAGGTTCCAGTCGCCCGGCCCGGCGGCGCGTACCGGCTCGCCCAGCCACACCAGCGGCGCCACCAGCATGCCCAGCACGAGCAGCGTCACGATCTCCATGCCCCAGCCGTCCCACCACGGACGCCGGACCCCCCGGGGAACAGGGAGGCTGTTCCTCAGCGTTGTGTAGTCGCCACCCAGTTCCTCGGCGCGCCGCACCGCCTCCCCGTTCGGGCGGCCCTGGCGCTCGAGGATCAGTGCCCGCAGCAGCCACGGCTCCGGGTCGAGGGGCGAGTCCGAGATCAACCGGTCGACGTAGGCGTGCGCCCACGGGTAACGCCGCTCGTCCAGCAGCCTACGGACATGCCGCATGTGAGGGGACACAAGGTGAAGTCTGCCCTGTTGCTCCCACCACACCAAGGGTGTAACGGGATCAACTAAACTGGTTGCGCCGCATCGTCCCGCGGTCAGCCTCCACGAACACAGAGTGAGACCTCATCATGCCTTTGAACAGCCGCGACGACCTGCGGAACATCGCGATCATCGCGCACGTCGACCACGGCAAGACCACTCTCGTGGATGCCATGCTCTGGCAGTCCGGGGCCTTCCGCGCCAACCAGGACGTCGACGACCGTGTCATGGACTCCAACGACCTGGAGCGCGAGAAGGGCATCACCATTCTCGCCAAGAACACCGCCGTCAAGCACGGTGACATGACCCTCAACATCATCGACACCCCCGGCCACGCCGACTTCGGCGGCGAGGTCGAGCGCGGCCTGTCGATGGTCGACGGCGTGGTGCTGCTGGTCGACGCCTCCGAGGGGCCGCTGCCGCAGACGAGGTTCGTGCTGCGCAAGGCGTTCGCCGCGAAGATGCCCGTCATCCTGTGCATCAACAAGGTCGACCGCCCCGACGCCCGCATCAAGGAGGTCGTCGACGAGGTCTATGAGCTGTTCATGGACCTCGACGCGACCGAGGAGCAGATCGACTTCCCGATCGTCTACGCCTCCGCGAAGGCCGGCAGGGCCTCGCTGGAGCGTCCCGAGGACGGCGGCATGCCCGCTTCCGAGGACCTCGAGCCGCTGTTCGACGTCATCAAGCGCACGATCCCGGCGCCGACCTACGACCCGAGCGCGCCGCTGCAGGCCCATGTCACCAACCTCGACGCCTCCTCCTACCTGGGCAGGATCGCGCTGTGCCGCATCCACCAGGGCACGATGAAGAAGGGTCAGCAGGTCGCCTGGTGCAGGACCGACGGCACCGTCCAGCGCGTCAAGATCACTGAGCTGCTCATGACCGAGGCGCTGGAGCGCAAGCCGGCCGAGCAGGCGGGCCCCGGCGACATCATCGCGATCGCCGGCATCCCCGACATCATGATCGGTGAGACGCTGGCCGACCCCGACGACCCCCGCCCGCTGCCGCTGATCACCGTCGACGAGCCCGCGATCTCGATGACGATCGGCACCAACACCAGCCCCCTCGTCGGCAAGGTGAAGGGCTCGAAGGTCACCGCCCGCATGGTGAAGGACCGCCTCGACAAGGAACTGGTCGGCAACGTGTCGCTGCGCGTGCTGCCCACCGACCGGCCCGACGCCTGGGAGGTGCAGGGCCGTGGCGAGCTGGCCCTGGCCATCCTGGTCGAGCAGATGCGCCGCGAGGGCTACGAGCTGACCGTCGGCAAGCCGCAGGTCGTCACCAAGACCATCGACGGCAAGATCCACGAGCCGGTCGAGCGCCTGACGGTCGACTGCCCCGAGGAGTACCTCGGCGCGGTGACGCAGCTGCTCGCCGTCCGCAAGGGCCGCATGGAGCACATGACCAACCACGGCACCGGCTGGATCCGCATGGAGTTCGTGGTCCCCGCCCGCGGCCTCATCGGCTTCCGCACCGAGTTCCTCACCGAGACTCGCGGCACCGGCCTGGTCCACCACGTCTTCGAGGCCTACGAGCCGTGGTTCGGCGAGCTGCGCACCCGCAACAACGGCTCCCTGGTCGCCGACCGCTCCGGCCCGGTGACCGCGTTCGCCATGACGAACCTGCAGGAGCGCGGCGTGCTGTTCGTCTCGCCGGGCACCGAGGTCTACGAGGGCATGATCGTGGGCGAGAACTCCAGGTCCGACGACATGGACGTCAACATCACCAAGGAGAAGAAGCTCACCAACATGCGCTCGTCCACGGCCGACGTGACCGAGACGCTGATCCCGCCGCGGGTGCTGTCGCTGGAGCAGGCGCTGGAGTTCATCCGCGAGGACGAGTGCGTGGAGATCACGCCGGAGACCGTACGGATCCGCAAGGTCGTCCTCGACGCCGCCACCCGCGGGCGCGCCGCCGCCCGCGCCAAGCGCACCAACTGACCCGGCGCCCCGCCCCCGTGGGCGGGGTCCGTCGGATCGGAGCCTCTCGGGCCCCCGCGCCGTCCGGTCTCTCTCGAGCACCGGACAGCGCGGGGGCCTTCGTGCTGCCCGGACTTTTCCGGCGAACCTGACATCCTTCGCGACTTTCTTGTCATCGTGCTCCGGCTGGTGCCCTGCGGTGATCCCTCCGTTACCTAGCGGCGTGGATCATGCTGGTTGTGGGCCGGCTGAGGAGCATCGTCGCGTACGCGCTGGCCGCGATCTCCGTGGGAGCCATCGTCTGGTGCGTGGTCGAGGCCAGACCCGTCACCTACGCGGCGCCCACCCCCACCCCCCACACCCCCTCGCTGCTCGAGGTGTACGGCGCGCAGGACCACACCCCCCGCAGGCCGCCCGAGCTGACCACCGAGGTGACGATCGCCGACGCCACCGACACCGACCTGGCGACGGTGCCGCAGGGCAGGATCGACGAGCGCGACCGGCAGCTGAAGATCACCGTGGTCCACCGCCTCGTCCTGGACCGCACCGACCTGCTGGCGACGCTCCTGCGTTCCGAGGGGCCCTTCCCCGACGACATCCAGGGCTTCACCGACCGCCGGCTCGGAGCGGTGAAGACCGACGACCGCGCGGCCGTCCTCATCCCCGCCACGAGGCTCGCCCCCGTGCTCACCACGTCCGGCTCGCGGACCACGGCGCGCTTCACGATCACGATGCTGCGCCAGGTCGCCGACGACGCGCTGCCGCGGCTGGACTTCCTGCCCCCGACCGAGCAGGACGCGGCGGGCCTCGCGCGCGAGATCACGCTGACCGCGCCCTCCTGGACGGTGATCAAGCTCGAGCGGGTGACACCCGAGACGGAACAGCCGGGCCGGCTGGCGTTCACCGCCTTCACCGCGCCGGTCTCGGTCCATCTCGCGCACCGGTCCTACGGCAGGCCCGACGCCGAGGAGACCGACCCGTTCTCCTGGACGCCCGTGCTGAGCGTCTTCACCGCGATCGCGCTGACCGTCTTCCTCGGCAAGGCGCTCGGCCCCTCGTGGTGGCGGCGGACGCCCAACCGCGAGCTGGCGATCGGCACCGTCCTGTGCGTGGTGGCGCTGCTGCTGGCCACGCTCCTGGCGGGCATGCCGTACCTGGGGCCGGTGATCCTGTTCGGCGCGCTGCCCATGCTGGCGCTGCGCCACGCGCGCCGGGTCGTGCCCGTCCGGCCGCCGTGGACCTCCACGGACGCGCTGCTCGTCACCGGCGTCGGCGTGCTGGTGGCCGGCGGCATGCTGTTCTGGTCGTTCGTCCACGGGCAGGTGCCGCCGCTGACGCTCGGCGCGGGCACCGCGACGGCGGCGCTGGCGGCGGCGGGCTCGGCCGTGGCCTTCAGCACCGACCTCGGCATCGCCGTCCTGGTGGCCAGGCTGGCCGCGGTCACGGCTGGCGTGGCGGTAGGCGCCCTGGCGCTGGCGCTGTGGGTGCGGGCGCTGATGAGCGGCGGCTACTTCCCTCCCGACAGCGTCCGGCTGGTGCTCGCGCTGTGCTGGTCGCTGATCGCGATCGGTGGGATCGCCGTCTCCACCCGGTCGTGGTCGCGCGTCGCGATCGTGGTGGCCGTGCTGGGCAGCCTGCTGCTGCTCGGCTGGCCGACCGAATGGCTCGACGCGGGCTCGTGGAGCGTCCAGCCGGACCAGATCGCCGACCGGACGCCGCCCCCGCTGGTCCTGGGACAGCCGCTCAACGAGGTCACGCGCGGCGCGCTCGGCCTGCTGCTGCTGACGTTCGCGCTGCTGGTGCTACGGCTGCGGCGGCTGGGTGCGTCACTCGACGCCATGGCCGACCCGGCGGTCGAGGCCACGGTGATCGTCTGCCTGATGGTCCTCTACCTCACCCCGCGCGCCGACCCCGACTCCACCGTGATCGAGCTGCCGCTGCCGTCGCTGGCCATCACCTCGCTCGTGGCGTGGGCGGCGGCCACCTGGCTGCTGTCAGGCCCGCGGCCCCAGATCGTCGAACCCTGCTCGCGGGCCGAGCACCGGGCGCTGGTCAGGGACGCGCTGCACCGGCGGGTGCTGCACGGATCCGAGCAGGAGCTCTACCGGCTGAGCAGGGGGAAACTGGGATCCGGCGAGCTCACGATGGAGGACTTCGAACGCCAGCGCCACGAACTCGACCACATGCTCACTGTCGAACCCCCGCACACCGAGACCGCCTTCGCCACCTCGGCGGCCTGCACGCCCTGGCAGAACGGCCTGGCGGCGTTCGTGGTGAGCCTGCTGCTGTCGCTGCCCTTCGCCCTCATCTACGGCTGGCCCGACGGGGTCGAGCTGACCAGCTGGGTGTTCGACTCCCGGTTCATGTTCACGCTGCCCGCCTTCGGGTTCCTCTACGGGTACTTCTATCCGCGCCTGCGCGGCACGCAGCCGGTCACCAAGGCGCTCTTCGTGATGAGCGCGGCACTGGTCACCGAGCTGTCGGCCTACGTCCCGTCGCTCGTCGACCCCGACATCGGCGGCCTGGACAAGTTGCAGGTGGTCGCGATCGTGGTCGGACAGGGCGCGCTGGTCTTCATCGGCCTCGGCCTCTACTGGGAGTGGCGGATCATGTTCACGGCCGGGGAGCCGTGGGCCAGGGTGCGCAACATCCGCAGCGTCCGCAGCCTCGCCACCCCGCTGGTCGCCGTCGTGATCGCGGCCGGCACGACGGCGGCCACCTCGGCGGCGACCAAGACGGTGGACCGGATCCTCAAGGGCGACTCCACCACCAGCCAGAACGCCCCCTGACCCGCCCGTCCGCCCGTCTGCGCCGCCCGTCTACCCGGCCCGTCTGCCCGTCTGCCCGGCCCGCCCGCCCGTCTGCCCGCCCGCTTGCCCGGAGCAAGCCAGGCCGCTTTCCCGGCGGTCGCCGCCAGGAAGGTGAGGTCGCGCCACGACGGTCGCCGCCAGGAAAGTGAGGTCGCGCGCCACGACGGTCGCCGCCAGGAAAGTGAGGTCGCCGTGCCCGGCGGTCGCCGCCAGGGGACGCGAGGCCCGCTCGGGCATTCTTCGTGGGATGGCGGGCGGGCGGATCCGGGCCCGGGGGGGGTGGTTTTCCGGACTCCCGGGACAGGCGTGCGGATCAGCGGGGCGGCAGCTCGCTACCCCTGACGTGGGCGCAGAGCCACTCGACCAGCGGTGCGTAGTCGCGCCACGTCGTGCGGACCCGGTCGGCGGCCTGGACGGTGTGCACCCACGGCTCGGGCTCGAAATGCCGCCCGAAGTAGAGCGAGCGATGCCGTAGCAGCTCGAGGCGCGGATGGTCCTCGGGCACCCCGCGCGGCCTGGTCTTGAGCCGGTCGCCCTCGGCGGCGTAGCCGGCCTTCGCCAGCGTGTCGGCGATGCGCTGCAACGGCTTGCCCGAGATGTCCGCGTCGACGGCGGCCCGGTAGCGGGCCACCTGGTCGGAGGCGGTCGAGTAGAAGCCGCCCGCCGTGTAGAGGCCGGAGGCGTCCAGCTGGACGTAGAGGCCGATGCCGGGCATGGCGTCGACGAAGGCGCCCTGGTGCGTCTTGTAGGGCGACTTGTCCTTGGCGAAGCGGACGTCGCGATACGGCCGGAACAGCTGGGCGGGGCCGAACTCGGCGGCCAGGTCCTCGACCAGGGCCAGCATGGGCGCCCTGACCGCCTCCTCGTAGAGCTGCTTGTGCCGCGTGAAATAGGCCTTGCTGTTGTCGGCCTCAAGGCCCTCGTAGAAGACGAAGGCCTCGTCGGGGAAGCCGGTGAATCCCATCCTCACAGGGTGCCATGCGGTACCGACAGCCACCGCACCGCCACCCGAACCGACGTCCCTGCGATCCCCAGCCTGCCCGTCCCATGCGACCGGCGCCCGGGCCGGACGCATCTCCTGGGGTGTGAAGCCATCGATCTGGGAGACCCATGAGCCTTGACGAGGAGTACACCGCCTACATGAGTGGCCGGCTGTCCTGGTTGCGGAAGATCGACGGCCCTGCAGCGGATCGCCCTGTGACGAGTCTTGATCTCTCACACCGCTGAGGGCCTGGCCGGCTTCTCGGCGGACCGCTGTTCAACGTCGTCGGTCGCTGGAACGGCTCGGCAAGACGGCCTGTACGTCGACCTGGAGCCCTGGAGCTGTTTGACCTTGACGCTGCGTCAACTTCTAGCATCGGGGCCATGTCGATCACTGTTCTTGACACCTACTCCGCCATGCGGCGGATCCTGCTGGCCCCGGTCGCGGACCGCGTTGACCTGCTGCGTTCGATGCTGGAGCCCACCAGGGGCATGTACCGCTACCACCCCGACGAGGTCGACCTGGTGGCCATGCACCTCGAAGCGTCCGGGTTCCCCATCGACCGTGACGAGGAGCGTTGCCTCGACGCGCTCGAAACCCTGGCGGCGGCCGGAGCCTGGGAGCGGATGCGACGCGCCCTCGACGACGCTCTCGCCGTACTGCTGGAGGCGACGCCGGGGCTGGGGGCCCCGGACATCACCGTGCTGTTCGTGCTCGGCGACCCGGGTGACGAGCACTTCATGGGGCCCTGCCAAGGAGTGACCGGGTTCGGCGGCATCTCGGGCCACATCGTGATCACGCTCTGGCCCTTCCCCGAGAACGTGGAACGGCTGGAGGCCACCGCCGTGCACGAACTCCACCACAACCTGCGGTTCGGCCCGGGCGGCGTTGTGTGGGACCCGATGACCGTCACAGTCGGCGATCACATCGTCTCCGAGGGCCTGGCCGACGCGTTCGCCCGACAGCTCTACGGCGACGAGCTCGGCCCCACCCGCATCGGCGTGCCGCACCTGCACGACGACGAGATCTTCGGCAAGGTGCTCACCGGGCTCGACGTGACAGGCATGCAGAACTTCACTGCCTGGGTGCACGGCGACCCCAGCGCCGAACGCTTCGGCCTCACCCCGGTCGGACTGCCGATGGGCGCCGGGTACGCCGCGGGCAACCGGCTGGTCGACACCTACCTGGCGGCGACCGGGCAGACGGCGGCGCAGGCCCTGCACGCCGACAGCTCGGAGATCATCGCCACCACGCTCCGCCGCGGGTAACACTGGGACGATGGAGTGGACGATCCAGGAACTCGCGACGAGGGCCGGCATCACCAGCCGCACCCTGCGTCACTACGACCGCTTCGGGCTCTTGGCTCCGTCCCGGGTCGGCGCGAACGGGTACCGCTACTACAACCCCGCCGCGGTCGCCCGGCTACAGCGGATCCTGCTCATGCGCCGGCTCGGCATGGGCTTGCCGGCCATCGCCAAGGTCCTGGCCGACGAGGTGGACACGTGCGACGGGCTCCGCGCCCACATCGCCGCGCTGGAAGAGGAACGGGATCGTATCGAACGGCAGATCCGGTCTGTGCGTCACACGCTCGAGGCCCTGCAGTCGGGGGCGGAACCGCGGATGGACGTCATGTTGGCGGGGTTCAACGACCGCTACAAGGACGAGGTGATCTCGCGCTGGGGCGAGCGCGCATTCCAGGTGAGCAACGACTGGTGGCACGGCAAGACCCTTGACCAGCAGCGGGCCTGGAAGCATGCCGCCGAGGACCTCGTCGCCGCATGGGTCGCCGCAGTGAAGGCCGGGGTTTCTCCGACATCGGAACACGCTCAGTCCCTGGCTGCCCGGCACGTCGAGTGGCTGAGCCAGATCCCGGGTACCCCCACGGCCGAGGGCGACCGGGAGCGCTCGATCGACATGGTGAAGGGCCTGGGGGACATGTACGTCGACGACCCCCGCTTCGCCGGCATGTACGACGACGCCGCCGGGGCGACATTCGTCCGCGACGCCCTGCATGCGTACGCGCGGACCCGGATGTAGCTCGTCACGGACGGGCAGTGCAGGGCCGTACCCAGGGGTGTGCGGCTCGGCGGGGGTCAGCGTCGGCGGCGCCTGGCCGTGCCGAAGACCGAGCGGCTGATCTCCCGCCCCAGCGCGCTGGCCGCCGACCGCGCGAAGGACTTGAAGACCGCCGACCCGAGCACCGCCTCCAGCACCGAGGGCTGCTCCTGCGGCACCCGCGGAGCGCGCGGACCGGGAGCGGGGACGGGAGCGGGCGCAGGCGCGGGCGCGGGCGGGGGCGAGGCAGGCGGCGGCGGCGGGGCCATCCTGGCGGCCAGCAGCTCGTAGGCCGACTGCCTGTCGATCGGCCGGCCGTACCTGGGCAGCAGCGGCGAGGCCGCCACGATCCCCCCTACCAGGCCCGGGTCCGAGGGCGCCATCAGCGAGCGCGGCGCGAGCAGCCTGGTCCAGGCGACGGGTGTGGGCACGCCCGTGTCCGACAGCACGGTCACGACCGCCTCGCCGATGCCGAGCCGCGTGAGCAGCTCCTCCAGGTCGTAGTCGGAGTGCGGGAAGGTGGAGACCGTGGCCTTGAGCGCCTTGGCGTCCTGCGGGGTGAAGGCGCGCAGCGCGTGCTGGACCCTCGCCCCGAGCTGGGCCAGCACGTCGGCGGGCACGTCCTTGGGCGTCTGCGTGACGAAGAAGACGCCGATCCCCTTCGACCTGATCAGCCGCACCGTCTGGGTGATCGAGCGCAGGAACGCCTTGGAGGCGTCGGTGAACAGCAGGTGCGCCTCGTCGAAGAAGAACACGAGCTTGGGCCGGTCGGGATCGCCGACCTCGGGCAGGTCGGCGAACAGGTCGGCCAGCAGCCACATGAGGAAGGTGGAGAACAGGGCGGGCCGGTCCTGTACGGCCGGCAGCTCCAGGATCGACACCACGCCCCTGCCGTCCGGGGTGACCCGCATGAGGTCGCGGGTGTCGAACTCGGGCTCGCCGAAGAAGCGGTCGGCGCCCTCGGCCGACAGGTTGGTCAGCGCCCGCAGGATCACTCCCGCCGTCTGCTTCGACAACCCGCCGACGCCCTTCAGCACCTCCGGGTTGTCGACGAGGTACTGGATGACCGCCCGCAGGTCCTTCATGTCCAGCAGCGGCAGGCCGTGGGTGTCGGCGAAATGGAAGATCAGCCCGAGCGACGACTCCTGGGTGTCGTTGAGTTCGAGCACCTTGGCCAGCAGCGTGGGGCCGAAGGCGGTCATGGTGGCGCGCAGCGGCACCCCTTCGCCGAGCCCGCCGAGCGCGTAGAACTCCACCGGGCACGCGGCGCCCGACCAGTCCTGCCCGATCTCCCGTACCCGCCTCAGCAGGCCGTCCGAGGGCTGTCCCTGCGACGCCATGCCGGACAGGTCGCCCTTGATGTCGGCGAGGAAGACCGGCACGCCCTGGGCCGACAGCTGCTCGGCCATCAGCTGCAGCGTCTTGGTCTTGCCGGTGCCGGTCGCGCCCGCGACCAGCCCGTGCCGGTTGAACATCCGCAGCGGCATGCGGATCGGCGCCTGCGCCTGCGGCTCGCCGTCGGCGACGAGGACGCCGAGCTGGACGGTGGGGCCTTCGAAGTCGTAGCCGTGTGTCATAGTTCGGTGTACTTCCTGCCGGCCGCGGGCGTCGTGCCGTACAGCTCGGAGATGGTGACGAACCGGTAGCCCTTGTCGGCGAGGCTCTCGACCACGTCGGGCACGGCCTCGACCGTGGTGCGGTGGATGTCGTGCATCAGCACGATCGACCCGCCCGTGGCCTTGGCGGCGCGCCGGGCCACGACGGAGGGGACGCGGTCACGCCAGTCGAGGGTGTCGACGCTCCACAGGATCTGGGCCAGCCCCAGCCTGCGGGTCTCGGCCGCGACCCTGGCGTCCGTCGACCCGTACGGCGGGCGCATCACGGTCATCCGCACCCCGGCGACCTGCTCGACCACGTCCTGGGTACGGCCGAGCTCGCGCGCGATGCCCTCGTCGGACAGGCTGGGCAGTTCGGCGTGGCTCCACGAGTGGTTGCCGATCTCGTGCCCGGCGGCGACCATGCGGGGCAGCGTGTGGTCGCGGTCGGCGGCCACCATCTGTCCCACGACGAAGAACGTCGCCTTCACCTCGAGGTCGTCGAGCTCGTCGAGCAGCCAGGGGGTGTACCTGCCCGGGCCGTCGTCGAAGGTCAGCGCCACGCACTTGACCTCCCTGCAGTCGACCGTGAGGTCGGGATGCGGCCAGCCGGGCTGGACCGCCGTCAGGGACTTGGCCAGGGCGCCGGGGTCGACACGGGCGGGAGCCCGCGCGCTGAGCCGTACGACGCCGCCGCCCTTGACCGCCGCAGGTGTGCCACATCCCGCCACCAGCATCATGGCCAGCAGCCCTGACCACACCCGCATGCTTCCCCCCGAAAGCGCGCTCGGGGGACCACGTCACGGATAGTCCTGGACCGAGCCCCCCCGTAGCCCCTTGGCCAGGTCATGCCACCAGACTGGGATATCAGCCTGGAGCTCGGTATGGCGACGCGCCACTCTGATAGCACATCCAACCGGATCCGTACCCAAATGCCGACGTTTCACCGAACCCTCTTGCCATCGGTAGAACCCGTCGCGGTACCGCACGACAAGTCCTATCCACACCGAGAGAGTGGCGTCGTCGCCC
Source organism: Nonomuraea sp. NPDC003754 (assembly GCF_053605785.1). Taxonomy (NCBI): domain Bacteria; kingdom Bacillati; phylum Actinomycetota; class Actinomycetes; order Streptosporangiales; family Streptosporangiaceae; genus Nonomuraea; species Nonomuraea sp. NPDC003754. The sequence continues at coordinate 66,046 of NZ_JBSGJX010000014.1, forward strand.
ACCTCGTAGGCGCTGGTCACACCCAGGCCTGTCAGCTCCGCGTGAAGCTTCTCGATCGCCGCACGGGACTCAGTCAACGCGCAACCCCCTGTCGAGGACGTGTCGCACATGGGGGATGTACCCAGCTTGGGGGCGATCGAGTGCCCGCAAGGGACAACACATACCGTAATCATGGAACCACGGAGTGTTCCTGGGAAGCCGTTCGACGCTATTGGTATCGATCTACGCGGGGGGCCGTCCAACGCCGGAGCCCGCGCCCCTCGGGGACACGGGCTCGGGACAGGCCGCCGGTCGGGCGGCCACAGGCGGGCGGGCGGCGACGGCGTGATGCCGGTCGGGCGCCAGGGGCGGGCGGTCCGGCGTGGTGCCGGTGCGCCCGCGCGGGAAGCTCTAGGCGGCCACGCGCTGTGCGGGCAGACGGAGGGCGCCCTCCTCGCGGGCGTACTCCTCCAGCATGCCGCGCAGCTGCCGGCGGCCGCGGTGCAGCCTGGACATCACGGTGCCGATGGGGGTGCCCATCCGCTCGGCGATCTCCTTGTAGGCGAAGCCTTCGACATCGGCCAGGTAGACGGCGACGCGGAAGTCCTCGGGCAGGGCGCGCAGCGCGTTCATCACCGCGCTGTCAGGCAGCTGCTCGAGCGCCTCGGTCTCGGCGGACTTCAGGCCGCTGGACATGTGCGACTCGGCCGCGTGCAGCTGCCAGTCCTCGATCTCCTCGGCGGCCGAGAGCTTCGGGGAGCGCTGCTTCTTGCGGTAGTCGTTAATGAAGTTGTTGGTCAGGATCCGGTGGAGCCAGGCCTTGAGGTTGGTGCCCTCACGGAACTGGTGGTACGACGTGTAGGCCTTGGCCACCGTCTCCTGAACCAGGTCCTCCGCGTCGGCGGTGTTACGGGTCAGACGCATCGCGGAGGCGAACAGCTGCGAGGTCACGGGCACGACGTCGCGCTCGAACCAGTCCTGGCGCTGCTCTTCGGTCATAGTGATCATGTACATTCCCCCTCCATGCTCTCCCCCCGGTGCCTGTCAGTCGCCCAGGCGTAACCATCCTCGCGAACCACACGTAAGGGTGGTGTTAGGAGTTCTACCTGGTCAGGGGGCCTATCGGTCCGTATGCTCGCGGCGTGCACCATCACGTCCACGGCCGGACAAGTCTCATTATCGTAACACTCTTTACTCAATTGCGCCCTAACTGTGGGCAGAGTCACATGAGATAGCGTATGGACCATGGAATACGTGGACCGTCACGACAGTCGGGTCCGGCGCTGGGTCGCCGAGGCCATCCGGAAGGTGGAGGCCGACACCAACCGCAGCTCTGACACTCACCTCCATGTGTTTCCGCTTCCCCCGCACTGGGGGGTAAACCTCTACCTGAAAGACGAGTCGGTACACCCCACCGGTTCACTCAAGCACCGCCTGGGCCGCTCGCTCTTCCTGTACGGCCTGGCCAACGGCTGGATCGGCCCCCTGACCACGATCGTCGAGGCGTCCAGCGGCTCCACCGCGGTCAGCGAGGCGTACTTCGCCAGGCTGCTCGGCCTGCCGTTCGTGGCGGTGATGCCCGCGACCACCTCGCCGGAGAAGATCTCCCTCATCGAGTTCTACGGCGGCAAGTGCCACCTGGTCGACGACCCCTCCGCGATCTACGCCGAGTCGCACCGGATCGCCGCCGAGACCGGCGGCCACTTCATGGACCAGTTCACCTATGCCGAGCGGGCCACCGACTGGCGCGGCAACAACAACATCGCCGAGTCGATCTACGCGCAGATGTCCATGGAGCCCTACCCCGAGCCTGAGTGGATCGTGGTGGGGGCCGGCACCGGCGGCACCTCCGCCACGATCGGGCGCTACATCCGCTACCGCCGCTACAGCACGCGGCTGGCGGTCGTCGACCCGGAGGGCTCGGCGTTCTACCCGTCGTGGGTGTCGGGCGCGGAGGAGGGCGCGCCGGGGTCGCGGATCGAGGGCATCGGGCGGCCGCGCGTGGAGCCGTCGTTCCTGCCCGGCGTGATCGACCGGATGATCAGGGTGCCCGACGCGGCCTCGATCGCCGCCATGCGGTGGGTGTGCCAGGTCACCGGGCGCGACGTGGGCGGCTCGACCGGCACCAACGTGGCGGCGGCCGTGCGGCTCATCACCGAGATGCGGGCCCAGGGCGAGCACGGCAGCCTGGTGACGCTGATCTGCGACAGCGGCGACCGCTACCGCGGCACCTACGGCGACGACGCGTGGCTGGCCGCCCAGGGCATCGACATCCAGCCGGACCTGGCCGCCTTCCGGGCGTTCCTGTCCTCCTGACGGGGGTCCCCGGAAAAACCTGACAGGGTCCCCGGAAGAGCGCGACCTGACCGGGTCCCCGGAAACCTGACGGGCCCCGGAAGAGCGCGACGGCCCCGCGCCGGAGGTGGCACGGGGCCGCGTGCGGGAGCGGAGGGTCAGGCGGACCGCGCCGGGTCCACGCCGAAGATCTTCGCGATGTCGTCCAGCATGGAGTGGGCGCCCTGGATGCCGACCGCGCTCATCCACGTGGTGTCGGCCACGTCGTGCTTCTTCCCCTTGAGCTTGCCCCACAGGGGGTTGTTCACGAACTGCTGCTTCGGCGCCTCGGCCGACGGGTCGGCGTAGGTGGAGACGAAGATGTGGTCGGCGTCGAACTCGGCGATGCGCTCCTGGCTGATGTCGACGGCGATCGCCTTGGGGTCCTTCGGCTGGTCGGCGGGACGGGTGAAGCCCACGTCCTTCAGCACGATCCCGGAGTAGGAGTTCTCGACGTACAGGCGGGTGGTCGGCTCGCCGGCGAAGCGGACGACGGAGACGGTCGGCAGCGCGCCGTCCTTCTTCTTGATCTCGTCGCCGATGGTGGCCGCGCGCTCCTCGAAGGCCTTGATCCTGGTGTCGGCGAGATCCTCCTTGCCGAGCGCCTGGCCCATGAGGCGGATGTTCTCCTTCCAGATGGCGCCGGTGGTCTCGCTGAACACGGTCGGCGCGATCTGCGACAGCTTGCTGTAGAGGGCCTCGTGCCTGACCTTGGCCGAGACGATCAGGTCGGGCTTGAGCGCCATGATCTTCTCGAGGCTCGGCTGCTCCAGCGTGCCGACGGGGGTGGCCTCCTTGCCGTACTGCTGGGCCACCTCGCCGAGGTAGTCGGGCAGCTTGTCGTCGATGGAGCGGTAGGTGGTGTAGCCGACGACCGGGGTCTCCAGCGTGAGCACCGCGTCGACGAAGCTCTGGTCCAGCGCGACGACGCGCTTGGGCTGGGCGGGGATCTTCGTCTCGCCCATGGCGTGCTTGATCACGCGGAAGGGAGCGGCCCCTGCCGACTGCGTGCCCGCGGGCTGGTCCGCCGGGGTGGTGGTCGAGCCGCAGGCGGCCATGCCCAGGCTCAGTACGGCTCCCGCCACGCCCATGGCCACAGCGCGCAACGCGTTCATCGAATCTCTCCAGGTTTAGGTTAGGCAAACCTCATTTAGATTAGCTATGCCTAAGCTGGCATACTTCACCGGGGCCGGCAACAAGGAAGGAAAGCCACGTGGGACGACGCAGTGCGGTGTTCTGCGGGCTTCTCGCCGTCGTCGCGGTCGCCGCCGTGATGAGCATCACGATCGGGTCCAAGCCGGTCCCGCCCGCCGACGCGTGGCACGCGCTGGTGTCCCCCACCGGCACCGAGAACGACATCGTGATCCGCTCGCTGCGCGTGCCGCGTACCGCGCTCGGCATCCTCGCCGGGATCGCGCTGGGCGTGGCGGGCGCGCTGATGCAGGGCCACACCCGCAACCCGCTGGCCGACCCCGGCCTGCTCGGCGTCACCCAGGGCGCGGCGTTCGCGATGGTGGCGAGCATCGTCTTCCTGGGCGCGACGAGCCTGTACGCCTACATCTGGTTCGGCCTGGCCGGGGCGCTGCTCGCCAGCGCGGGCGTGTTCGCGCTCGGCATGGTGGGCGGGCGCGGCGGCCCCACCCCGGTCACGCTCGCTCTCGCGGGCACCGCCGTCAGCGCCTTCCTCTACGCGCTCACCTCGGCGCTGGTCCTGGTGGACGAGCAGGCCATGGACGTCTTCCGGTTCTGGCAGTCCGGTTCGATCGCCGCCAGAGGGGCGGATGTCGTCTGGCAGGTCGTGCCGTTCATCCTCGTCGGCCTCGTGCTCGCGATGATCAACGCGCCGGGGCTCAACGCCCTCTCCCTCGGGGAGGACGTCGCCCGCAGCCTCGGCCAGAACATCGCCCTCACCAGGGGCGTCGGCATCGCCGCCGTCACCCTGCTGTCGGGCGCCACGGTCGCGGCCTGCGGCTCGCTGTCCTTCATCGGGCTCATCGTCCCCCATCTGGCCCGCCCGCTGTCGGGCACCGACCACCGGTGGCTGCTGCCGTTCTCCGGCCTGGTGGGGGCCGCGCTGCTGCTGGTGGCCGACGTGATCGGCCGGGTGGTCGCCCCGCCGGGCGAGCTGGAGGTGGGCGTGGTGCTCGCGCTGATGGGCGCGCCCTTCTTCGTCGCGCTGGTCCGGCGCAGGAAGCCGGTGCGGCTGTGACGTCTCTCGCGTTGAGGATCGGCGGCCTGTCCTGGCGGGTACGGCTGCGCGGCGCCGCCGTCAGCGTCGTCGGGCTGGCCCTGGTCCTGCTGGTCATGGCGCTGAACATGCGCATCGGCGACATCCCGATGACGCTGGCCGAGGTCGCCAGGGCGGTGGTCGACACCGGCAGCGCCAACCACTTCGTCGTCATGGACCTGCGCCTGCCCCGCGCGCTGACCGGCGCGCTCGTCGGCGCGGCGCTCGCCCTCGCCGGCGCGATCACACAGTCCATCGCCCGCAACCCGCTGGCCAGCCCCGAGATCCTGGGCGTCACCACCGGCGCCTCCGTCACCGTGGTGGCGGGCGTCGTGCTGTCGGGCAGCGCCTACGGCGGCGTCAGCGGCCTGCTGGCCAGCATCGGCATCCCGGCGCTCGCCCTGCTGGGCGGCCTGCTGGGCGCCACGGTCGTCTACGCCCTGGCGTGGCGGCGCGGCCTCGACGGCTACCGCCTGGTCCTGGTCGGCATCGGTGTGGCCGCGGTGTTCACGAACGTGAAGTTCTGGCTGCTGACGGTCGGCGACGTCAACGACACCGGCAGGGCCATGGTCTGGATCGCCGGCTCGCTCAACGGCCGCGGGTGGGAGCACGTCCATCCCGTCGCGATCGCGGTGGCGGTGCTGGTCCCGCTGACCCTGCTCGGCACCCGCTCTCTCGACGCGCTGCGCTACGGCGACGACACGATCACCTCGCTCGGCGTGCGGATGAACCTGGCACGCGGCCTGATGCTCCTGGCCGCCGTGCTGCTGGCCGCCGTCTCCACCGCCTCGGCCGGCCCCATCGCCTTCGTCGCGCTGGCGGCGCCGCAGATCGCCCTGCGCCTGGCCAGGTCGGCGCAGCCGCCGCTGGTGTCCTCGGCGGTCGTGGGCGCGCTGCTCACCGCAGCCGCCGACCTGATCGCCCGTGTCGCCTTCTCCCCCATCGAGCTGCCCGTCGGCGTCGTGACCGCGGTGCTGGGCGCGCCGTACCTGATCCACCTCATCTGGAGGGCACGCACATGAGGCTCCAGGCCGTGAACGTGAGGCTCGGCTACGGCGAGCGCGTCATCGTGGACGGGCTCGACCTCGGCGTCGAGACCGGCACCGTGACCACGATCATCGGGCCGAACGGCTGCGGCAAGTCCACCCTGCTGCGCGCCCTCGGCCGCCTGCTGAAGCCCTCGGGCGGTGAGGTGCTGCTCGACGGCAAGCGCATCGACCGGATGCCCACCCGCGAGGTCGCCAAGGTCCTCGGCATGCTGCCCCAGTCCCCCACCGCTCCGGAGGGCCTGACGGTCTCCGACCTGGTGGCCAGGGGCAGGCACCCACACCAGACGTGGTACCGCCAGTGGTCGTCCGACGACGAGTCGTCGGTCGCCAGGGCGCTGGCGATGACGGGCCTGGCCGACCTGGCCGAGCGCCCGCTGGACGAGCTGTCGGGCGGCCAGCGGCAGCGCGCGTGGATCTCCATGGCCCTGGCCCAGGGCACCGACCTGCTGCTGCTCGACGAGCCGACCACCTTCCTCGACCTGGCGCACCAGGTGGAGGTGCTGGAGATGGTACGGCACCTGCACACCGAGGCCGGCCGGACCATCGTCATGGTGCTGCACGACCTCAACCTGGCCGCCCGCTACACCGACCGCCTGGTCGCCATGCGCGCCGGACGGGTCGTCGCCGCCGGCACGCCGCACGAGGTGCTGACGGAGGACCTCCTGCGCGAGGTGTTCGAGCTGGACGCGATGGTGATCGACGACCCGGTCGCCGGCACCCCGCTCGTCGTCCCCATCGGCACCAGGGTGCCGGTCAGGGAGCGGCTGGCTCCAGAACCACGTTTCTGAGCGGCGACCTCGCCGCCGCCAGGGCGATCAAGAGGCTGACCGCTCCCGCGAACGCCATGAGCGCGTACGCGTTGTTCGCGGCCGACTCGAAGACCCCCGCGGTCAGCGCGGCCAGCGGGATGGCCAGGAAGGCGATCATGCGGGCGGTGCCCAGCACCCGGCCCAGCAGGTGGTCGGGGATGAGGCGCTGCCGTACGGTCATGACGGCCACGATGCCCACGCCCGCCGCGGCGAACTGCCCCATCCACGCCAGCCCGATCAGCAGCGGCCCGCGGGCCGGGATCAGCGCCAGGATGGACACGCCCTCCAGCAGCATGCCGGCGCTGATCAGGGTGACGGGCCTGACCCTGGGCAGCAGGCGGCCACCGAGCAGGGCGCCGAGCACCGCGCCGGCGCCCTGGAAGGCGTAGACCACGCCGATCTGCCCGGGGCTGAAGTGGTGGTAGGCGGTCAGGTAGAACACCATGTCGGCCAGCAGCAGCCAGACCCCGAAGTTGCCCGCGAAAGCGAACACCGCCAGCGTCAGCACCGTCCGGTCCGCCCCGAACAGGTACCCGAACCCCTCCCTGAGGTCGGCGAGCACCGACCGGTAGGCCCTCGTCACGGCCGGAGCGGTCCTGATGAGCGCGATCAGCGCCGCCGACAGCAGGAAGGTGGCCGCGTCCACGTAGATCGCCACCTGGTGGCCGAAGGCGACGACCAGCGCGCCGCCCAGCATCGGGCCGAGCAGGTTGACCGCGTGCTCGCCGATGTGGATGCGCGCGTTGGCCGGCGCCAGCCGTTCGACGGGCACGAGCGACGGCACGAGCGCCCGGAAGGCGGGCTGGTAGAGGGGATCGACGCAGGCCAGCAGGAACGCCATCGCGTAGATCAGCCAGAGCGGCGGCGCGCCGAGCGTCACCACCACGGCCAGGGCGAGGGCCAGGGCACCCGCGGCGAGGTCGCCCGCCACGAGGATCACCTTGCGGCTGTGCCGGTCGGCCAGCACGCCGCCGAACATCGCCAGGGCGAGGTAGGGCAGGTACTCCAGCACGTAGACCAGACCGGTGCCGAGCGCGGAGCCCGTCAGCTCCAGCACCAGCAGCGGCAGCGCCAGCCGGTAGATCCACGTCCCGAGCGAGGAGACCAGGAACCCGGACAGCAGAAGCCAGAACCCCGCGCCCATCGCTCTCACTCCCCCGACAGCGCCGCTCTGATGTCCTGGTCGTCGGGGGCCAGCTCGGCGGCCCTGCGCAGGTCCGCCGTGGCCTGCTCGGTACGGCCCGCGGCCCGCATCGCCATCGCCCGGTTGAACAGCAGCTCGGGGTTCTCCTTCAACGCCACGGCCCGGTCGAGGTCGGCCGCCGCCTCGCCGTACCGGCCGAGGTCGAACTCCAGCGCCCCCCTGCTCGCCCACGCCTCGACCAGGCCGGGGTCGGCTTTCAGCGCCGCGTCGAAGGCCGCCCGCGCCTCGGCCGGTCTGCCCTCGGCCGCCTCGATCTGGCCCAGCACGCACAGCAGGTGCGCGTTGCCGGGATCGAGGCCGAGCCCTCGCTCGACGTCGCTCCTGGCCGGGCCGTACCGCCCGGTCGCCGCCCTGAGCCCGGCCCGGTTGACGTAGGCGGGGGCGAAGTCGGGATCGAGCTCCAGCGCGCGGTCGAGGTCGTGGAGCGCGCCGTCCAGGTCGCCGGCGGCGTAGCGCAGCTCCGCCCGGTTGTAGTAGGGCTCCGGCCACGGCGGGCTGAGCCGCATGGCGCTCTCGAAGTCGGCCAGCGCCTGCTCCGTCCGGCCGAGCCTGCGCAGCAGGTCTCCCCTGTCGAGGTAGTAGTCGGGATAGCCGGGGTCGATCTCGATGGCGCGGGTGTAGTCGGCCAGCGCCTGCTCCGGCTCGCCCGACATCGCCCTGAGCTGGGCCCTGTTGGCGTACAGCACGAGCCGGTGGATCGGGTGCACGTCGGCCAGATCCCGCTCGGCCAGGTCGATGGCCGCCTGGACCAGGCGCGCCGACTCGCCGAACCGTTTCCTGCGCACCTCGATCAGCGCCTTGGCGTTGAGGTCGAAGCCCAGGTGGAAGGCGCGCTCGCGCGGGTCGGCCAGCAGCGAGGTGATCGTGATGGCCTCGTTGATCCACGCCACGGCCGCCTCGGGATCGCGCGCGGCCTGGTCGTGGTGGCGCACCAGCAGGGTGGCCAGCGAGCAGGCCACCGACGCCCGGTGCCTGGGGTCGACGGTGTGCCGCCTGGCCTGCTCGTACAGGTCGGACGCCGCGTCCTCCCTGTCGATCGCCTCCAGGGCCCCGGCCGTCCGGTGGATGAGCGTCATCCACCGCTCGGGGTCGTCGTCGTGGCGCAGATCCTCCAGCGCGGCCAGCCCCGCCTCGGCCATCGCGTGGTGGAACCCCTCGTCGCGGTAGCGGTCGAAGTCGGGCGGGACGGGGCCGCCCGGTCGTGAGGCGCCGGCGACGACGGTCAGCTCCGGCACCCGCCTGCGAAGGACCTCGACCAGTTCGGTGTCGGTCTGGTCGGCCGCTTCGAGGTTGTCGACGGTCACGGTGCGGCGCTCGCCGTCGAGGCAGGCCCGGACGAACTGGGCCAGCCCGTTGGCGATCCGCAACGTCCGGCGGGCGCCGGGGATGAGGATGCGCTCCGCCTGCGGGAGCGCCTCGGCCAGCGAGGACCTGCTCCTCGGGATCTTCAGGTGCGGCGCGGCGGCGGCGATCTCGATGTCGTGCGCGGCCACCAGGTCGGGCCGTCGCTCGAGGGCTTCGGGGACGAACAGGTCGAGGAGGGCGGCGGCGAGCGTGTAGGGCCCGTGGATGCGCCGGTCGGCGTCGATGACGGTCACGTGTACGCGATCCCCTTGAGGGTTTCCTGGGCGGTTTCGTGGTCCGGACAGCAGCGTGGCCGGCGTCCCGTCAGGGGGACGCCGGCCACCCGCCGATCAGCCCTTGTGCCGCGGAGCGGCGGAGCCTGCCGGCTTGACGGAGCCGCTCTTGTACACGACAACCTTCTTCATGTCCACCTTCTTCGTCGGACCCCACGAAGAGACCGCGGACGTTCGCGCAGCCGTCCGCGATCTCGTATTGACCGACTCATGTGAACACGGCTGATCATCGAGATCAAGAGAATGTCCGATAAGGGACATTTCCTCGCTTAAACGGACATGCCCCGTGCCAGGGCACGGGGCAGCCGAAAACATGTTTGAACGTCAGTCGCCCAGGATCGCGTCGACGAACACCTCGGGGTCGAACGGCGCCAGGTCGTCCGGGCCCTCGCCCAGGCCCACCAGCTTCACCGGCACGCCCAGCTCGCGCTGCACCGCGATGATGATGCCGCCCTTGGCCGTGCCGTCGAGCTTGGTCAGCGCGATGCCGGTGATGTTGACCACCTCGGCGAAGACCTGCGCCTGCCGCATGCCGTTCTGGCCCGTGGTGGCGTCGAGGACCAGCAGCACCTCGTCGACCGTGGCCTTCTTCTCGATGACCCGCTTGACCTTGCCGAGCTCGTCCATCAGGCCCGTCTTGGTGTGCAGGCGGCCCGCGGTGTCGACGATGACCACGTCCGCCTTGTCGTCGATGCCCTTGGAGACCGCGTCGAAGGCCACCGAGGCCGGGTCGCCGCCCTCGGGGCCGCGCACCACCTCGGCGCCGACCCGCTCGCCCCAGGTCTGCAGCTGGTCGGCCGCCGCGGCGCGGAAGGTGTCGGCCGCGCCGAGCACGACCTTCTTGCCGTCACCGACCAGGACGCGGGCCAGCTTGCCCGTCGTGGTGGTCTTGCCGGTGCCGTTGACGCCGACGACCAGCGCGACCGCCGGGCGCTCACCGTGCTTGCCCACCCGGAGGGTCCGGTCGAGCTCGGGGTCGATCTGCTTGAGCAGCTCCTCGCGCAGCAGCCCGCGCACCTCCTCCGGGGTGCGGGTGCCCAGGACCTTGACCTTGGTGCGCAGCTCCTCCACCATCACCTGGGTCGGCGCGATGCCGACGTCGGCGGTGATGAGGCTCTCCTCGATCTCGTCCCATACCTCGTCGTCGAGCCTGTCGCGGGAGAGCAGCTCCAGCAGGCTCTTGCCCAGGACGCTCTGCGAACGGGCGAGGCGTGAGCGCAGCCGTACCATCCGGCCCGCGGACGGTGGAGGGATCTCCACCTCGGGCTTCTTGATGAGCGGCTCAGCCGGCTTGACCGGAGGCGGCACCGTGGTCGTGGCGCCTTCCTCCTCGGGCTGCGCCCGCTCGGCCTCCGGCTCGGGGGCAGGCTTGACCTCGGGCGCCTCGACCGGCGGAGGCACGGCCTTACGCCCCGGTCTGTACAGGAAGAACATGCCGCCGACCGCCAGAACGGCGACGGCGATCACGATCACGATGATGCCGAGGTATTCACTCACAGCAACTCAGTTTTCCAGATCGTCCGGGATGGTCACGCCCCGCAATGCCACGTGCTGTACAAAATCAGACGTTCTCCCTCAGACGCTGAGAGACCACCTGGGTGACGCCGTCGCCGCGCATCGACACGCCGTACAGGGCGTCGGCGATCTCCATCGTCCGCTTGTTGTGCGTGATGACGATCAGCTGGGAATTCTCCCTCAGCTCCTCGAACAGCGTCAGCAGGCGTTGCGTGTTGGTGTCGTCGAGCGCCGCCTCGACCTCGTCCATCACGTAGAAGGGCGACGGCCGCGCCTTGAAGATGGAGACCAGGAACGCGACCGCCGTCAGCGACCGCTCGCCGCCCGACAGCAGCGACAGCCGCTTGACCTTCTTGCCCGGCGGCCTGGCCTCCACCTCGATGCCCGTGGTCAGCATGTCGCTGGGATCGGTCAGGATCAACCGCCCCTCCCCTCCGGGGAAGACGCGGGTGAAGATCTGCTCGAACTCCCTGGCCACGTCCTCGTAGGCGGAGGCGAACATCTGCTCCACCCTGTTGTCGACCTCCTGCACGACGGTCATCAGCTCGCGCCGCGTCTTCTTGAGGTCCTCAAGCTGGGAGGTCAGGAACGCGTGGCGCTCCTCCAGCGCCGCGAACTCCTCCAGCGCCAGCGGGTTGACCTTGCCGAGCTGGTTCATCTGCCGCTCGGCGGCCTTCATCCGCTTCTCCTGCTCCTCGCGCACGTAGGGAACGGGCGGGTCGCCGGGGACCAGGGCGGCGGGGCCGTACTCGGCGATCAGCGCCTCGGAGGAGATGCCGAACTCCTCCAGCGCCCGCTCTTCCATCTGCTCGAGTCGCATCCGCTGCTCGGTGCGGGCCATCTCGCTGCCGTGCACCCTGTTGACCAGCTTGTCGAGCTCCTGGCCGAGCTCCCTGACGCGCAGCCGTACCTGCTTGAGCTCGGCGTCGACGGCCACCCGCGCCAGGTCGGCCTCGTCGCGCTCCCGCGCGGCCAGCTCGATCGAGGCTGCCAGGGCCCGCAGCACCTGCTTGGCGCCGCGCACCACCGAGTCGGCGACCGCCGCCTGCCGCCTGCGCCGCTCCCGCTGCGCGGCGGCCGTCAGCCGCTCCTGGCGCTCGCGCTGGGCGGCCTGCAGCAGCCCGTCGGCCCGGCCCGCGATGCCCTTGACCCGCTCCTCGGCCGTGCGGACCTGCAGGCGGGTCTCCATCTCGGCCTGTCTGGCCAGCTGGCAGGCGGTGGCCAGCTCGTCGCGCACCTCGGTGGTCGGCTCGGTCTCCAGCTCCTGGGCGTACTCGGCCTCGGCGAGCTCGATCTCCAGCTCCGACAGCTCGGCCAGCCCCTCCTCGCGCGCCTCCTGCGCCGCGCGCACGCCGGCCGCCAGGCGCTCGGACTCCTCGGCCGCCGCCGTGGCTGCGGCGCCCAGCTGGGCCAGCCGCCTGGCCGCCGCCGCGCCGGCCTGGTCGGCCTCGCGCTGGCGGGCCCTGACCCGGTCGAGCGCGCTCTGCGCGGCGCTCACCCCGGCCTGCGCGCTCCCGGCGGCGCTCTGCGCCTCGTTGACGTGGGACTGCGCGGCCTCCAGCGCGGCCTGCGCGGCCAGCTCGCCGGCCGCTGCCGCCTCCAGGTCGACCGCCGTGCGCTCGGCGCGCTCCCTCGCCTCCTCCAGGTCGGCGACGGCGTCGTCGAGCGCGGCCCGCACCTGCAGGACGGAGGTGCCGCCCTCGGATCCGCCGCTGGCCAGGTGGGCGCCGACGACGTCGCCGCCCCGCGTGACGGCCCGCACCTCCGGTTGCCGCTCGACGAGGAGGCGGGCCGCCTCGAGGTCGGTCACGACCGCGACGTCCGCCAGCAGATGGTCGACCGCCGCCCGCAGCTGCTCGGGCACGCCGACCAGCTCGGCCGCCCACCGGCCCGCGTCCGGCAGGACGGCCCGCCCGCCCGCCGAACCCGCGAGCCCGTCAGGGGCCGCCGTCACCAGCAACGTCGCCTGTCCCGCGTCCTTGGCCCGCAGGTGCTCCAGCGACTCCACCGCCGCGCCGAGCGACTCGACGGCGACCGCCTCGGCCACCTGCCCGAGGGCGGCCGCGACGGCCACCTCGAAGCCTGGCGTGACCGTCATCGTGGCGGCCAGCGGCCCGAGCACTCCCGGCAGGCCGGCCGCCACCAGCGCGGCCCCGCCGTCGGCGCCCTTGGCCAGGCCCAGCTCCAGCGCCTCACGACGGGCCTGGAGCGCCGCGACGGACCGCTGCGCCTCCTGGTCGGCGCCGCGTGCCGCGGCGGCCGCGGCCTTGGCGGCCTGCAGCTCCGCGCGCGGCACGGCCAGCGCCTCCTTGGCCCGCTCGACGGCCTCGCGCGCGGCGTCGGCCGCCGATGCGGCCTCCTCGACGGCCGCCTGGGCCGTCAGCAGCTCCTCGGTGAGCGCCGGATCGACGGCGGGCTCCTCGGCCTCCTGGGCCTGCAGCTCCTCGCGGGCGCGGGCGGCCCGCTCGTCGGCCTCCGCGACCGCCCTGCTCAGCCTGCCGATCTCGTCCTCGGCGGCGCGGGCCCTGCTGCGCGCGGAGTCGACCCGCCCGCGCAGCCTGGCCAGCCCTTCGCGCCGGTCGGCCGCCGCCCTGGCGGCCATCGCCAGGCGCTGCTCCTCCGCCTTCAGCGCGGCCTCGGCCTCCTCGCGCCTGCCCACGGCCGCCTCCAGCAGCTCCTGGGCCTGCTCCAGCGCCGCGGCCAGCTCCAGCTCCTGCTCGCGAACCTCGGCCGCCTCCCGCTCCAGCTCCTCGGGATCGCGGCCGCGCCGCTCGATCGAGGCGGCGTCGAGGGCGTGCCGGTGGCGCTCGGCCGCCAGGTGCTCCAGACCGGTGAAGCGTTCGCGCAGCGACGCGAGGCGGAAGAAGGTCTCCTGGGCGGCGGTGAGCCTGGGCTGCGCCTCGGCCTCGGCCGCCTCCAGCGCCTCCTCCCGCCGCTGCCCCTCGGCCAGCTCGGCCTCCACCTGCGCCCTGCGCGCCAGGATCGCCGCCTCGTCGGCCGCCTCCCTTTCGAGGGTCTCGCGCAGGATGCACACGTCGTCGGCCAGCAGGCGCAGCCGCGCGTCGCGCAGGTCCGCCTGGATCACGGCGGCCTTGCGGGCGATCTCGGCCTGCCGGCCGAGCGGCTTGAGCTGGCGGCGCAGCTCCGTGGCCAGGTCCTGGGCGCGGGTGAGGTTGGCCTGCATCGCGTCGAGCTTCCGCAGCGCCTTCTCCTTGCGCTTGCGGTGCTTGAGAACGCCGGCGGCCTCCTCGATGAAGGCCCGCCGGTCCTCGGGACCCGCGTGGAGAACCGCGTCGAGCTGCCCCTGGCCCACGATGACGTGCATCTCGCGGCCGATGCCCGAGTCGGACAGCAGCTCCTGGATGTCGAGCAGCCGGCAGGTGTCGCCGTTGATCGCGTACTCGCTCTGGCCCGACCTGAACATCAGGCGGCTGATCGTGACCTCGGTGTAGTCGATCGGGAGCGCGCCGTCGCTGTTGTCGATCGTCAGCGTCACCTCGGCCCGGCCCAGCGGCGGGCGGCTGGAGGTGCCGGCGAAGATGACGTCCTCCATCTTGCCCCCGCGCAGCGACTTGGCGCTGTGCTCGCCCATGACCCAGGCGAGGGCGTCGACGACGTTGGACTTGCCCGAGCCGTTGGGGCCGACCACGCAGGTGATGCCGGGTTCGAGGCGGAGGACGGTGGCCGAGGCGAAGGACTTGAAGCCGCGCAGCGTGAGGGTCTTCAGATACACCGAACGCTGCCCTCCCCTGAAACGACTTCGGGAAAGCCTACTGGGCCGCGGACCCGGCCGCTGGTCACCGCGCGTTCCACACGGGACGGGCAGTAAAAACGCCGCCAAGAAAAGGCGGCGGAGAAAATAGCAAGGGACGTCTCTCCGAGACGTCCCTGATGTGGCGCTCCCGATCTCTCAGGTGAGAGCCGGCTCGCGCTCCTGCAGACGGCTGAACGCCTCGTCACGAGTCTGCGCCGCAAGAGCGTCGTTTTGTGCCTGGAGCCGGGTGAGTTCTGCCTCCAGGTCACGGATCCGCTGCTGCAACCGCCGCATCTCCGAGACCATCCGAGGATCAGGACCGCCGACGTGGCCGAGTAGAGCCTTCGCCATGGTAAAGGGTCCTCCACGCTGAGTGACCAGATTGGTTCGCGCACTTGTTGTTCTGCGGGAGGAGTGCGCGTGGTACCTAACAAGAGTCGCATCGGCAGTGTGGGCGGTCAAGTCGAACGCACCGCATGTCCCTTCCGATGGGCACTCCCGACATACAAATATACCCTATTTGGAGCGTTTGACGAAAGGCCTACCGTTCCACAAACCCACTCAAACTACCTCGTGCTTCACTCCAGCGCTCCACAACTCCATCGACTCTGCCCGGGGTGTCGCAACCCTTGAGCAGCTCGACCAGCTTGACGCCCGCCTCCCTGGACCCCTCGGCCACCACTTCCACCCGGCCGTCCGGGGTGTTACGGGCCCAGCCGACCAGCCCCAGCTCCAGCGCCCGCGCCCTGGTCCACCAGCGGAACCCCACACCCTGCACATGGCCCCGCACCCACGCGGTCAACCGTACGTTCTCACTCATGACCCACTCCTGCCTGCTGGAAGGCGCGCACCGACGCCGTCTCCCCCTCCTTGCGCCAGACCAGGCCGAGCACCGAGTCGGGCAACCCCTCGACCGGCACGAACGTGATGTCGTCGCGCCCGTGGTAGGCCGCGGTCGGGGTGCAGAACAGCATGGCACCCCTGTTCAGCGCGACCAGCGTGAGCCCTTCCTGGCTCGTGGAGACCGTACCCGCCGAGGGGATCGGACGGCCGAGCGGCGTCGTCGCAGGCGCGGTCAGCTCGCGCCACCGGCGCGGCGCGGGGCCGTCGAGACCCACGAGCGGCAGCTCGGCCAGCTCCTCCGCCCCGATGCGCGCCCGGCCCGCCAGCGGGTGGCGCGGCGAGAGGGCCACCTTCAGCGGGACCTTGTTCAGCCCCGTCCCCGTCACCAGGTCGGGCTCGTCCACGGGCAGCAGCGTGAAACTCAGATCCACCCTGCCCTCGCGCAGCTTGCCGAACGGATCGGCCATCGGCACCTCGACCAGCTCCACCGCACAGGCGGGATGGCGCCGCTCGAACTCCCTGACCGTGCCGGTGACGACGTCCGTGGGGGTGCCCAGGAAACCCACCCGCAGCACGCCCTCGACCCGGCGAGCAGCCGACCTGGCCCTGCCGACCGCGATCGCCAGGCCGTCGTAGGCCGGGCGCAGGTCACCCAGGAAGCGCTCGCCCAGCGGCGTCAGCCGTACCCGCCTGCTGGTGCGGTCGAACAGCCGCGCCCCGATACGCGTCTCCAGCGCCCGTACGAGCTGGCTGACCCGGCCGGGCGACAGGTAGAGGCGTTCGGCGGCCCTGGCGAAGTGCAGTTCCTCGCTGAGCACGACGAAGCACTCCAGTTCCCTGAACTCCATCACGACTCCTTAGCCTGACTAAACCAAGGGTTCGATCCTCGTCATTGTTCCCGCACCCCCAGCCCCCGAAGGCTGTGACCATGACGACGATCGACACCGCCAGGGTGCCCTGGCTCGCCGTGTCCGCCGTGGCGGCGGGCACCTTCACCATCGTGACCAGCGAGATGTTGCCCGTCGGCCTGCTGACGCCCATGGCCGCGACCCTGGGCGTCTCCGCCGGCACGGCGGGGCTGACCATGACGGCGCCGGGCATCGTGGCCGCGCTCTCGGCGCCCCTGCTGACCGTGGTGGCCGGCCGGCTCGACCGGCGCGTGGTGCTGGTCGCGCTCATGGCCCTGCTCGTGGGCGCGAACCTGCTGGCCGCCGTGGCACCCGCCTACCCGGTGATGCTGGCCGCCAGGGTGCTGGTCGGGGTGAGCATCGGGGGGTTCTGGGCGTTCGCCGCCGGCCTGGCCGGACGGCTGGTGCCCGAACGGCACGTCGGCAGGGCCGCCGCCATGATCGCCGGTGGTGTCTCCGTGGCCTCGGTGCTCGGCGTGCCCGCGGGCACCCTGATCCTCTCGTGGGCGGGGTGGCGGGCGGCGTTCGTGGCGGTGGCGGTGCTCGCCGTCGCGGTCCTGGCCGCGCTCGTCCTGCTGCTGCCGCCGCTGCTGCCCACCCGCGCCGTACGGCCCGCCGAACTCGCCGGCGTCTGGCGCGACCCCGCCCTCAGGACCGTCCTGGTCGCCACCGCGCTCGTAGTGACCGGCCACTTCGCCGCCTACACCTACATCCGCCCGTTCCTCGAGCAGGTCTCGGGCGCCGGCCCCGCGCTGATCAGCGGCCTGCTCCTCGCGTACGGCGTCGCCGGCGTCATCGGCAACGCCGGCGCCGGCAACCAGGCGGCCCGCCGCCCGCGAGAGGTCATGGTGGCGCTCGCCGCCCTCATCGCGGTCTCGACGGCCGGGCTGCCGCTCGCGGGCGCCCTGATGATCCTGCTGTGGGGCCTGTCCTACGGCGGCGTCTCGGTGACCGGCCAGCTCTGGGTCATCAGGGCAGACGGCGGCGAGGCGGGCATGGCCATGCTGTCGTCGATCTTCAACGCGGCCATCGCGCTGGGCGCGCTGCTCGGCGGCCGGCTCGTGGACGCCGCGTCGCCGAGCGCGGCCATGGCGTTCGGGGCCGCGCTCGCCCTGCTCACCGCGGCTTACGCTGGCATCTGGGGCAGGAGAAGGACGACCGGTTCATGAACGCGTCGCGCCTGATCGGCGTGCCGCACCGCGAGCAGGGCAGGTCACGCCTGCCGTAGGCCTCGAGCGAGCGGTCGAAGTAGCCGCTCTCCCCGTTGACGTTGACGTAGAGGCTGTCGAACGAGGTGCCGCCCTGCAGCAGGGCGGCGCTCATCACCTGGCGCACCGCCGCGAGCAGCTCGGCGATCTTGGCTTTGGAGAGCGTCTCCGTGGGACGCGCCCAGTGCAGCCGGGCCAGCCAGAGCGCCTCGTCGGCGTAGATGTTGCCGACGCCGCTGATCAGCGACTGGTCGAGCAGCGCCCGCTTGATCTCGGTGCGTCTGGCCCGCAGCCGGCGGGTGAACAGCTCCTCGTCGAAGGCCGGCTCGAACGGGTCGGGCGCGATGTGCGCGATGGGCTCAGGCACGCCGCCGGCCAGCGAGGTGAGCATCACGTGGCCGAAGGTCCGCTGGTCGACGAAGCGCAGGTCGTTGCCGCCGTCGGCGAACGACAGCCGCACCCTGAGATGCTTCTCCGGCGCGGTGTCCGGCGCGACCACCAGTAGCTGGCCGCTCATGCCGAGATGGGCCAGGATCGCCTCGTCGCCGTCGAGCGGCAGCCACAGGTACTTGCCGCGCCGCTCGGCGGAGACGATCACGCGGTCGGCGACGTCGAAGACGCCCGCCTGCCGGCGCACCGCCCGCGGGTGCAGCACGTCACTGGCTGCGATCGTCCGCCCGGCGACCCAGGTGGCCAGGCCCCGGCGGACGACTTCTACCTCGGGCAGCTCCGGCATCTAGCCCGCCGGCTGGCTCTCGCGCTGGTCCCGGCGCGCCCTGATGCGGGTCCACGCGGCCTCGGCCGCCTGCTGCTCGGCCTCCTTCTTGCTGCGGCCCTTGCCCGAGCCGTAGGACTCGCCACCGACCCGCACCTCGGCGGTGAAGGACTTGGCGTGGTCGGGACCGCTCTCCTCGACGTGGTACTCGGGCACGCCCAGCGCCTCGGAGGCGGTGAGCTCCTGCAGCGAGGTCTTCCAGTCGAGGCCCGCCCCGAGCGAGGCCGAGCGCGTGATGAGCGGGTCGAACAGCAGGTGGACGACCCTGAACGCCTCGTCGAGACCGAGGTCGACGTAGATGGCGCCGATCAGCGCCTCGAGGGTGTCGGCGAGGATCGACGACTTGTCGCGACCCCCGGTGCCCTCCTCGCCCCTGCCCAGGCGCAGGAACTTGCCCAGACCGAGCTGGCGGGCCACGTCGGCCAGCGCCCGCATGTTGACCACCGCCGCCCTGAGCTTGGCCAGCTGGCCCTCGGGCAGGTCGGGGTGGTTGCGGTAGAGGGTGTCGGTGACGACCAGGCCCAGCACCGAGTCGCCGAGGAACTCCAGGCGCTCGTTGGTGGGCAGGCCGCCGTTCTCGTAGGCGTACGAGCGGTGCGTCAGCGCCCGCTCCAGGATGTCGGGGTCGAGCCTGACGGACAGCACCCGCTCAAGCTCGTCTCGCGCGACTTCGACGGCAACTGGCTTGGGACCTGTGCCCACGTTCTCTCCTCCTCAGAGCATCTCTCCTGAACGCGTGGGCGAGGGAACTGAGAGATGCCCGAAAACGTGGTGGGCGTCGGGGGCACTGCCCCGGCGTCCACCACGGCCGCGGGCGAACCGCCGCCGCACGCACCTGAGACGGTGACGCCGACCGGGCGCTTTCGCATCCGGTCGGCACTCCGTCAACAGCCGTGAAGAAGCACGACCGCGCCGTGCTCCTTGCTGGAATGTGCGATCAGGCGGACGGCTCGATGACCTGACGGCGGTTGTAGGTGCCGCAGGTCGGGCACGCGATGTGCGGCTGCTTGGGCGAACGGCACTGCGGGCAGCTCACCAGCGCGACAGCAGACGTCTTCCACTGGGCGCGGCGGGAGCGGGTGTTGCTCCGCGACATCTTCCGCTTCGGGACGGCCACGTCACTTCTCCTGATCGTTATCGTTCTCGGAAAACAGACCTTGCAACGACGCCCAGCGAGCGTCGATCTTCTCGTGCCCGTGGTCAGCGCCGGCCTCGGCCAGCTTGACCCCGCACTCCACGCACAACCCCTGGCAGTCTTCACCGCAGACCGGGCTGAGCGGCAGTGCGAGCACCACCGCGTCGCGGAACGTCGGCTCGAGGTCGAGAAGGTCACCGTCGAGCAGTGAGTCCTCCTCCGAGGCGTCCTCGTCGGTGTAGAAGAACAGCTCCTGCACGCCGACCTCGATCTCCGAGGAGAGTGGGTCGAGGCACCGTACGCACTCCCCCGCGAGGGGCGCGCGTGCGGAACCCGTGACGAGCACGCCTTCCATCACTGCTTCAAGCCGGATGTCCAGCTCGACTTCGGCGTCCTTGGGGACACCGATCATGTCGACGCCGAGATTCGCCGGTGCCGGGAGGGACAGGGTCATCCGCCGCATCGAACCCGGCCGCCTGCCCAGGTCATGAGTGGAGATCACCCACGGGGCGCGGGGGTCGAGGTGCTGAGTCATCCTGCTCTCGCTAGGCATGGCGAAACCGTCGCCGTCGTACAAGGCCAGATAGAAACGATACCAGGCGCCGGTCAGCCCCTGAGCCGTTCGATCAAGAGCTTGTGCACGAGATCCGGGACGAGCCCCGAGACATCGCCGCCGTAGCGGGCGATCTCCTTCACCCGCGACGACGACAGGAACGAGTATTCCGGGTTCGTCGGCATGAAGAGCGTCTCCACGCCGGACAGCCGGTAGTTGAGCTGCGCCATCTGCAGTTCGTAGTCGAAGTCGCTGACCACGCGGATGCCCTTGACGATGGCGGGGATGTCGTTCTGCCGGCAGAAGTCGACGAGCAGGCCGTGGAACTTCTCGACCCTGACGTTGGGATACTCCTTGGTCACCGTCTGGAGGATGTCGATGCGCTCCTCCACGGTGAACAGGCTCTTCTTCTCGATGTTGATCAGAACGGCGACCGTCACCTCGTCGTACAGCCGGGCGGCCCGGCTGATGATGTCGAGGTGTCCGTTGGTGATGGGGTCGAACGACCCCGGGCACACTACGCGGCGCACATCGCCTCCCACGTTTACGGGTTCCCGGCGGCGCGACCGTACCAAACGGCCGCTTCGCCGTATCGACGGACCCTCTCCTCCTCGTAGCCCGGGGGCCACACCAGGTCTTTTCCCCTGCTCTCGCGTTCCACCGCGACCAGCGCGCCCGGCGCGAGCCACCCGTTGTCGCGCAGCGACTCCAGGACCCTCGTCACCTCCTCGCCGGTGACGGCGTAGGGCGGATCGGCGAAGACGATGTCGTACGGCTCGCCTGGCCTGGCCAGCAGCCGCTCC
Organism: Nonomuraea sp. NPDC003754; assembly: GCF_053605785.1. NCBI lineage: Bacteria > Bacillati > Actinomycetota > Actinomycetes > Streptosporangiales > Streptosporangiaceae > Nonomuraea > Nonomuraea sp. NPDC003754. The sequence goes on from NZ_JBSGJX010000014.1 coordinate 86,779, forward strand.
ACCTTGTCGGCCACCACGCTCGCCGCCGCGAAACCCAGGTCCCTGACGTTCGCCTTGATCGCCCTGACCGCCCTCGGATCGGCCTCGACCAGCAGCGCGTGGGCCGCGCCCCTCGACAGCGCCTCGAGCCCGACCGCCCCCGAACCGGCGTACAGGTCGATCACCCGCGCGCCCTCCAGCCCGTGCAGCGCGTCGAGGGTCGAGAAAATCCCTTCTCTCGCCCTGTCACTGGTAGGCCGCGTCGTCCTGCCCTGCGGCACGGCCAACCGCCTGCCACCCGCGCTTCCCGCGATGATCCGCGTCATGCCGCCCATTCTTCCGCATGTCCGTGCAGGTCAAGAGTGGACAAGTGTCTGCCTCGACTGCGCAAGGGTCGTAGCCACACCCCGTGACGGCCAGCATGATGATGACTGCGACCTTCGAGGTGACCCACATGAAGGTCGACCGGCGTGATCGTGAGCCCTTCCGCACGCCGGTTCCCTCGGCACCTGACCCGAGGGTGGGCCCAGCCGGGGACGGCATTCGGGGGGAGGCCGTCCCCGGCGCTGGGCGTTTTCAGGGTCATCTTGTATGGCGAAGCCGAGTTTCGGCCACCGCCGTCACGGGTGACCATCCGTCCTTCACGCCACTCCAGCTCACCGGCGCGCCCCGGGCCGCCGATCAGGTCTTCTCCAGGAAGTCGGCCTTCTCGTCGCCCAGGAGACGGTCGATCTCCGCCCGGAGCCCCTGGTGCGCCGACAGCGAGGGGTCGGCCTCCAGCAAGGCCGCCGCCTCCTGACGGGCGGCGACGATCACCTCCTCGTCGCGCAGCAGCTGCAGCATCTTCAGCGACGAGCGCTTGCCCGACTGCGCGGCCCCCAGCACGTCGCCCTCGCGCCGCTGCTCCAGGTCGACACGCGACAGCTCGAACCCGTCGAGCGTGGCGGCCACCGCGTCGAGGCGCTCGCGGGCCGGCGTGCCCGTCGCGAACTCCGTCACCAGCAGGCACAGCCCCGGCAGCCCGCCCCGGCCGACCCGCCCTCTGAGCTGGTGGAGCTGGGAGACGCCGAACCGGTCGGCGTCCATGATGATCATGACGGAGGAGTTGGGGACGTCGACGCCCACCTCGATCACCGTCGTCGCCACCAGCACGTCGACCTCGCCACGGGAGAAGGCCCGCATGATCGCGTCCTTCTCCTCGGGCGGGAGCTTGCCGTGCAGCACCTCCACCCGCAGCCCGTGGAGCGGCCCTGAGGCGAGCATCTCGGCCACCTCGAGCACGGCGAGCGGCGGTCGCTTGTCGTCGTCGGAGGCGGCCAGGTCGCCCTCGTCGCCCTCCAGGTCGCCGATGCGCGGGCACACGATGTAGGCCTGGCGGCCCAGGCCGACCTCCTCCCGCACCCGCTCCCAGGTGCGCTCCAGGTAGTGAGGTTTCTCGGCGGCGGGGACGACGTGGGAGGTGATCGGCGCGCGGCCCGACGGGAGCTGCGAGAGCGTCGAGACCTCCAGGTCGCCGAAGACGGTCATCGCGACCGTGCGCGGGATCGGCGTGGCGGTCATGACCAGCACGTGGGGCCGCCCGCCGGAGACCTTCTCGCGCAGCGCGTCACGCTGCTCGACGCCGAACCTGTGCTGCTCGTCGACCACGACCAGGCCGAGGTCGGCGAACTGCACGTGTTCCTGCAGCAGCGCGTGGGTGCCGACGACGATGCCCGCCGTACCCGACGCGGCGTCGAGGAGGGCGACGCGGCGCGCGGCCGCGCCCATGGAGCCGGTGAGCAGCGCCACCGTGGTGCCGCCGAACATGCCGCCCGTGGCCAGGTCGCCCAGCATCGCGGTGATGGAGCGGTGGTGCTGCTGGGCCAGCACCTCGGTGGGCGCGAGCAGCACCGCCTGGCCGCCCCCGTCGACGACCTGCAGCATCGCGCGCAGCGCCACCACCGTCTTGCCCGCGCCCACCTCGCCCTGCAGCAGCCGGTGCATCGGGTGCGCCTGGGCGAGGTCGGCGGCGATCTCCTCGCCGACCGCCGCCTGCCCCTCGGTCAGCGAGAACGGCAGGCGCTCGTCGAAGGAGTCGAGCAGGCCGCCCGCCACCCGCGGGCGCGCCTTGGCCGGCCAGGCGACCGCCGCCCGCCTGCGCTGCAGCAGGACGGACTGCAGGACGAACGCCTCGTCGAACTTCAGCCGCTTCTGCGCCCGCACCACGTCGCCGAAGTCCTTCGGCCGGTGGACCGCCTCCAGCGCGTCGGCCAGGTCGGGCAGCTTGTGGCGGCGGCGCAGCTCCAGCGGCAGCGGGTCGTCGAGCGGGCCGAGGGTGTCGAGGACGACTCCCACCGCCCTGCGGATCGCCCACGGGGTGACGTCCTTGCCCGCCGGGTAGATCGGCACCGGCGCCGCCGCGAACTCCTCCGCGCTCGCCTCGGCCTCGTCCTCGAACAGCTCGAACTCGGGGTGGCTGAGCTGCCAGCGCGGGGTGCCGCGCGCGCCGAACAGGCCGACCTTGCCGGCGAACATGCCGCGCCGGCCGGTCCGCAGCCGCGACTCGGCCACGTGGGAGCCCTTGCCGAAGAACGACAGGTAGATCTTCTTGCCGGTGCCGTCGACGACCTCGACCTCGAGCCACGTGCCGCCCCTGTTGCGCATGGGCTTGCGCATCAGCCTGGTGACCTCGCCGACCACGGTGACGTGCTCGTCGACCTCGAGCGCGTCGAGCGAGGTGAGCTCGCCCCGCTCGGCATAGCGGCGGGGGTAGTGGCGTAGCAGGTCGCCGACGGTCTCCAGCTCCAGGACGCTCTCCAGGAGCTTGGCGGTCTTGGGATCGAGCGCCTTGGACAGCGGCTCGTCGAATCGACTCACGTCAACCAGTTCTACCGCCTGAGACCGACAGGATATTCACTCGACACCGATGAGCAACGGGTAGCCGCCCTGCTCGCCCTCGTGGACGGCGACCTCCACGTCGGGTCTGGTCCGCGCCAGGAAGCCGGTCACCGCCTCGGCGAGCCGTTCGGGCGCGTCGGCTCCGGTGACGAGCGTGACCAGCTCGCCGCCGCCGGCCACCATCCTGTCGACGATCCGCTCGGCGACCTCGGCCAGCGTGTCGCCGATGAGGGCCACGTCGCCGTCGATCATGCCCAGCACGTCGCCGGGCCTGCACAGGCCGGCGCTGGTGAGCACCCGCCGGTCGGCGACGGTCAGGTGGCCGTAGCGGGTGTGGCCGGCCGCGTCCGTCATGGCCACCACGTCGTCGTCGAAGCGGCGCAGCGGATCGTGGACGGCCAGCGCCGCCAGGCCCTGCACGGTGGCCTTGGTCGGCAGCACGCTCACCACCACGCCGTCCTCGCGCGCGATCTCCGCCGCCGCGACGGCGACCGCCCGCACGCCCTCGTCGTTCGGCAGCACCGCGACCTCGCTGCCCGATTCGCGGATCGCCGCCAGCATCACCGGCAGCGACGGGCTGGAGCCCGGCTCCCGCCGTACGACGACGGCGCCGCACTCCTCGAACAGGGCCGCGATGCCCGCGCCCGCGGCCACCGCCACCACTCCCCTGCCGCCCGCGGCCCGGTGCGTACGGCCGGGCGCGGCCAGGTAGGTCACCCTGATGCGGTGCGGCCTGCCCACCCGCAGCGCCGCCTCGATCGCCTGGCCGGCCTCGTCGACGTGCACGTGGACGTTCCACAGCCCGTCGCCGCCGACCACCACCAGGGAGTCGCCGAGCGCGTCGAGCTCGGCGCGCAGCTTGCCGACCGCCTCGTCGTCGGCGTCGAGCAGGTACATCACCTCGTAGCCTGCGCCCGACTCGGTCATCGGGGTCACGCGCCGTGTCGGCGCGGGCACCTCGTAGCGCTGGGTGTAGGAGTCGGTGACGACCTCGGCGAGCGCCTCCATGATGATCGCCACGCCGGCGCCGCCCGCGTCGACCACTCCGCTGCGGGCCAGCACGTCGAGCTGGTCAGGCGTACCGCGCAGCGCCGTCCGGGCCTGTGCCGCCGCCCGCCGCGCGGTCGCGTCGAGGTCGCCGTCTCCCGGGTCCGCGGCGACCGCCTCCAGCACGCTCAGCACGGTGCCCTCGACCGGTCTGGCCACCGCGCCCCTGGCCAGCTCCGCCGCCCTGGCCAGCGCCCCGCGCAGGTCGGCGGCGGTGCCCTCGCGCTCCTTCAGCACCTCGGCCATGCCCCTGAGCGCCTGGCTGACGATGACGCCCGAGTTGCCCTTGGCCCCGACCAGCGCGCCGTACGCGAGGGTCTGCCACACCACGGCGGCCCCGACGTCCTCCGGCAGCGCCTCGACCGCCTCGGCCGCCGAGATCATGGTGAGGTGCAGGTTGGTGCCGGTGTCGCCGTCGGCGACCGGGAAGACGTTGAGCGCGTCGATGTCGGCCCGCGCGGTTCCCAGCGCGTCGGCGGCCAGCCGTACCCAGCGGCGCACCGCGGGCGGGTCGAGAACCTCCATGTGTGCTCCCTCGCGGCCGCGATGCGCTAGCGTTTATTGCGGAGAATATCCCCAACATCCGCGTGTTGCCGCGTGAGTTCGCGGTCATGGGCCTGGATCGGATATCCTCGTCTGGCTGGCCGGTTGTCCCGGCATGCCCTCCGCCCGAAAGATCCAAGCGGACTGGGCTTATCGACTGAAAAGGAGCGATACCGTGGCTTCGGTCTGCGATGTCTGCCGTAAGGGCCCGACCTTCGGTAACAACGTGTCCCACTCCCACCGTCGCACCCGTCGTCGTTGGAACCCCAACATCCAGACGGTGCGCGCGGTCGTTGGCGGCACGCCGAAGAAGCTGAACGTGTGCACCTCGTGCATCAAGGCGGGCAAGGTCGCCCGCTAACCTTCACGACTTCCGGAAAGCCCGGCGCTCTTGAGCGCCGGGCTTTCGGCGTCTGTAGAGGGAGCTAGACCGCGGGTAGAGGTTTCTTACACCCGGACGAACATCTGCTCGAAGAGCGGTTTGCGTCACGCTCCGTGTGGTCTCTATGGTCAGCGCGTGACGATCACGCTAACCCCCCGCCACAATATGATCAAGAAGATAGGCGTCACCCTCCCCGGCGACCTCTACGCCTGGATGCAGGACATGGTCGAGCAGGGTCACGCCGACTCGGTCTCCGGTCTCATCATCGAGACGCTCGCCTCCCGGCGGCAGCTGGCCCAGCTGGCCATGCTGGTCGCCGACCTGAAGGAGGAGTTCGGCGAGCCGGGGCCCGAGGCGAAGGCCTGGACGCGGGAGGCCCTCGAACGGGCCAGGGCCGCGCGCGAAGGCAGGTTGCCGACCGACGGGCAGGAGTCGTGATGACACCGGAGCCGGCGGAGCGCTTCGTTCTCGACTCCGGCGCGCTGATCCAGCTCGAACGAGGCGACCAGCGGATGATCGAGCTGTTCAGCCAGGTCCTCGAAGGCCAGATCGTCGTCACGATCCCGCGCATGGCGCTGGCCGAGGTGCGCCGTACCGGCCTGCGGCACTCCAGGCTGGCGGCACTGGTGAAGCTCGCCGACGCGCCCGCCGCCACACGCGTGATGCTCGACGAGCTCACCCCTCAGCGCGCGAAGGAGATCGGCAAGAAGATCGGTGAGTGCGGCCACGACGACATCGTCGACGTCAACGTCGCCCTGTGCGGCAGGAGCCGGGTGAGCAAACGGGTCGACTGCACGGTCGTCACCGCCGATCGGGGCGGTCTGGTGCGCGTCGACCCCGAGCTGGCCCACGCCATCACCGACATCTGACCGCTACTGGCGCCACATCCACGCGTGGTCGACCGGACCGATGCCGTCGCCCAGGGGGAAGCCGCGGGCGATCGCGCCCGTGACGTACTCCTTGGCCTTGCCGACCGCGGTCGGCACGTCGTCGCCGAGCGCCAGCCGGGAGGCGATGGCCGAGGCCAGCGTGCAGCCCGTGCCGTGGGTGTGCCTGTTGTCCAGGCGCCGCGCGCTGAAGCGGTACTCCTCGGTGCCGTCGGTCAGCAGGTCGACCGGCTCGCCGGGCAGGTGGCCGCCCTTGATGAGGGCCCACGCGGGACCGAGCGCGAGGATGGAGTCGGCGGCGCGGCGCAGGCCGTCCTCGTCCTCCACCTTGACCGAGGTGAGCTGCTCGACCTCCCACAGGTTCGGGGTGACCACGGTCGCGATCGGCAGCAGCCGCGTCTTGATCGTGTCGATCGCCTCAGGGACGAGCAGCGGGTCGCCGTGCTTGGAGACCCCCACGGGGTCCACGACGACGGGCGCCCCCGCCGCGGCCAGCGCCTCGGAGACCGTCTCGACGAGGACCGGCGACGCCAGCATGCCGGTCTTGATCGCCTGCGCGCCGATGTCGCTGAGCACCGAGTCGAGCTGGGCGCGCACCGCCTCGGGCGGCAGCTCCCAGTACCCCTGCACACCCAGTGAGTTCTGCGCGGTCACGGCGGCGATGACGCTCATGCCATGGACGCCGAGCGCCAGCATGGTCTTGAGGTCCGCCTGGATGCCGGCGCCGCCACCGGAGTCGGATCCGGCGACGGTGAGTACGCGAGGAGGGGTCATGGCATCCATCCAACCACTCAGCCGACCGTGCACTCCCCGCCGACCAGACCGCAGGAGACCGGGGCGTCGCCGCTGCCGGTCGCGGTGAACGTGACCTCGACGGACTCACCGGCGGCCAGCGTGGTGCGCGGCTGGAGGACCAGCAGGCCGCCGTCCTGCACCCACTGCGCCCCCCGGACCGCGGAGACCAGGCCGTCCACGGGGATGCTGAGGGTCCAGTCGTTCAGCGACCTGGTCGAGTCGTTCACCACCTGCACCTCGGCGGTGTAACCGGCCAGGCGCTGCCGTACGACGTCGAACCTGACGTTGACGGCCGCGCCGCCGCTGCTGGTGGAGCTGGACTGGGAGCCGGAGCCGGTGCCCGAGGTGGAGCTGGTCACGGGATCGGGGACACCGGGCTGGCCGGTGTTGTTCGCCTCCCGCATGTCGGACGGCTCGGCCGTGGGCGTGGGCTCCTCGGAGGGCTCGGGGTCCTCGGGCACGGCGGACCTGGTGGGCCGGTCGGACGGCCGCGGCGTGGTGGTACGGCGGGGCCCGCGCTCGGGAGCGGTCGAGGCCGACGGGCGCGGCCGGACCGCGGCCTTGGTCTCCGACGGCTGGTCCGTCGGCTCCTCCGTGGGCTCCTCGGCGGTCTCCTCAGCGGCGGGGTCGCTCTCCTCCGCGCTCGGGTCGGGCTCGGTGGCCTCGGAGGTCTCGGAGACGGGCGAGGCCGACTGGCTCGTCGTCCCCGCGCCCGCCTTGGACGCCTCGCCGGAGGAGCTCACCATCCGCACGCCCACGACGGTACCGCCGAGCACGATGGCGACGGCGGCCACCGACAGGAGCGCGACCTTGCCCCTGCCGCCCTGCCCCGACTCGCGCGCCTCGGCGGCGGGGCGGCGCCTGCCGCGCCGCCCGCGGGACGACCGGTCCTCCCGCTCGTCCTCCCAGTCCGCGTTCTCGCTCCACTCGCCGCCGGAGAGGAAGGCCGTCTCGTTGGGCTCGGCGGCGTCCTCCCACGCGGCCACGGGCTGCCGCGGCGGGCCGGTGGCCACGAGCCTGTCGGTCGGCGAGCTGGTGACGGGATGGGGGCCCGTGGCGGGACCTCCGGCGTCGTCGAGGCCCTGCCCGCCGTACGGTGCCCCGCCGGGGACCGGGTCGCCGAACGCGGGGTCGCCGAAGACGCGGTCGCCGAACACGGCGGTCTCCCCGTGCCCGGGTCCGCCGAAAGCGTCGTCGCCCTGCCCGCCGAATGCGGGGTCAGCGGGGCCACGGCCGCCGGGAGCCTGCTCCCCGAAGCCGGGCGCGGCCCGGCCCGCGTCACCGAACGCCGAACCGCCGTACGCCCGGTCACCGAAGCCTGAGTCGGGACCAGGGCCTGGGTCGCCGAAGAAGGAGTCCTGGCCAGGGCCGGGGTCGCCGAAGAAGGAGTCCGGGCGAGGTCCGCGGTCGCCGGAGCCGGGGCCGGGGTCGCCGAAGAAGGAAGAGCCGGCGCCCGAGGGGCCGCCGCCGAAGGCGGAGACGGGGTCGCCGAAGGCGTCACGGGCCGACATGGGCTCCGTCGCGGGACGGCCCAGCATGTCGGGCTGCTGCGGCGGCACAGCCCACTCCCCCGTCGAGGGACCGGCCTGGAACTGCTGGTCGATCTGGTCGGGCGGTGCGGGCCACCCTGCCTGATCGGCCACGGGCGCCATGAAGGCCCCCGTGGTGATGGGGTCGTCGGAGGAGCGAAAGTCCGCCTTACGGGGGTCTTCCGAGTCGCGTCCCCCTTGGTTCCACGCGTTCTCTGGTTCGCCGGTGCCGTGGCGGGCCATGTTTGCCCTTCCTGCCGGATACATGGGCCGCCCATCTTAATAACATCTTTAATACGCGTTTGTCACAACTTTCCCGAGGGTATCTTCTCGGAACGGCTCTTTCACGCTCTGAAGTGATCCCAGCCGCCGGGTCCCACCGCGCGTCCGGTGACCTGCACCTTCGCCCCCTCGGTCACGTGGCCGACGACGGTCCAGTGGGGCGGAAGCCGCACTTCCGCAGGGAAGACCGCGGCCAGAGAGTGATCTTCGCCACCCGTGAGCACCCAGTCGAGTGGATCGGTCCCGAGCTCCTTCGCGGCGGCTGAGACCGGCTCGCCGATGGGAAAGGCGGCGGGATCGAGGGTGATGCCCACACCGCTCGCCTCGGCCACGTGTCCGAGGTCCTGCAGCAGCCCGTCGCTGACGTCCAGCATCGCCGTGGCGCCCAGCCGAGCCGCCTCTGGACCTCGCTCGTACGGCGGTCGCGGCCGCCGGTGCGCCTCGACCGCCTCCAGCAGCGGCCCGGCCTCCGGAACGATCCCGGCGTCCAGCACGGCGAGCCCCGCGGCCGCGTAGCCCAGCCGCCCCGCGTAGGCGACCACCTGGCCGGGGCGCGCTCCCGCACGGGTGACGGGCGCCTGCCCCGCGAGGTCGCCCAGCGCGGTCACACCGATCACCACGCGCTCGGAGCGGGCGATGTCACCGCCGACCACGCTGGCGCCGACCAGCGCGCACTCGTCCCTGAACCCGTCGGCCAGCCCGTCGACCCACTCCACGGGAACGTCACCCGGCATGCCGAGCCCCACCACGAGCGAGGTGGGAACAGCCCCCATTGCGGCAATATCGGAAAGATTCTGTGCTGCGGCCTTCCTGCCTACGTCATACGCGCTGGACCAATCACGGCGAAAGTGCCTACCCTCGATCAACAAGTCCGTTGTCACTACGACCCGCCCATCGGGCGATTTCACCACCGCGGCGTCGTCACCAGGACCGAGCAGCACGCTCTCACCCTGTGGCAAGCGCCGAGCAATGCGCGCTACAACTCCGAACTCGCCGAGATCTCCGACTGTGATGACGCACCTCCTACTCATAAGAGACATGCCCACCAAAACGCCAGCCACCGTACGGCATGGACAGAACCCACGTTTCTCATGAGGTGGCACACAGGGTACGGTGGCCCTTCGGCGCTGATCCAATCGCCCGGGAGGACGTAATGGTGCAGGCGTACATCCTGATCCAGACCGAGGTCGGCAAGGCCGCCGCAGTGGCTCGCGAGATCTCCGGCATCATCGGGGTCACCCAGGCCGAGGACGTGACAGGTCCCTACGACGTGATCGTGCGCGCCGAGGCCCGCAACGTGGACGAGCTCGGCAAGCTGGTCGTCGCCCAGATCCAGGCGGTCGAGGGGATAACGCGTACGCTGACGTGCCCTATCGTCCACATATGAAGCGAGGCGTCGCCGTCCTGGCGCTGGTCCTGCTCGCCGGGTGCGGCGGCGCCGTCCAGGTCGAACCACCCGCCCCCCAGGGGGAGGCGGTGGCGGCGTGCACGAAACTCTCCAGCCTGCTGCCCCAGCAGGTCGACGGGGCGGGGCGGGTGGCGTCCACGCCCGAGTCGCCGTACGTCGCCGTCTGGGGCTCGGCCGAGATCGCGCTGCGCTGCGGGGTACCGCGGCCTGCCCGGATGGCCGCCACCGACCAGCTCCTCGAACTCGACGGGGTGGGCTGGTTCGCCGACCCCACGACGCCGACGCTGTTCACGGCGGTGACCGACACCGCCTACGTCGAGGTGACGATCGCGAAGACGCACGAGGCGTCCAGCGTGCTGATCGACCTGGCCGAGCCCGTCAAGAAGGCCACCGGCTGACCGGGGGGCCGGCCGGGGCAGGAGACGCGCCCCCGGACGCCGGCCCCGGGGAACAGCCCCCGAGCGCCGGTCAGGGGCGCGGAACGGCTCAGCGCAGCCCGGCGCGGCGGTTGAGCGCGAGCTGGATGAGCCGCTCCACCAGCTGCCCGTAGTCGAGCCCGGTGGCCGCCCACAGCTGCGGCGCCACCGACAGCGACGTGAACCCGGGCATGGTGTTGATCTCGTTGAGGATCAGCCGCCCGTCAGGGGTGTAGAAGAAGTCGACCCTGGACAGCCCCTCGCAGCCGAGCGCCTCGAAGGCTCGTACCGCCATCGCCCGCAGTTCCTCGGCCTTGCCGGCCGGGATGTCCGCGGGCACGTCGAGCGACATCTGGTCCGGGTAGTACTTGGCCTCGAAGTCGAAGAACTCCTGGCCGCCCTGCACGAGCACCTCGCCGGGCACGGAGGCGGCCGGCGGCTCGTCGCCGAGCGACTCCAGCACCGCGCACTCGATCTCGCGGCCGACGATCGCCGCCTCTACCAGCACCTTCGGGTCGTGCGCCCGGGCGTGCTCGACGGCCGCCTCCAGCGACGCCCGGTCGTGGGCCTTGGAGATGCCCTGGCTGGAGCCCGCGCGGGCGGGCTTGACGAACACCGGCCAGCCGAGCTCCTCCACCTCCTTGACCACGCGCTCCCTGTCGAGGCGCCAGTCGCGCTCGCGCACCACCACGTGGCGGCCGACGGGCAGCCCGGCGGCGGCGAGGATGGCCTTCATGTACGCCTTGTCCATGCCGACGGCGCTGGCCAGCACGCCGGAGCCGACGTAGCGCACGCCCGCCATCTCCAGCAGGCCCTGGATCGTGCCGTCCTCGGCGAAGGGGCCGTGCATGACGGGGAAGACGACGTCGACGGTGCCGAGCTCGACCGGGATGCTGCCCTGCTCGTAGGTCACCAGCGCACCCTCGCCCGACGGCAGGGCCAGCTCGGCGCCCGAGGTGTCGACCACGGGCAGCTCGCCGTCCTCGATGGCGAACCGCTGGTCACTCGCGGCGAGCACCCACCGGCCGTCCTGGGCGATCCCGATGGGGATCACCTCGTACTTGGACCTGTCGATCACTTCGAGTACGCTGCCCGCCCCCATGAGGGAGACGGCGTGCTCGGAGTTGCGACCACCGAAAACGACCGCGACGCGTGGCTTGCTCATGTCGCCCGAATCTACCCTGCTTGGGAGTCAAGGGCTCGTGTCACGTCCGCCACGAGATCTTCGACGTCCTCGAGCCCGATCGTGAAGCGTACGGCGGCGCCCTGCCTGACGGCGGAGGTGCTGCAGCCGATCAGCCGCAGCGACGTGACGAGGTCGTCGGCGTCGCCGCGCGGCGTGACACTCACCCGCGGACCGAACCGCGTGCCCTCGGGTCCCGAGTCGAACAGCCGGCGGGCCAGGTGGTGCCCCGGATGGTGGGGCAGGCCCGGGTAGTCGACGGCGGCCACGCCGGGATGCTTGGCCACGGCCGCGACGAACTCCATGGCGGTCGCGCACCTGCGCCTGACCCGCAGCGTCAGCGTCTCCAGCGCGCCGAGCAGCGCGGCCTCGTCGGCGGGCGAGAGGGGCGCGCCGAGGTCGTCGGTGAGCCTGCGCATCAGGTCGTGGCGGCCGACGACGACGCCGCCCTCGCGGTCGCCGAGGAGCGTGCCGGTCGAGTGGATGACCAGGTCGGCGCCGTGTTCGAGCGGGCGGCAGACGATCGGCGTGGCCAGCGTGGAGTCGACCACGAGCATCGCGCCGGCCTCCCTGGCCAGGCGGTACAGCCCGCGCAGGTCGGCCACGGCGGTGTCGGAGAGCGTCTCGACGTATATGATCTTCGTGTTGCCGCGGACGGCCTGCCGTACGGCCGCCAGGTCACCCGTGTCGACGAAGTCGGCGCTGACGCCGAACCTGCCGAGCACGTTGGCGAGCACGCCGGCCCCAGGCGCGGGAGCGATCACGTGCGAGCCGCCGCGCAGGAACGTCAGCAGGACGGCGGCCAGGGCGGCATCGCCCGAGGCGAACGTCTTGCCTGCCACGTTCTCTGGCGCGGCCACGCCCTCGAGGGCGGCCACGGCCGTGGCGTACCCGCCCCCGGCGGGCGCGCGGACGCACCGGGTGTTCTCTCTCACACGCCGTATCTCTCCGGCTTGGGGGTGCGCGACATCAGCAGCACCCCGGCTTCCTCGGGGGTCATGCCGTCGTGGACCACGCCCACCACCACCTCGGTGATCGGCATCTCCACGTCGTGCTTCCTGGCCAGCTCGAGCACCGACTCGCAGGACTTGACGCCCTCGGCCGTCTGCTTGGTGACCGCGACGACCTCGGCCAGCGTCATGCCCTTGCCGAGGTTCTCGCCGAACGTGCGGTTGCGCGACAGCGGCGAGGTGCAGGTGGCGACCAGGTCGCCCATGCCGGCCAGGCCCGCGAACGTGTGCGGGTCGGCGCCGAGCGCCGCGCCCAGCCGGGAGATCTCGGCCAGCCCGCGGGTCATCAGCATGGCGGCCACGTTGTCGCCCATGCCCATGCCGACGGCGACGCCCACCGCCAGCGCGATCACGTTCTTGACCGCGCCGCCCAGCTCCACGCCCACGACGTCGGGGTTGGTGTAGGGCCGGAACCACGGCGGCACGTGGCAGGCCTCCTGCAGGCGTTCGAGGGTGCGCTCGTCAGGGCAGGCGACGACGGTCGCCGCCGGCTGGCCCCTGACGATCTCACCGACCAGGTTGGGGCCGGAGACGACCGCAACCCGCTCCTGCGGCACCTCGGCCACCTCGCAGATGACCTCGCTCATCCGCTTGGTGGTGCCGAGCTCGATGCCCTTCATCAGGCTGACCAGCACCGCGTCGTCCGGCAGGTGGGGCTTCCAGAGGGTGAGGTTCTCCCTGAGCGTCTGCGAGGGGACGCCGAGGACCACGAAGTCGGCGCCGTCCAGCGCCTTGGCCGGGTCGGTCGTCGCGCGCAGCGTCTCGGGCAGCAGGACGCCCGGCAGGTAGTCGGGGTTCTCGTGGCGGCGGTCGATCGCCTCGACGATCTCGGGGCGGCGGCCCCACAGCGTGGTCCGCACGCCGGCGCGCGCCAGGATCATGGCGAACGTGGTGCCCCACGAGCCGGTTCCGAAAACGGCGGCCTTGGTCATCTGATTCACCGCCCTGCCGGGTCGTAGGGGGTCTCCGGAGCTTTCTCTCCCCTGATTTCCGCCAGTTGAACGGTGATCGCGGCCATGATGTCGGCGGTCGCCTCACGCAGCACCGGACCTCGCAACGGCTGCCCCTCGTACTTCGACAGGTCGACGGGAGGTCCGACCCGTACGGTGAACGTCTTGCGAGGAAAGAGTCTCGGCTTCTTTTCCCCGTAGGGCAACAGCTCGTGCGCACCCCAGTGGGCGACAGGGATGACGGTCGCCCCCGTCTGCAGCGCCAGGCGGGCGACGCCGGTCTTGCCGACCATCGGCCACAGCCCGGGATCGCGGGTGACGGTCCCCTCGGGATAGAACATGATCGCGCCCCCGTCGCGCAGCCGCTGCTCGGAGATCTCCAGCGACCGGGCGGCCTCGGCGGTGCCCCGGTCCACCGGGATCGCCTGCAGCGCGCGCACCGCGGCGCCCAGGAACGGCACCCTGAACAGCGACGCCTTGGCGAGAATGACCGGCCAGCGCCCGTGGTTGTAGAGGAAGTGCGCGATGAGAACGGGATCGGTCCACGACAGGTGATTGGTCGCGATGATGAGCCCGCCGGTCTTCGGGATCAGCTCGCCCCTGCGCCAGTCCTTCTTGACGAGCAGCCACGAGAGCGGTTTGACGATCACCACCGCGAAGGTCTCCCAAGGGCGGGATGGTCGGCCGGGGCGGCTCATGAACTCCTCCAAGACAGACGACTGCGCCCCAAGTCTCCCGGTTGGCCGCTCAGGATGTCGAGACGAGATGCTTAAGCCTATGAGCATCCGCTGGTCACTCGTCATCCCGGTGAAGACGCTGGTAGCGGCCAAGAGCCGGCTGGCCGCGGCGACCGGGCCGCACCGGACCGCGCTCGCGGTCGCGGTGGCCGGCGACACGCTGTCGGCGGCGCTGGCCGCCGCGCCCGTGGCCAGAGTCATCGTGGTCACGGCCGACCAGGGCGCCGCAGGGCCGCTCGCCGCGCTGGGGGCCGTGGTGGTCCCCGACCCCGACCGCGGTCTCAACACCGCGCTGCGCGCGGGTGCCGCCCATGCGGTACGGCTGGCGCCTGGCGACGCCGTCGGCGCCCTCCAGGCCGACCTGCCCGCCCTGCGCCCCGCAGAGCTGGCCACGGTGCTGGAGGCGGCGGCCGAGTTCGACCAGGCGTTCGTGCCGGACGCGCTCGACGTCGGCACGACCTTCTACGGCGTACGGCCCGGCGTGCCGTTCACCCCCCGTTTCGGCGGCGAGTCGAGGGCCAAGCACCTGGCCGGCGGAGCCAAGGAGCTGACCCTGGAGGGCATCGAGTCGGTCAGGCGTGACGTCGACACCCCCGACGACCTGCGCGCGGCCATCGCGCTGGGCCTCGGCCCGCACACCGCCGAGGTGGTCAGCCGGCTTCGGCTCGCAGACGCCTGATCCACGGCGACACGATGACCGGCAGGTGGGCCGTCGCCGTGCCGAGGCAGGCCACCCACAGCAGCACGCCCACGCTCACCCGCTCGGCCAGCAGGCCGCCGAGCAGGCCGCCGACCGGCATCGCGCTCCACATGAGGAAGCGCATGCTGGCGTTCATCCGGCCGCGCAGGTGGTCGGGGGTGACGGCCTGGCGGTAGCTGCTCTGGGCGACGTTGAAGACGACCGCGGCGACGAGCATCAGGAACAGCCCCAGCGGGTACAGCAGGACCCGCCATCCCTCGCCGGCGAACCCGCCGATCAGCGGGAACAGCCCGGCGAGGACGGCGCCGCCGTACATGGCGCCGCCGTTGCCGTACCTGGCGACGATCTTCGGGGCGAGCGCGCCGCCCAGCACGCCGCCGGCGCCCGCGGCCGAGACGATCAGGCCGTAGGCTCCTGCGCCGAGGTCGAGCTCGCGCACCAGGAACAGCGGCTGGACGATCGCCCACAGGCCGTTGGTGAGCATGTTCAGCGCGCCGACCAGGGCGACGCGGCGCAGCACCTGGTGGCCGAGCACGTATCTGAGCCCTTCGGCGACCTCGGCCTTGACGCTCCTGCGCTCCGCCGGGGCGGCAGGGGTCTCGTCGGCTTTGATCGTCGACAGGACCAGCGCCGAGCAGGCGTACGAGATCGCGTCGGCCAGCAGCGCGAAGGGCGCGGCGAGCACCTGGACCAGCCAGCCGCCGAAGCCGGGCCCGGCCAGCCAGGCGGCGTTGCGCAGCGTCTCCAGGGTGCCGATCCCGGTGGACAGGCCGTCCTTGCGGACGATCGAGGGCAGCAGGCTCATGTGGGCGACGTCGAAGAAGACGGTGCCGACCCCGATGACCAGCGCGACGGCGTAGAGCTGGGCGAGCGTCAGCACGTCGGCGAAGGCCGCCACCGGGACGCTGAACAGCGCCAGCGCGCGCACGCCGTCGGCGGCGACCAGGATGGGACGGCGGCGCATCCGGTCCGCCCACACGCCGGCCGGCAGGCCGATGACCAGGAAGGCGGCCATCTCCGCGGCGGTGAGCAGGCCGAGCTGGAACGGGGTCGCGTCCAGCACCAGCAGGGCGGTCAGCGGCAGGGCCACCAGCGTCACCTGGGTGCCGAACTGGCTGAGGACGTCGGCGCCGACCAGCCGCCGGAAGGCGGAGTTCCGCCAGACGCTTTGCGCAACGGGCACGAAGCGGGATCCTCACCGGTTCCCTGTGCGAGGTCAAACGATTTACGCTGGGGCTCGTGCAGGCGACGGTGCGGAGTTTCGATCCGGAGACCCGTTCGGGGTCGGTGTTCCTCGACGACGGAAGTGTGCTGGAGTTCGGCGCGGAGGCGTTCGACGCGGGGCCGCTACGGCTGTTGCGTACGGGACAGCGCGTGAATCTCGGCGTCTCCGGAGAGGAGATCACCTATGTCACGCTGTCGACTTTCCCGGTGCCCGGCTGAACGGCCCGCTTGCGCAAATAGCACACCTGGATTTCGCAAATAAAACGCCCGGACCCCCTTATCGGGTGTCCGGGCGCTCCGTAGTTACTTACTTCTTCTTGGCGGCCTTCTTGCCTCCGGCGTTGACCAGCTCCTTGAAGTCCGAGCCAGGACGGAACTTCGGCCCCCAGCTCTCGGCCACCTTGATCTCAGCGCCGGTCGACGGGTTCCTGGCCGTGCGCTGCGGCTTGTGGACCATCTCGAACGCGCCGAAGCCCGTGATCGAGACCTTGTCGCCACTCGCGACGGCCTTCTGAATGGCGTCGAGAATGGCGTTCACGGCCTCGGTCGCCGTCTTCTTGTCGCCCACCCGGTCCGCGATGGCGTCGACGAGTTCCCGCTTGTTCATGTAGGTTTCGCTCCCCCTGTTACGGCTCGGGGTTCCAGCAACGAGTCCAACGGTCGAGAAACCCCTTACGGGTTGAATCTAAAGGGGGATTGCGAAGGAACTCAATCACCAGACGCGTTTTTTTGGGCACCCGGCGTGTCGGATTCGCTGTTCAGCTCGGCGAGGAAGGTCGCCAACCGGGTCGCCGCACGTTCGGGATCACGTTTGGCGAGATCACAGATGGCCAGGTATCGGCGCGCGAAACGTTCTCTGTGGGCCGTGGGCAGCAGGCGGACGCGGCGGTGCGCCTCGCGCAACCGCCGCGCCAGTTCGTCGTCCTCTAGACGGTCGTCGGCAGCCATGACTGCCGACCATTCTCGTACGTGGTGATGTCGTCGGCGTGACGCAGGGTCAGGCCGATGTCGTCCAGGCCCTCCATCAGGCGCCAGCGGGTGTAGTCGTCGATCTCGAAGGCCACGACCTCGCCGGCCCAGCGGACCTGCCGCTCGGCCAGATCGACGGTGACGGGCAGGTTCGGGTCGGCCTCGACGGCCGCCTGCAGCGCCTCGACCCTGTCGCCCGGCAGGACGACGGGGAGCAGGCCCATCTTGGTGGAGTTGTTGCGGAAGATGTCGCCGAACCTGGCGGCGATCACGACGCGGAAGCCGTACTGCTGCAGCGCCCAGACGGCGTGCTCGCGCGAGGAGCCGGTGCCGAAGTCGGGGCCGGAGACCAGGATGCTGGCCCCCTGGTAGGCCGGGTCGTTCAGGACGAAGGAGGGGTCCTCGCGCCAGGCGGAGAACAGGCCCTTCTCGAAGCCGGTACGGCTGACCTGCTTGAGCCAGACGGCGGGGATGATCTGGTCGGTGTCGACGTTGCTGCGGCGCAGCGGCACCGCCGTGCCGGTGTGCGTGGTGAAAGCGTCCATCGTGGCTGTCCTTGAAGTCGTGTGGTGAGGCCGGAGAGGGTTACAGGTCCGCCGGAGCCGTCAGCCGGCCCGTCACGGCCGTGGCCGCGGCGACCGCGGGCGAGACCAGGTGGGTGCGGCCCCCCTTGCCCTGCCGGCCCTCGAAGTTGCGGTTGGAGGTCGAGGCGCTGCGCTCGCCCGGGGCGAGCGTGTCGGGGTTCATGCCGAGGCACATCGAGCACCCGGCCTGCCGCCACTCCGCGCCCGCGGCCTCGAACACCTCGTCCAGGCCCTCCTTCTCGGCCTGCAGCTTCACCAGCATCGAGCCGGGCACGATCAGCGTGCGGGTCTTGACCTGCCGGCCGCGCAGGATGTCGGCCGCGGCCCGCAGGTCCTCGATGCGCCCGTTGGTGCACGAGCCGACGAAGACGGTGTCGACCTCGATCTCGCGCAGCGGCGTGCCGGCCGTCAGACCCATGTACTCCAGCGCCCGCTCGGCCGCCGACCGCTCGACGGGGTCGGCGAAGGACTCGGGCGACGGTACGGCCGCGCCCAGCGGCAGCCCCTGTCCCGGGTTGGTCCCCCAGGTGACGAACGGCGTCAGCGTCGTGGCGTCGATCTCCACGACCTTGTCGAAGACGGCGTCGTCGTCGCTCCTGAGCGACTTCCAGTGCTCGACGGCCTGGTCCCACGCCTCGCCCTTCGGGGCGTGGGGGCGGTCTTTCAGGTAGGCGAACGTCGTCTCGTCGGGCGCGATCATGCCGGCGCGGGCGCCCGCCTCGATGGACATGTTGCAGATGGTCATCCTGCCCTCCATGGAGAGCTTGCGGATGGCCTCGCCGCGGTACTCGACGATGTAGCCCTGGCCGCCGCCGGTGCCGATCTTCGCGATGATCGCCAGGATCAGGTCCTTCGCCGTGACGCCCACCGGCAGCTCGCCGCCGACCTCGATGGCCATGGTCTTCGGGCGGTAGGCGGGCAGCGTCTGCGTGGCCAGCACGTGCTCCACCTCGGAGGTGCCGATGCCGAACGCGATGCCGCCGAAGGCGCCGTGGGTGGAGGTGTGAGAATCGCCACACACGATCGTCATGCCCGGCTGGGTCAGGCCGAACTGCGGGCCGATGATGTGGACCACGCCCTGGCCGGCGTCGCCCATGGGATGCAGCCTGACGCCGAACTCGGCGGCGTTCTTGCGCAGCGTCTCGACCTGCGTCTTGGAGACGGGGTCGGAGATCGGGCCGAGCACGGTCGGGACGTTGTGGTCCTCGGTGGCGATGGTGAGATCGGGCCTGCGCACCTTGCGTCCCGCCATGCGCAGGCCGTCGAAGGCCTGCGGGCTGGTGACCTCGTGAACGAGGTGCAGGTCGATGTAGAGCAGGTCGGGTTCGCCCTCGGCGCGGCGCACGACGTGCTGCTCCCAGACCTTCTCCGCGAGTGTGCGGCCCATTGATCTCCTCCTTGAGATTGCCCCGACTTGCCTTCTCATATGTCGAGACGGCAGTATCGGTGTATGGACAACTCTAGCGGAGTCGGCGTACTGGACAAGGCCGTTCTCGTGCTCAACGCCCTCGAAGCGGGCCCGGCCTCGCTCGCCCAGCTCGTGCAGGCCACCGGACTGGCCCGTCCCACGGCGCATCGGCTGGCCGTCGCGCTGGAGCATCACCGGATCGTCTCCCGCGACACGCAGGGCCGTTTCGTCCTCGGCCCGCGACTGTCGGAGTTGTCCACCGCGGCCGGCGAGGACCGGCTCCTCGCGGTCGCCTCGCCCGTCCTGACCCAGCTCAGGGACCTGACGGGCGAGAGCGCGCAGCTGTACCGCCGCCAGGGAGACGAGCGTGTCTGCGTCGCGGCGGCCGAGCGCACCAGCGGCCTGCGCGACACCGTCCCCGTGGGCTCGGCGTTGCCGATGACGGCGGGGTCCGCCGCGCAGATCCTGCTGGCCTGGGAGGAGCCCGACCGGCTGCACAGGGGTCTGCGCGGGGCCAAGTTCACCGCCGCGACCCTCGCCTCCGTACGGCGGCGCGGCTGGGCCCACAGCGTCGGCGAGCGCGAGCAGGGCGTCGCCAGCGTCTCGGCGGCCATCAGGGGCACGGGCGGCAAGGTGGTCGCGGCCGTCTCGGTATCCGGACCGATCGAGCGCCTGACCCGCACGCCCGGCAGGCTGCACGCGGTGCCGGTCATGGCCGCCGCCGAACGGATCACCGAGGCGATGCGCCGGGCCAACTGACCGCGCGTGCCGTACGGGATGACCGGTGTGGGAGCGGTTGGACGCGCTCCCACGCGCTCCGTCCCCCCGTTTCGCGACTTTTCGTGATCGGCGCTCCGTCGATTTCGTGGGCCGACCGCGGCCGGAGCGCACTAGCCTGAGTGGGTGACAGATCGCATCGAGCTAGCCGCCGATGAGCTGCGTCCCCTGCTCGAAGAGTTCATCGTGTGGGCACGGGAACACGCCCCGGCCAGCGACCCCGACCTGGTCGGCCCTGCCGCGCTGTGGCACCGGCTGTCCGCTTCCGACGACGTCGCCCGGTGGCGCCGCGCCGACCTCAGGACGGTGTTGCTCGACCGCATGCCCAAGGTCGTCGAGGATCCGGACGAGGCGGCCGACGGGATGATCGGCGCGGTGCGCGCCTATCTGACCTTCCTGTCGGACACCGACAAGCTGGCCAAGGGCTCCGACTCCCTCGATGATCTGCTCGACGAGCTCGACGATCTGGAGGACGACTTCGTCGAGGCCATGGAGGACCTCATCGACGACGACGAGGACGTGCGCGAGGAGACCGGCGACCTCGGCGACTTCGAGCCCTTCGCCGACGAGCTGGCCGACCTGCCCACGATCCGGCTGCGCCCCGACGCCGAGCTCGCCGCCGCGGCGCGGGCCGTCCCGCTCATCGCCAAGGCCCGCGACCTCGCGGTCTGGGTCGGCGACGCGCGCGAGGTGGGCGAGGACAGCCTGCTGTCCGACGCCGAGGTGGAGGAGGCGCTGGCCGTCATCGGCCTGCCCAGGCCGGCGACCGAGGGCTCGCTGTCCAAGGCCGTCCCCCAGCTGTGGAACATCTGGAACCTCGCGGTCGACCTGGAGTTCCTCGAACCCGACGGCGACGACACCGTCAGCGTCGACGACGACACCGCCGAGTGGCCCTTCGACGACGACGAGGACGTGCTCGACGCCTGGATGCTCGGCCTCCACTCCGTCGACTACGGCGACCCCGAGCTGGAGGACGACGACCTCACGATGGCGCTCGGCGGCCTCAGCCGCGGGCTGCTGGTCCGCCTGCTGCTGGGCGGCGGCTCGCGCGGGCTGGCCGCGCTGCGTGAGGAGCTCGCCGAGGCCGCCGCCGACATCGACGAGCTCGGCGCCGACGCCTGGGCCGCCGCCCGCGACCACTACGGCGACCCGCTGGCGCCGGTGCTCGACTGGCTCGTCGGGTACGGCATGCTCACCGTCACCGGCGACGAGGTCACGCTCACTCCCCTCGGCACCGAGGGCGTCGTGCACCTGGTCGACGACGCCGACATCGAGCTCGACGCCCGCCCGGCGATCGACGCGATGACCGCCCTCGAACTGCTGGCCTTCAGCGCCGAGCTGCCCGAGGACGAGGCCGACGCGGAGTTCGCGGCGTGGATGGAGCTGCGCGAGCCGGGCGAGGCCGCCCGCGAGCTGCTGGAGGCGGCCGGCGAGGACGACACCGACGCGCTGATCAGGGTCCAGGCGGCGAGCGTGGTCGGCACGCTCGGCGAGGACGCGATCCCGGCCTGGCAGGCGGCGCTGAAGGAGCCCTCGCTGCGTCCGTACGCGGCCACCCACCTGACGCAGCTGGAGGTGGAGGGCGCTCCCGAGCCCACCCAGGACGACACCCACTGGCTCATCCTGGACATGTGGACGATCTCCGCCGGTCTCGGGCGGGCGGAGTTCGTGAGCAGCCTGCGTGACATCGGGCCCGACCTGCTCAACAACCTGCTCGAGGTGATCTGGAAGATCCCGCACGCGCATGTGGAGGAGCTGCTGGAGCTGATCTCGCAGGTCCACCCGGACAAGCATGTGGCGAAGGCGGCCAAGCGAGCGCTCTTCAAGGCCCGTTCGACCTCCTGACCCTCCGCAGCCCCCCGCCGGTGCCCGGCGGGGGGCTTGCGCGTCTCCGAGTGGAGGATCACCTGCCTGGTCGCGGCGGCGAGGTGGCCGTGGCGACCGGTGGGGTCCGCGGGTGAGGGCCGGGCGCGGCCGGCGGGCCCTCACTCCTCCTTCAGGCGGGTGTGCGCCTCGGCCCAGTCCGCGGGCCGCTCGGCGGTCCAGAACTTGAACGTGGAGCCCGCCATCCGGTCGCGGTAGGCGCCGATGATGCTCCGGTGCGGCTGGCTGCGGGCGAAGGTGGACAGGGCCTCGTCGGACGTCCAGGCCGACAGGGTCCAGAACGTCCGGCGCAGGGGGGCGGCCTTCAGCGTGGCGCCGACCGCGCCGGGGCTCCGCCGGGCCTGCAGCAGGATGCGCATCGACTGGAACAGGAAGCCGGGCACGTGCCACAGGCTGCGCAGTTCGAAGCGCGACGCCATGACCTGCACGGGCTGGTCGTGGGCCGCGGCGGGGCCGGGAATCCACGGGGTGATGATCGCCATTCGGCACCTCCTGATTGGATAGTGACACTCTCCATTATTGGATAGCTTCACTATCCAGTCAACTGGCGGTTTCCCGTAACGAATGCGAAGGATTCTCGCCATGGTCGCGGGCAGGGCGCCGTCACTAGCGTCGGCGCATGCTCACAGCCGTCTTGACCGCGCTCTTCCTCGCCGCCCCGCCACCCGCCGTGGACATCACCCCCGCCCAGGTCGACGCCTACGTCGCCGATTACCAGGAGAGGACGGGCCTGCCGGGGGTGGCGGTCGCGATCACCCGGGGATCCAGGGTCGTCCACGCCACCGGGTACGGCAGGACCGCCTCGGGCGCCCCGTTGACCGCCGACACCCCCATGGCCGTCGCCTCGGTGAGCAAGTCGTTCACCTCGCTCGCCGTCATGCAGCTGGTGGAGAAGGGCACGATCCGGCTCGACCAGCCGGTGCGCGGCTACCTGCCCGAGTTCACGATGGCCGATCCACGAGCCGCGCGGATCACCGTTCGCCAGCTGCTGAACCAGACCTCGGGCATGGCCGACGCCACCTTCCGTGAGAAGAGCCTGCCCCAGCCGGACTCCCTCCAGGGCGCCGTGGCGCGACTGAAGGACGCCCGGCTCGCCACCGCGCCCGGCACCGCCTTCAGCTACCACAACACCAACTACCAGGTGGCCGCGCGACTGGTCGAGGTGGTCAGCGGGGAGCCGTTCGCGGCCTACCTCAAGACCCACGTGTTCACCCCCCTCGGCATGAGCCACAGCACCACGATCGACACCGAGCGCGACATGCCGGACAGCGCGCGCGGCCACCTCACCGTCCTCGGACAGGCGGTCGCCGTGCCCGAGCCGCCCGGCTTCGGCAACGGCTCCGGCGGCGTGATCAGCACGGCGAACGACATGGCCAGATGGCTGATCGCGCAACGCTCCGGGATCGTCTCGCCCGCGAGCACGGCGGAGCTGCGCACGCCGTCCCGGCAGAACGACACCTACGCGCTGGGCTGGTCGATCGGTAGGACCCCGCGCGGAAACCTGGCCATCGGGCACAGCGGCGAGCTGTTCACCTCGACCGCCGAGCAACTGCTCATGCCGGAGTCCGGCTACGGCATCGCGGTCATGGCCAACACCGGCATGGCCTTCGGCGACAGCTCCGCCCTCCTCGACGGTCTCGTCGCCATGATCGAGGGCGGCACCCCCGAGCCGCCGTCGGACCCTTACCTGGTCACCGACCTGGTGTTCCTGCTGCTGACGCTGGTGACCGTCGCCCTGGCGGCGCGCGGCCTGGCCCGCTCGCGGCGGTGGGCGGCCCGCCGTACGGGATGGGGACGGTTGTGGGTGCTGCCGCTCCTGGCGCCCCTGGCGCTGTGCGCGGCGGCGGCGCCCGTCTTCAGGTTCCTGGCCCGGGGGCGCGACGCCATGTGGATCCAGGTGTTCTACCTGTACCCCACGTTCATGCTCTGGCTGGTGACGGCCGCAGTCGCGGGCGTGGTGGTGACGGCCGTGCGGCTCAGCCGTTGAGATAGCGGAGGATGGCCAGGACCCTGCGGCTGTAGCCGGGCGTCGGCGCGAGCCCGAGCTTGTCGAAGACGGCGTTGACGTGCTTCTCGACCGTGCTCTGCGACACGTGCAACCGCTCGGCGATCGCGGTGTTCACCATGCCGGTGGCCAGGTGTTCGAGCACGGCCCGCTCGCGGGGGGACAGCGTGCCGAGCGGGGCGGCCGCCAGCAGCCGCCGGACGACGTCGGGGTCGAACACCGTGCCGCCCGATCCGACCCGCTCGACCGAGTCGAGGAACTCGGCCACCTCTGAGACCCTGTCCTTCAGCAGGTAGCCGAGGCCCTCCGAGGGCCCGGCCAGCAGCCGTGCCGCCGAGGCCTGCTCGACGTACTGCGAGAGCACGAGCACGCCCACCTCCGGCCACCTGCCGCGGATCTCCAGCGCCGCCCTCAGCCCCTCGTCGGTGTGGGAGGGCGGCATGCGCACGTCGATCACCGCCACGTCGGGCCGGTGCTCGGCCACGGCGGCCATGAGCGCGTCGGCGTCGCCCACCGCGGCCGTCACCTCGTGTCCGGCGTCCTGCAGGAGCCGGGCCAGCCCTTCCCTGAGCAGCACGGAGTCGTCGGCGAGGATCAGGCGCACGGCAGCCTCGCCGTCACCGTGGTCGGGCCGCCCGGTGGGCTGTCGACGGCGAAGCTGCCGTCCAGCGCGCGCACCCGCCGCTCCAGCCCCGACAGACCACCGCCCGGTACGGCGCCGCCCCTGCCGTCATCGGTGATCGTCACGGCCACCTCCCCCTCCCGCGCACGCACCTCGACCACGATCAGGCCTGCCTCCGCGTGCTTGTTCGCGTTCGTGACGGCCTCCCTGGCCACGAAGTAGACGGCGGTCTCGATCTCCGGCGCCGGCCGCCCGTCGACCGCGTACGCGACGCGCACCGGTACGGCCGAGCGGTCGGCCACCTCGGTCAGCGCCTCCCGCAGCCCCAGCGTGTCGAGCGCGGTGGGATAGACCCGCCAGGCCACGCTCCGCAACTCGTCGAGCAGTCTCCTGGACTCGACGTAGGCCTCGTCGAGCAGGGCGGGGTCGGCGGTGTGGCGGGCGCGGCCGAGCAGCATCGCCAGGGCCACGCCCCGCTGCTGGACCCCGTCGTGCAGGTCGCGCTCGATCCGCCTGCGCTCCTCGTCGACCGCGCGGACGATGCCGGAGCGGGAGACGGTCAGCTCCGCGATCCGGCGGGCCATGGCCTCGTTCGGATCGGGGCCGAGGAAGCGGTCGGCGAGGTGGCGCTCGACACCGATCACCGCGGCGCCCCAGGCACCGGTCAGCGCCAGGACGATCGCGCCGAGGACGAGCCCGTAGGCCCAGCTGCTGCCGATCAGGCGGAGGCCGGGGAACTCCAGCGGCAGCAGGTCCGCCTCCCCTGACGCCAACTGGGCGGCGCCGCCGTACAGGAGGAGGGCGGCGACGAACGCCCCCATGGCGGCCAGGTAGCCGCCCAGCAGGCCGGTCAGGCCGCGCAGCGCCAGGTAGGCGCGGCCGCCCCGGGCGCTGCCCGCGTGGTGGTCGTACCAGGCGGCCAGGCGGGCCCGCTCCAGGCGCACGAGGGTGGCGGTGACCGTGCGGGCGCGGCGCTCCCCCGCCACCCAGGCGAGGCCGCACCAGCCGAGCCCGGCCAGCCCGGTGGGAACGCCTGCGATCAGGCCGATCGCGCGCCGGGAAAGCGTCGTGGCCGATCGTCGCATGAGGCGGAGTCTAGCCAGGGCCGGTGATCCACCCGAAAACGCAGAAACCCGGATGCCAGCAGGCATCCGGGTTTCTGCCGATGTAGTCCCGACCGGATTCGAACCGGCGCTACCGCCTTGAGAGGGCGGCGTCCTGGGCCACTAGACGACGGGACCGAAGCGGCTTGCGGCAGTGGTAGTCCCGACCGGATTCGAACCGGCGCTACCGCCTTGAGAGGGCGGCGTCCTGGGCCACTAGACGACGGGACCCTGTCCACAAGCGATGTGCCGGGTCTCCCCGGCAACGGATGTAACTGTACCGCACCTCGTGGAGCACAGCCAAACTGACGGCCTACCCACCAGGCATGTCGCGGAAACGCAAAAACGGATGTCCATGTGTGGACATCCGTTTGCAGAGCTGGGGTACCAGGACTCGAACCTAGAATAACTGAACCAGAATCAGTCGTGTTGCCAATTACACCATACCCCACCGCGCTCACGTTTCCCTGTCGGGATCCGCTCGCTGGCGACTCCGAAAGAATAGCCCAGGTAGGGGCACAAGGCCAAAACGATTGCTCAACCAGCGCGTCCGCGGCTCGCTCGTGCCAAGCTGAAGAGGACAAAACACCACGTGGAGGAGCCTTAGCGTTGGCTGAGAACCCGTTCTTCGCCCCCAGCAGCCTGCCCTACCAGCTGCCCCGGTTCGAGGAGATCAGCGAGGAGCACTACCTGCCGGCCTTCGAGCGCGGCATGGCCGACCACCTGGCCGAGGTCGACGCGATCGCGAACAACCCCGAAGCGCCCACCTTCGACAACACCATCGCGGCGCTCGAGCGCTCGGGACAGATCCTCAACAGGACCGCGACCGTCTTCTTCAGCATCGCCGCGTCCAACTCGACCGACGGCATCATGGCCATCGAGACCGAGGTCTCCCCTCGGCTGACCAAGCACAGCGACGAGGTCAGGCTCAACCGCGCCCTGTGGGAGCGGATCAAACGGGTCACCACCGAGGACGCCGAGGAGGCGTGGCTGCTGGAGAAGTACCGTGAGGACTTCATCCGCGCCGGCGCCGACCTGGGCGAGCAGGAGCAGGCCAGGCTGAGGGAGCTCAACGAGGAGCTGTCCAGGCGCTCCACCGAGTTCTCGCAGAACCTGCTCAAGGCCTCCACCGAAGAAGCCCTGGTCGTGACGGACCCCAAGGAGCTCGACGGCTTCGACGAGGCCCAGATCGCGGCGATCCGCCAGGAGGACGGCCGCTACGTCCTGCCGCTGCTCAACTTCACCAACCAGCCGGGGCTCGCCCAGCTGACCGACAGGGAGACCAGGCGCAGGCTCTACACGCTCAGCGTGGAGCGGGCCCGGCCCAACCTGGAACTGGCCGTCAGGATGGCGACCCTGCGCGCCGAGCGCGCCGCCCTGCTCGGCTTCCCCTCCCACGCCGCCTACGTCGTGGCCGACCAGACGGCCAAGACCGTCGAGGCGGTCGAGGAGATGCTCGGCCAGCTCGTCGGGCCGGCCGTCCGCAACGCCAGGAAGGAGGCGGAGGCGCTGGCCGAGCAGGCCGGGTTCGCGATCGAGCCGTGGGACTGGTCGTTCTACGCCGAGAGGGTGCGCAAGGCGCGCTACGACTTCGACGCCGACGCGATGCGGCCCTACTTCGAGCTCAACAGGGTCTTCAGGGACGGCGTCTTCCACGCCGCGACCCAGCTGTACGGCGTGACCTTCACCGAGCGGCCCGACCTCAAGGGCTACCACGAGGACATGACGATCTTCGAGGTGTTCAACGAGGACGGCTCGCCGCTCGGCCTGTTCGCGCTCGACCCCTACGCCAGGGCCACCAAGCGCGGCGGCGCGTGGATGAACAACCTCGTCGACCAGTCGTACCTGTTCGGCGACAAGCCGGTGGTGATGAACAACCTCAACATCACCAAGCCCGCGAGCGGCCCGACCCTGCTCACCTACGACGAGGTCAACACCGCCTTCCACGAGTTCGGCCACGCCCTGCACGGCCTGTTCTCCGAGGTGCGCTACCCCCGGGTGTCGGGCACCCACGTGCCCCGCGACTTCGTGGAGTACCCCTCGCAGGTCAACGAGATGTGGACGACCTGGCCGGAGATCCTCGCCAACTACGCCAAGCACCACGAGACCGGCGAGCCCATGCCCGCCGAGCTGGTGGAGAAGATGAAGGCGGCGGAGAAGTTCAACCAGGGCTTCATGACGGTCGAGTACCTGGCCGCCACGCTGCTCGACTGGGCATGGCACAGGCTCGCGCCGGGCGAGAGCGTGGCGGACGCCGAGGCGTTCGAGGCGGCCGCGCTGGAGGCGGCCCAGATCGCCTTCCCGCTGGTCAGGCCGCGCTACCGGACCAACTACTTCGCCCACATCTTCGCCGGCGGCTACAGCGCCGGCTACTACTCCTACATCTGGAGCGAGGTGCTCGACGCCGAGAGCGTGGAGTGGTTCAAGGAGAACGGCGGGCTCGCCAGGGAGAACGGCGACCACTTCCGCAAGGAGCTGCTGTCGCGCGGTGGCGGGATGGATCCGCTGACCGCCTTCCGCAACTTCCGCGGGCGCGACCCGCGCATCGAGCCGCTGCTCAAGCGCCGCGGTCTCGACTAGCAGCCGCCGCCCGCGGTCCCGGCCGGGCGGCCGCCGCTCGCGCGTTGCTCGGCCCTCGCCGGCGGGCGGCTCCTGCTCACGGGTCGCCGCCCCGGCCGGAGCCCGTGAGCTCCGCGATGGTCGTCCTGAGCCAGTCGCGCTCGGCCGTGCCGGTGGCTCGGGCGATCAGCAGCATGCCGCGGTGGAACGGGTCGGGGGTCTCCTCGGCCCGTAGCGGCCTGCCGTCCTCGTAGAAGAAGCTCGTCGGCCTGTCCAGGAAGGCCAGACGCCTGCGCAGCACCTCGGCCTGGAGTGAAGGGTCCTCCAGCGCCGACAGGAACGTCAGCAGCGCGAAGAAGCGCGTCTGGTCGCTGATGTCCAGCTCGGCCGGTTCCCGCAGCCGCCGCATCAGCTCCTGCCGCCCTTCGGCGGTGATGGTGAGCACCTGCCTGCGCGCCGCGGCCGCGCCTTCCTCCTCGTGCCGTTCCAGCAGCCCCTTGCTCTCCATCCGCGCGATGGCCGGGTAGAGCGCGCCGTCACTGACCGGGCGCAGGTGCCCGGTGAGCGCGGCCAGCCGCGACTTGAGCTCGTAGCCGTGCATCGGCCGCTGGTTGAGGAATCCCAGGATCATCAGCGTCAGATCCCCGCCACTTGCCATGGGCGCATCGTATCGCTATACCTCTAAACGAGATACAGCGAATCGAGGTAAGCGTGATCCGTCTGGCCCTGCCCATCTACGTGGAGTTGCTCACCGCCGTCGTCGCGGTGAGCGTCATCGACCTGCTCTGGGTCTCCAGCCTCGGCGACGCCGCCGTCGCGGCGGTGACCGTGGCGACCACCACCGAGTACTTCGCCTACGGGCTGATCATGTCCCTCGTCACCGGCGTCACCGTGCTGGTCGGCCGCAGGGACGGCAAGGCTCCCATCGCGCCGCTGATCAGGTCGGGCTGGCGGCTGTGGCTGGTGGGTTCGGCCGCGGTCGCGGTTCCCGGCCTGCTGCTGCGCGAGCCGCTGGCGCGACTGCTCACCGCCGACGCCGCCTCGGCCGCGCTGACCGCCGACTTCTTCCTGATCTCGATGGCGGGCCTGCCGATCTACTTCGCGCAGTCGCTGGCCGACGGCGTGGTCAAGGGGCTCGGCAACACCAGGATCCCGATGCGCAACGCGCTGATCTGCAACGCGCTGGTCATCGTGCTCGACCCGGTGTTCATCCACGGCGCGGGCATGGGCGTCCAGGGCGCCGCGCTGGCCACCGTGCTCGCGCGCGCCATCACGCTGGCGGTCTCCCTGCGGACGCTCGCGAGGATGGCGCCCCGCGACGCCGAGGGCGGCGAAGGCGCCTGGGAGATCATCAGGACCGGCCTGCCGATCTCAGCGGACTTCCTGGCCCGCGCCCTGGTCGGGCTGCTCCTCATCGAGATCGTCGCCCGTTTCGGCGTCGCCGCGCAGGCCGGGTACGGCATCGGCATGAAGATCATGCTGGCGGGCGTGATGGCGTTCTACGCGCTGCGGCAGGCCGCCATGATCCGTACGGCCCGCTCGGAGGCGACCGGCTCGCCACTGGTGACGGGACTGGCCTGCGGCGCGCTGGTGGCGCTGGTGCTCAACGCCGTCGCCGAGCCCGCCGCGGCC
This sequence comes from Nonomuraea sp. NPDC003754, assembly GCF_053605785.1. Taxonomy (NCBI): domain Bacteria; kingdom Bacillati; phylum Actinomycetota; class Actinomycetes; order Streptosporangiales; family Streptosporangiaceae; genus Nonomuraea; species Nonomuraea sp. NPDC003754. The sequence goes on from NZ_JBSGJX010000014.1 coordinate 116,271, forward strand.
CTCTTCACCGACGACCCGGCCGCCGCCGTCAGCTTCCTGCGCTGGATGACGCTCTACCTGGTGCCCTTCGGCGGCCTCGTCGCGGCCGGCGGGGTGGCCCAGGCGAGCGGAAGGGGCAGCCGACTGCTCGCCGCCACGCTGGCGGGCTTCGCCGTACAGCTGCCCCTCGCCTATCTGCTGAGCTCGTGGCTCGGTGTCACCGGGGTCTGGCTCGCGATGGCGGCCGGGACCACGCTCAGCCTCGCAGTCGCGCCAGTGCGGCGCGCAGGCGCTCGCGCGAGCGCTCCCGCCCCAGCACCTCGATCGACTCGAACAGCGGCAGGCCCACCGTCCGGCCGGTGATCGCCACGCGCACCGGGGCCTGGGTCTTGCTGAGCTTGAGCCCGCCCAGGGCGACGCCGACGTCCTCCAGCGCCTCCTTGAGCGACTCGGGGTCCCAGTTGACCGTCTCCAGCCGCTCCAGGTAGGCCTCGATGATCTCGGGGGCGTTCGCCTTCATCGCCTTGTCCCACGAGGCCTGGTCGAAGACCGGCTCCTCGACGAACAGGAACTCCACGTTCGACCTGATCTCCGACAGCACGGCGATGCGGGTCTGGGCCAGCACGGCGACCTTGCTGAACAGCTCGGCGTCCCACGAGGGGTCGAGGTACGGCAGGCAGCGCTCCTCGAAGGTCTCCAGCGGCAGGGCCCGGATGTACTCGCCGTTGAAGGCCCGCAGCTTCTTCTCGTCGAAGAAGGCGCTGGCGGAGTTGACGTCCTCCAGGCGGAACCTGGGCATCATGTCGGCCCACGGCATGATCTCGCGGTCCTCGCCGGTGCCCCAGCCGAGCAGCATGAGGTAGTTGACCATCGCCTCGGCGAGGTAGCCCTCCTCGCGGTAGGACTCCAGCGCCACCTTGTCGCGCCGCTTCGACAGCTTCTTGCGCTGCTCGTTGACGATCACCGGCAGGTGCGCCCACACCGGCGGCCTGGCGCCGAGCGCGGGCCACAGCAGCATCTGCTTGGCGGCGTTGCCCAGGTGCTCCTCGCCCCGCACGACGTGGGAGATGTTCTGGGTGATGTCGTCGACCGCGTTGGCGATGACGTAGAGCGGCGAGCCGTCGGTGCGCGCGATGACGAAGTCCTCCTGCGCGCTGTTGGGGAACTCCACCCGGCCGCGGATGACGTCGTCGACGACCGTGACGCCCTCGTCGGGCGTGCGGAAGCGGACCGCGCCCGAGGTCAGGCCACGCTCACGGCAGAAGCCGTCGTAGCCCTTGTGCTCGGAGCCCGTGCGCGCGACCAGGTCCTCGCGGGTGCAGTCGCAGTAGTAGGCCCTGCCGTCGGCCAGCAGCTTGGCGACGGCCTCCCGATGCTGCGGCTCGAAGGCCGACTGGAAGTAGGGGCCCTCGAAGACCGGGTTGGTGCCGTTGATGCCGATCCAGTCGAGCGCCGAGATGATGCCCTCGGTCCACTCGGGGCGGTTACGCGTGGCGTCGGTGTCCTCGATGCGCAGCACGAACCTGCCGCCGGACTGCTCGGCCAGCGCCCAGTTGAACAGCGCCGTGCGGGCGCCGCCGACGTGGAACATGCCAGTGGGAGACGGGGCGAAGCGCACCCGTACTTCAGTCACGAGAGACCACCTTGTTCGTCAGAGTGCCGATGCCTTCGATGCCGACGCTGACCTCGTCCCCGATCTCGAGCGGGCCCACACCCGCGGGGGTGCCGGTCAGGATGACGTCACCGGGAATCAGCGTCATGACCGCGCTGACATAGGCCACCAGCGCGGGGATGTCGTTGATGAGCTGGGAGGTGCGACCGCTCTGCCGGACCTCACCGTTGACCGTGGTGGTCAGGGCCAGGTCGGCGGGGTCGAGGTCGGTCTGGATCCACGGCCCGATCGGGCAGAAGGTGTCGAACCCCTTCGCCCTGGTGAACTGCACGTCCTTCTTCTGCAGGTCGCGAGCGGTGACATCGTTCGCGCAGGTGTAGCCGAAGATGACGTCCTTGGCACGCTCGACCGGCACCTCGCGGCAGAGCCTGCCGATCACCACCGCCAGCTCGCCCTCGTAGTCGACCCGTTGCGACTGGGCGGTGGGGTAGGCGATCGCGTCGCCGTGGCCGATGACCGAGGTGGAGGGCTTCATGAAGATGAGCGGCTCCTCGGGCACCTCGTTGCCGAGCTCCTTGGCGTGCTCGGCGTAGTTTCTGCCGATGGCGATGACCTTGCTGGGCAGCATCGGGGCCAGCAGCCGTACATCGGCGAGCGGATAGCGCTCACCGGTGAACTGGACCTGGTTGAAGGGGTGCCCGGCGATCGCCGAGACGACATCGCCCTCGACCACGCCGAAGACGACCTCGTCGCCTGTGGAGAACCTCGCTATACGCACATGACAAGGCTAGTGCCGTCCACCCGATGCCTCGGCGGCTCCATTAATCGCCAAAACCCCCTTTAAACCGCGAATGGCCAACAATCACCCGGCAACAGGACAAGGGAGTCGTTTCCCGAGCGGGGGTGACCGATCGTGGCAGAAGCGATGCCCAGCAACAGCGGCAGTACGACGACCACCGTGCCGCGAGCGAGGACACAGAACGACACCCTCGTCACCGAGCAGGGCAGGACCACCATCGCCGACGGCGTGGTCGCGAAGATCGCCGGACTCGCCGCGCGCGAGGTGGCCGGCGTCCACGACATGGGCGGCGGCGCCGGGCGCGCCATCGGCGCCATGCGCGGCATGGTCGGCGCGGAGCGGAGCGTCACCCAGGGCGTGCAGGTGGAGGTCGGCGAGCGCCAGGCGGCGGTCGACCTCGACCTCATCGTGGAGTACGGCGCGGCCATCCCCGACCTGGCCGGCGCCGTCCGCAGGAACGTGATAGCAGCCATCGAGCGCATGACCGGCCTCGAGGTGACCGAGGTGAACGTCAACGTGAACGACGTCCACCTGCCCGAGTCGGCCAGGCTCCCCGACAGCTCGGGCCAGCGGGAGTCACGAGTCCAATGACCGACGACGGGCTGGCCCACGCCATCGCCGAGCGGGTGCGGAACTGCCCGGGCGTGTCGGCGCTCTCGGGCGGCCCGTACGGCACCGTGGCGACGTACCTTCCCGGCGAGCGGCTGGCCGGTGTGGCCGTCCGCGACGACCAGGTGGAGATCGCCATCGTCGCCAAGGGCGGCCGCCCCCTGTACATCACCGCCGACGAGGTGCGCATGGCCGTCGCGCCGCTGGTCGGCAGCCGCCCCGTCAACGTGGCGATCGACGACCTGGAGGACTGATGAGCACCATCCACGTGCTGCCGATCATCGGCATGGCCGTCGGCATCATCCTCGGCCTCACCGCCGCCTTCGGCGGCCTGAGCGCGTTCTTGCTGGTCCTCGTGCTGGGCGGGCTCGGGCTCCTGGTCGGTCGCATGGCCGAGACCGGCGCGATCGACCTGTCGGGCTTCACCTCGAGGCGACGATGACCACGAGCGCCTCGATCGTCATCCCTGCCCAGCGGGTGCCCGCCGAGCAGCGGGGCCGTACCCGCATCGGCGAGCGGGTCGTCTCCGGAATCGCCCTGCAGGCCGCCTGCGAGGTGGACATGGTGCGCGCGGTCGCCCGCCGGCACGCCCCCGTGGCCAGGGTCGACGGCGACCTGACCATGATCTGGCTGGACGTGGCGCTCGAGTACCCCTCGCTCATCTCCGCCGTGGCCGCGGAGATCAGGGGGCACGTCGCGCGCAGGGTGCTGGAGCTGACCGGCCTCGAGGTGGCGCAGGTCGACGTGCGCGTGACGAGCCTGGAGGTCCGGCCATGACGCTGCCGGCCGTACCGGAGGAGGAGGGGTGGCCGACGGTCCCGCATCCCGCGGCGCCCGGAGCGCAGCCCGTCCCGCCGCCTTATCCGGCCGCCGACCGGGCGGCGCGGCACGCGTTCAGGTCGCGCAGGACGATCCCGGCGTCGCTGGCCGCGCTGGCGCTGGCGGTGGTCGGGTTCGTCGCGGCCGTCGAGATCGTCACGACGCTCACCGGGCGGCCGGTGAGCTGGCTCCCGCAGGGTGTCCTGCTGTCGTGGGCGACGACGACGCGATGGGACCAGCCCGCGGTCCTCGCCGGGGCCGCCGTGCTGGTGCTCGTCGGACTCGTGCTGCTGGTCCTGGCCCTGCGCGGCGGGCGCGTCCGCACGGTGCCCGTGCACACCGGCGACCCCGACCTGGTCATCGGGCTGCGCCCGAGAGGGTTCGCCGCCGCGCTCGCCCGCGCGGCGGAGGACGTGCCCGGCGTGCACTCGGCCAAGGCCACCGTACGGCGGGGCAGCGTGACCGTCGTCGCCCGCGCCTCCGGCTGGGACGACGCCAGACTGTCGGAGGCCGTGCTGCACGCGGTGACCGCCAGGATCGAGGCGCTCGACCCTGTCGCCGACCACCGCGTGTCCGTCTCGATGAAGGAGCGGCGATGACGACGGGGCGCGGCAACCGTACCGGGCTGGCCGTTCTCGGCCTGCTGCTCGTCGTCGGCGGCGGCCTGGCGCTGGCGCGCGGGCTGCGCGTGCTGCCGCAGGACTGGGCGCCGGCGACCGAGCCGCTGGTCGGCCGGCCGGTCATCGACTTCTTCACCAGGTACTCGCCGTGGATCTGGTGGGCGCTGGCCGTGCTCGCGGTGATCGTGGCGCTGGTCGGGATGCGCTGGCTGGTGGCGCAGGGCCGTACGGACACGCTGGGAGAGATCAGGGTGGACAGCGGCACGGAGGGCGAGACCACGGTCGCCGCCCAGGCGGTGGCCAAGGCCGCCTCGACCGAGCTGTGCGCGCTGCCGTCGGTGCAGGCGGCCCGCGCGACGCTGGCGGGCGACAGGGACCGGCCCCGGCTGCGGCTGCGCGTGACCGCCGACGACAGGGTGCCGATCAGCGTGCTGCGGCACCAGCTGGCCACGGTGACCGTGCCGCACGTCATGCAGGCGCTGGCGACCGACCTGCTGCCGGCGGTGGCGCGGGTCGACCTGGAACGGCCGGCGCCGCCGAAGCGGGTGGTGAAATGACGAGGCGGGGCCCCCGCGGGACCCCGCCTCCGTTCGGTTACAGCATTCGGTTACAGCGGGACGACCTGCTCGGCCTGCAGCCCCTTGGGGCCGCGAGTGGTCTCGAACGAGACCCGCTGGTTCTCCTCGAGCGAGCGGTAGCCGCTGGTGGTGATGGCCGAGTAGTGGACGAAAACGTCCGCGCTACCGTCGTCGGGCGCGATGAACCCGAAGCCCTTCTCGGCGTTGAACCACTTCACGGTGCCTTCAGACAACTGCTTCTCCTTCTGATGAGCCTCGCCACTGTGCGCGAGGCTGCGTTGCGGACCCTACCCCGCATTCCGCGAGGTGGCAGTCCAAAGTGTGAAGCTCAGCGCCAATGGTGGGCAAAAAGATGACGTATGGGAGGGTGGATCCCATGTCCGTAGTGAAGATCAACGTGCTGTCCGTCCCGGCGGAGATGCGCGAGGAGCTCGAACGCCGCTTCTCGGGGCGGGCCGGGATGGTCGAGTCCTCCGACGGCTTCGAGTGGTTCGAGCTGCTGCGCCCCGTCGAGGGCACCGACACCTACCTCGTCTACACCCGCTGGCGCAGCGAGGAGGACTTCCAGAACTGGCAGTCCAGCAGGGCCTTCGAGGCCGGGCACGCGCAGGCCCAGGCCGACGCGCAGGGGCAGGCGCAGGGCCAGGGCCAGGGACAGGGTCACGGTCACGGCCAGGGCCCCGCCGCCACGGGCTCGGAGCTCTGGTCCTTCGAGGTCGTCCAGAGCACGGGCCCCAAGTCCTAGGGATCTAGCGGTCCAGCGGGTTGGCCGCCACGCGGGCGGCGAACCCGCCGCGCACGAACGTCGCCGCCAGGCTGTCAGGCTTGCGCTCGGCCTGGCTCTCGAAGCAGGCGACGAACTCCTTCGCGAGGCCGAGCCGCGGGTAGCGCGCCAGCACCTCGTCGCGCAGCCCGGCGGGGATGGCCTCGGTGCCGCGCCCGGAGACGTCCATGCCGGTGGACAGTTCGAGCAGGTGCCCTTCGGGGTCCTTCTCGACGTCCACCTCGGCCCACATGTGCCGGACGATCACCTCGGCCGCGCGCTGCCGCCGCTCGAGGGGCCAGCCGGCGCCCGCGCCGAACACCCACGCCACGTGCCCTCCCGCCTCCTCGAAGGGCACGGAGTGGTTGTCGAAGGCCTTCGCGAGGCCCAGATCGTGCAGCATCGCCGACACGTAGAGCAGCTCGGCGTCGAAGGAGATGCCACGGTCCCGCGCGTAGGCGGCGGCCCAGACGTAGGCGCGGACGGAGTGGTTGAGCAGCGCCGGCGTATGGAAGGCAGTGGCGACTTCGAGCGACATACGGCAGGCCGTCGTGTCGGGAATCACGATGTTCATGCCGTCACGATAACGATGTCCCATCCCAGCTTGACCAGGTGATCTTATTCCGGACAACATGTTCCGCCCCCTCGGTTCGTTCCGGAAGGATCTGGCGTGCGCCGCCTCGCTCTCCCCCTTGCCCTCCTGCTCGCCCTTGGAGGGCTGGTCCACCCCGCGAGCGCGGCCGTGAAACGCACCGCCGAGTGCCAGGGCGACTGGCTGCCCGCCACGCCGACCGCCGGTGACGTGATGAAGGGCGAGATCTCCTTCCTCGACCTGCCGCCCGTCAAGATCGGCCAGGACGTCGACTGGCGCACCAACCCCTACCGCAACCGGTCCTGGGGCATGGTGTTCCACTCCCTGCGCTGGATGGGCCGCCTGGTCGCCGAGTACGAGGGCAACGGCGACGCGCGCTATCTCGCCAGGGCCACCGAGATCGCCAAGGACTGGGTCAAGGACAACCCCCGCCGCTCCCCCGCCAGCCCCTACGCGTGGGCCGAGCACCCCATCGCCCTGCGCACCCCGGCCCTGGTGTGCCTGAGCAAGCACGTCGACGCCCCGTGGCTCAGGCAGAGCCTGGTCGAGCACGCCAGGGTCCTGGGCGACGACCGCCTCTACGAGTGGGGCCACAACCACGGCATCGACCAGGACATCGCGCTGCTCGGCATCGGCTGCCGCCTCGGCGACAGGCGCTGGCAGGACCACGCGATCAAGCGGCTGACCAAGACCGTGCGGCTCGACATCGACTCGCAGGGCGCGCTGATGGAGCAGGCCCCCCGCTACGCCATCTACGTCCACGACCGGCTCAAGGTCGCGATGGACAACCTCAAGGACTGCGGTCGCAAGGTGCCGGGCGAGATCGCCGGACGCTGGGGCAGGCTGGGCACCTTCATCATGCACTCCACCAGGCCCAACGGCTACATGGTGCCGATCGGCGACGGCGGCGCCGACCACGAGCCCACCGGCTTCCCCAACCCGTCGGAGAAGGTCAAGGTCTTCAAGGCCGGCTACGTGTACGGCAGGACCGCCTGGAACAAGCCCGAAGCGGCGCACTACTCCATCAGGTTCGGTCCGGGCACCAAATTCCACGGCCACGAGGACCACCTCGGCCTCACCTACTTCGCCCACGGCAGGGACGTGCTGGTCGACGCGGGCTTCCACTCCTACGAGTCCACCCGCTACAGGTACTGGACCATGTCCCCCGAGGCGCACAACGTCCCGACCGTGGTCGGCGCCCGCTTCCGGCCCAGGACCGCCACCAGGCTGGCGAAGACCTCCTACGACAAGGACAGGCAGCGCTACCAGCTCACCGACAAGGCGTACGGCGTCAGCCGTACCAGGTCGGTGCTCGTCAACCACGACCAGGACGTGATGGCCGTGCTCGACACGGCGGGCGGCGGCAAGAAGGTCAGCAGCATCTGGCGCTTCGACTCGGCGCTCAAGCAGGTCTCCAACGCCGGCGGCAAGGTGGTGCTGGGCGACGGCAAGTTCAAGGTCAGCCTGGTGCAGCTGGCGGACTGCAAGCCGCTCGGCGGGCAGAAGGTCGAGCGGGGCGGCACCCTCGGCTGGGTGTCGCCGACGTACATGTCCAAGAACCCGGCCACCGCGGTCGTCTCGCCCGCCGCGCGGTCCGTCCTGACGGTGATCGTGCCGGGCACGGACCAGCCCAAGGTGTCGTGCGCAGGGGGGAAGGTGACCGTGGAGGCCGCTGACGGCCCGGTCACCTTCAAGGCCTCGATCTTCTAGCCGTCACCGGCCCACCCGGCATCCCGGTCGAGTCCGGCCGGGGTTCGGCCGGGGTGGGCCGGGACCGCGGGCCGGGTCCGGCGTCCCGGATCCGCCGGCGCCCGCGGGTTCGCAACAGCCCGCGGGATTCACTACAGCTCGCAGAATTCGCTACAGCTCGCGGCCCGAGCGCAGCAGGCCGAAGGTGACCGCCTGCTCCAGCGCCTGCCAGCTGGCCTCGATGATGTTCTCGTCGACGCCCACGGTCGCCCACTCGCCGCTCTCGTCGCTGGAGGTGATGAGGACGCGGGTGATGGCGCCCGTGCCGTGCGAGCCCTCCAGGATGCGGACCTTGTAGTCGACCAGCTCCAGCTTGGCCAGCTCGGGGTAGAGCTTCTCCAGCGCCAGCCGGACCGCCTTGTCCAACGCGTTGACCGGGCCGTTGCCCTCGCCGGTGGCGACGATGCGCTCACCCTTGGCGTGGACCTTGACGGTGGCCTCGCTGATCACCTCGCCGCCCTTGGTGCGCTCCACGATCACCCGCCACGACTCGACCTCGAAGTGGCGCCTGCGGGCGCCGTGGACGGTGTCGCGCAGCAGCAGCTCGAAGGAGGCGTCGGCGGCCTCGAAGGTGTAGCCCTTGGCCTCCAGGTCCTTCACCCTGCCCACGAGCGTCTTGGTGGACTCGGGGGTCAGCTCGTAACCCAGCTCACGGCCCTTGAGCTCGACCGAGGCGCGGCCGGCCATGTCGGAGACCAGCATGCGCATGTCGTTGCCGACCAGCGCGGGGTCGATGTGCTGGTAGAGGTTCGGGTCGACCTTGATGGCGCTGGCGTGCAGGCCCGCCTTGTGCGCGAAGGCCGAGGTGCCCACGTAGGGGGCGTGGGAGTTGGGGGTCACGTTGGTGACCTCGGTGATCGCGTGGGCGATGCGGGTCATGTCGGCCAGCGCCGCCGCCGGCACCAGGTCGAACCCGCGCTTGAGCTGCAGGTTGGCCACGACGGTGAAGAGGTTGGCGTTGCCGGAGCGCTCGCCGTAGCCGTTGGCGCAGCCCTGCACGTGCGTGGCGCCCGCCTTGACGGCGGCCAGCGTGTTGGCCACCGCGCAGCCCGTGTCGTCGTGGCAGTGGATGCCGACGCGGGCACCGGTCTGCACGGCCGCGTGCACCACGTCGGCGAGCTCGTCGGGCAGCATGCCGCCGTTGGTGTCGCACAGGGCGATGACGTCGGCCCCGGCCTCGGCGGCGGTCCTCAGCACCTCCAGCGCGTAGGCTGGGTTGGAGTTGTAGCCGTCGAAGAAGTGCTCGGCGTCGAGGAAGACACGCTGACCCTCCGCACGAAGGTGAGAAACCGTGTCGCGGATCATCGCGAGGTTCTCCTGGAGACTCGTACGGAGGGCCAGCTCCACGTGCCGGTCGTGACTCTTGGCGACAAGGGTCACGACCGGCGCGCCGGATTCGCGCAGAGCGGCCACCAATGGGTCGTCGGCTGCCTTCACACCGGCCCGGCGGGTCGCGCCGAACGCGGCTAGCTGCGCGTGGTTCAGGTCGAGCTCGGTTCGAGCGCGCCTGAAGAACTCGGTGTCCTTGGGGTTGGCGCCGGGCCAGCCCCCCTCGATGAAGCCGACGCCCAGCCCGTCCAGGTGACGCGCGACAGCGAGCTTGTCGGCGACGCTGAGGTTCAGGCCCTCCTGCTGTGCGCCATCTCGCAGCGTGGTGTCGTAGACGTGGAAGCGGTCGTCGGCCATCGAGATCTCCTGAGGAAAAGAAAAAGACCCCTCACGGACGTGAGAGGTCTGCGCGCTGGCTCTGTCCTTTGTCAGCCAGCGCGCCTGCCGATAATGAGCAGACCGAAGTACATGGTGCTAGCGAGTCTGCCATACGGACTCACCATCTGGCACATCGATCTCACACTCCGAGACATCAGACCGACGTGCCCTGGTCGTCGAGGGCCGACAGGTCACGGATGGGCCGCCCGTCGAGCAGCAGCGTCGGCGTGCCGTCGATCCTGATCCTGGCGTTGTCCTCGAGGTGCTGGTCGGCGTGCCGCTGCGTGGTCACGCACTCGGCGAACGCCGAGTCGGTCACGCCCGCCTTCCTGCCCGCCTCGACGAGTTCCTCCACCGAGTAGCCCGACGCCTGGCCGTGCGGGGTCGGCTGGATGGCGTACATCTGGGAGCGGAAGGCCAGCCAGCTGGCGGAGGGAACGCAGCGCGCGGCGGCCGCGGCCCTGATGGAGTTCGAGCGCGACGGCTCCTCCCTGAAGATCGTCACAGCGTGGAAGACGACCCTGAGCCTGCCCTCGTCGACCATCTGCTCGATCTTGGCCTCCGAGGTGTCGTGCAGCTGCTTGCAGTACGGGCAGTCGAAGTCCTCGAACACGTCGAGCACCGGCGCCTCGACGCCCGGCCTGGCCAGCAGCATGGATCCGTCCGCCTGCCGGACGAGCCTGACCTCCGCCGCGGCGCTCCCCTTCGGGAGAGCGGCGATGATCAGCAGTCCCGCCAGGACGGCCAGCGCCACGAAAGCGGCCATCAACCGGGGACGACCCCGCTTCTCCTCCGTCAACTCCACGTATGGCTCCGCCCATAAGATCCGTTTTCGACCGCGTGTCAGCCTATCCGGGTGGGAAGAATGGGCCTCATGAAGGCGTCGTACCTCTCACCCGCCGTCGGGCAGTACATCATGTCCCACTCCACCCCGCCCGACGACCTGCTGGACCAGCTTGCCGCCGAGACCAGGGAAGTCACCGGCAGCCACGCCGGTATGCAGATCTCACCCGACCAAGGTCGCTTCCTCACCATGATCACACAACTGGTGCGGCCATCCCTGGCCGTGGAGGTCGGCACGTTCACCGGATACTCCTCGCTCTGCATCGCGCGCGGGCTGTCCGGCGGTCGGCTGCGCTGCTTCGACGTGAGCGAGGAGTGGACGTCGATCGCCAGGCGCTACTGGGAGAAGGCCGGGGTCGCCGCACGCATCACGCTCACCATCGGGCCGGCGGCCGACGCGTTGCGCGAGCTGAAGGAGGAGATCGGCCTGGCCTTCATCGACGCCGACAAGGCGCAGTACCCGACGTACTACGAACTGGTGATGGAGCGGCTCGGCCCCGGCGGGGTGATCATGGTGGACAACACGCTGTGGAACGGGCACGTCGCCGACCCGTCCTACGAGGACGCGGCGACGCGGAGCATGCGCGAGTTCAACGACCTGGTCAGGAACGACCCTCGCGTGACATCGGTGATCCTGCCGGTCGCGGACGGGCTGACGATGATTCGAAAGAATTAGCCAAAAGTCAGTCAAGCCTTGGCTACGATCCGTCGTGCGCTGAACACGTTGCGCTCGACCTCCCGGAGGGGATGATGGTCCCATGGCCAAGGTTCTGGAACGACCGACCACAGAGAAGCCGACAATGCAGGAGGCCTACCAACAGATCTGCGACCTGCTCCCCGACCACCGTGTCGAGGTCGTCGACGGCCGGATCGTGGTGAGCGACGTGCCGACCTGGGACCACAGCAAGATCGTCTCTCGACTGCTCAAGCTGATCTTCAGCGTGATCACCGAACACGATTGGGAGTTCGGCGAGCTGGTCAAGCTCTTCCTCGGCCCGCAGGCCGACCGCTACATCCCTGACCTGACCGTCGTGCCCGGCGACCCGCGCACCTGGGGAGACGACCAGATCTACGCCCAGGACACCAACCTGGTCGTGGAGGTGGTGTCGCCGTCCAGCGTCAACGACGACCACGTGGTCAAACCCCGCGAGTACGCCAAGGCGGGCGTCCCGCTCTATCTCCTCATCGATCCCGCCCGGGCAGTCGTGGTCCTCTTCAGCCTGCCGGGCGCGAGCGGCTACGCCCAGCGAACCCAGATCGCCCTGGGCAAGCCGCTGGAGCTGCCGCAGCCATGGGCGCTGACCATCGACACCGGCAAGCTCGTCGATCCAGGCACGCCGAAAACCGGTTCGCCCGGGTGACCTGGCCCCGTAAGAATGCCCGGCGTGCACCTTGTTCTCGAGACCGAGCGGCTGATCCTGCGCCGCCTCACCCCTGACGACCTCGACAACCTCGTCGAACTCGACAACGACCCCGACGTCATGCGCTTCCTCAACGGCGGCAAGCCCGTCGCCCGCGAGGAGATCAGGGACGTCACGCTGCCCAGGCTCCTGACCTACTACGAGCGGCCCGGCGGCTTCGGCTTCTGGGCGGCCGAGGAGAAGGCCACGGGCGAGTTCATCGGCTGGTTCCACTTCAGGCCGCAGCGGGACGCCCCTCCTGGCGAGATCGAGCTCGGCTACCGACTGCGGAGGCCGGCATGGGGCAAGGGCTTCGGCACCGAGGGCTCGCGCGCGCTCATCGAGCGCGGCTTCACCGAACAGGGCGTGGAGCGGGTGACCGCCTTCACGATGTCGGTGAACACCGGATCCAGGCGCGTGATGGAGAAGTCGGGGCTGCGGTTCGTACGGACCTTCTTCCAGGACTGGCCGGAGAGCATCGACGGGTCCGAGGAGGGCGAGGTCGAATACGCCCTGACCAAGGCCGAATGGGAAGCCGGCCGCAATTCCAGCTCGGCCCGGTGACCGAAAACAGACCCGAACAGATGCGATAAATTTATTTCCGCCTGCTATGCTGAGAAATAGGCAGCGTATTTCTTGTTAGCCTTCCTCGCGAGTCGCCCAACTCCCACCGCGAGGAATTTCTCATGTGTTATGACGCCGCCGCCCTTCCCCCCGTGCCCGGCCCCGCCGTCACCCAGGTCGCCGAGGCCGGCCCGATGACGCTCACCGCCACCGACGGCGCCCTGGTCGGCGCCTATCTCGCCCGTCCCGAACGGCCGTCGGGGGCGGCCGTGCTGGTACTGCCCGACAACAAGGGCCTGTCCGTCTTTTATGAAACGCTCACCATCCGGCTCGCCGAACAAGGGCATACCGCGCTGGCCATCGACTATTTCGCCCGCACCGCCGGCGTCGATTACCGCAGTCGCGGTGCCGAATTCGACGACATGGCCGTCCTCATGCCGCATCTGGTCCGCCTCACCCCCGCGGGACTCGACGCCGACATCAATGCGGCGGCCGAGCACGTGCGGTCGATCGGGGCCCGGTCGCTCTTCTCGCTCGGTTTCTGTTTCGGCGGGCGCCAGGCCTTCCGTTCCGCCGCCGCGCGGTTCGGGCTGGCGGGCGCCGTCGGCTTCTACGGGTTCCCCGACGCGATCAACGGCGCGCCCGGCCCCACCCAGCTCGCCGCCGACCTGACCGCCCCCATACTGGCCCTCTGGGGCGGAGCGGACGAGGCCATCCCGCCCGCCACGGTCGACGCCTTCGCCGAGGCTCTGACCACGGCCGGATGCCCGCACGAGTTCGTCACCTACCCCGGCGCGCCGCACGGCTTCTTCGAGCTCGCCGCCCGCGACTTCGCGGACGCGACGGCCGACGCGTGGCGCCGGACGCTTGACTTCGTCGGCACGCACGCCGGTCTCACCAGCGAAACGTGACGGGCTCACCTCGCCGGAGGGGGCGGGGCAGCTGCGCGTGGGGCGCGCTCACCTCGCCGGACAGCGATGAGGAAACCGCGGGCAGGGCGCGCTCACCTCGCCGGACAGGGGTGGGGCAGCTGCGCGTGAGGGCAGCAGACGACGCCGAGACACAGATAGCGGCCGCCCTGCAGCCAGATCCCCCACTGCACGTCCACCCCGCGCGCCAGCAGGTCGGCCGCCTCCTCCAGCCGGTACTCCACGCCGATCCGCGCCTCCTGGTCCGGCCGCAGGAACGACCCTTCCGCGTGCGCGTACTGGGCGCGCAGCCAGGCCAGCACCTGGCCCACCTCGTCGCCGGTGAGCGAGATCCGCGAGCGGGGCTTCAACAGCCAGTCGCCGGTCCGCATGGGCGGCAGGTGCGAGCGGCTGAACAGGGCCGGGTCAGGTTCGGGAAGCGGATGGGCGGTCCCCGGCGGCCGGCCCGTCCCCGGCACGGGGCGGCGCTCCGCCTCCCGCCACAGCTCGTCGCCCACCCCCACCCAGCTGTAACAGTGCCAGTGCATGAGCTCCCCCTCGGGCGGCGCCGCTCAAGACCATCGTCTCTCTGAACGCCGGGCGGAGCGTGCCTTCTCGTCTCCGAGGGAGATTCCCTGGCAACGGGTGGGCCTACGCGAGGCGGGGCTCCGGTCGACCCGAAGGACGGACCGGAGCCCCGCGGCGGCAGGCCTGTCTCCTCGTCAGGAGAGCTTGTGGATCCAGTTGTGGGTGTCGGGGCGGGTGCCGTACTGGATGCCGAGCAGTTCCTCGCGCACCTTCATGGTCACGGGGCCGGGGGTGCCGTCGCCGATCGTCCAGGCGCGGTCCGCGCCCTTGACCGACCCGACCGGCGTCACGACCGCCGCCGTGCCGCACGCGAACACCTCGGTGAGTTCGCCCGACTCGCAGCCCGCCTGCCATTCCTCGATGGACAGGCGGCCCTCCTCGGCTTCGAGGCCGAGGTCGGCGGCCAGGGAGAGGATGGAGTCGCGGGTGATGCCGGGCAGCAGGGTGCCGGTCAGCTCGGGGGTGAAGAGCTTGTTGCCGAAGACGAAGAACAGGTTCATCCCGCCCATCTCCTCGACGTACCTGTGCTCGTTGGAGTCGAGCCAGACCACCTGGTCGCAGCCCTGCTCGACGGCCTGACGCTGGGCGACGAAGGCGGCCGCGTAGTTGCCGCCGCACTTGGCGGCGCCGGTGCCGCCGGGGGCGGCGCGGGTGTACTCGGTGGACAGCCACACCGACACCGGCTTCACGCCGCCGCTGAAGTAGGAGGCGGCGGGGGAGGCGATGACCATGTACCGGTAGCTCTTGGACGGGTAGTTGACGCCCAGCCCCACCTGCGTCGCGATGATGAAGGGCCGCAGGTAGAGGCTGTGTCCCTCGGTGGTGGGCACCCAGTCGCGGTCGGCCTGGACGAGCAGGTCGAGCGACTCGACGAAGGTGTCCTCGGGCAGTTCCGGCATGGCCATGCGGACGCAGGAGGCGTTGAAGCGGCCGGCGTTCGCGTAGGGCCGGAACGTCACGATCGACCCGGTGGCCTGGCGGTAGGCCTTGAGCCCCTCGAACAGCTCCTGCGCGTAGTGGAAGACGGAGGTGGCGGGGTCGAGGACGAGCGGCCCGTACGGCGTGAGCCGCGCGTCGTGCCAGCCCCTGCCCTCGGTGTAGTCGATCGAGATCATGTGATCGGTGAAGGTCTGTCCGAACCCCGGGTTCGCCAGTACCTGCTCGCGCTCCGCAGCGGTGCGAGCGTGGTCGGAGAGCTGCACATCGAAGCTGAGCTTCTGAGCGGTGGTCATGACAGAAATCCTTCTCTTTCCGCGAGATTTGCCCTGAGTCCATTTTGCGATGAACCGGGTAACGGGAACTTACAGCAAACGCCTGGCGTTCTCGCGAGCCGCCAGGCGCTGATTGTGGTATCCAGGCGGCTACGCGCTCGCCGGATCCCGGACAGTATGGACCCGGCCGAAGGGCGCCAGGCCGCCTATGGTGCTGGAGTGGCAGGCGGTCAGGCGCCGCCGGCTACTCGTGCGGTGATGTCGTCACCGATCTCGTGCGTCGTACGGCCGGCCCGTCCGGTGAGGCGCTCCACGATGTCGTCGGCCACGGCCTGCTCGACGCGGGCCGCCTCCTCGGTCAGGCCGAGGTGGTCGAGCATCATGGCCACCGACAGAATCGTGGCGGTGGGGTCGGCCTTGCCCTGGCCGGCGATGTCGGGCGCGCTGCCGTGGACCGGCTCGAACATGCTGGGCGCGGTCCGGTCGGGGTTGATGTTGCCGCTGGCGGCCAGCCCGATGCCGCCGGCGATGGCGGCGCCGATGTCGGTGATGATGTCGCCGAAGAGGTTGTCGGTGACGATCACGTCGAAGCGCTCGGGCTGGCTGACGAAGAACATCGAGGCCGCGTCGATGTGCTGGTAGTCGGTCGTGACCTGGGGGAACTCGGCGGCCACCCGGTTGACGGTGCGCATCCACAGGTCGCCGGCGTAGGTCAGCACGTTGGTCTTGTGGACCAGCGTGAGCTTCTTGCGGGGGCGCTCGGCGGCCTTGGCGAAGGCGTAGCGGACCACGCGCTCGACGCCGAAGGCGGTGTTGAGCGACTCCTGGGTGGCGATCTCGTGCGGGGTGCCGCGACGCAGCACGCCGCCGGCGCCCGCGTAGAGGCTCTCGGTGCCCTCGCGCACGACGATCATGTCGATGTCTTCGGGGCGGGTGTCGGCCAGCGGGGTCGTCACGCCGGGGAAGAGCTTCACCGGACGCAGGTTGACGTAGTGGTCGAGCTCGAAGCGGAGCCGCAGCAGCAGGTCACGCTCGAGGACGCCCGGCGGGACGCTGGGGTCGCCGATCGCGCCGAGCAGGATGGCGTCGTAGCCGCGCAGCTCCTGCAGGGTCTCGTCGGTCAGGGTTTCGCCGGTGGCGTTGTAGCGAGTGGCGCCCAGATCGTAGTGGGTGGTCTCGATCTTGGCGCCGACCGCCTCCAGGACCTTGAGCCCCTCGGCGACGACCTCGGTGCCGATCCCGTCACCGGGGATGACGGCCAGACGAATGTTGCGCGACTCCATGGCCGGTACCTTACCGGGTCGTCTCGGCTGGCGAACACCTGATCTCATTGTCCGGACACGGCGTTTTGTC
Source organism: Nonomuraea sp. NPDC003754 (assembly GCF_053605785.1). Taxonomy (NCBI): domain Bacteria; kingdom Bacillati; phylum Actinomycetota; class Actinomycetes; order Streptosporangiales; family Streptosporangiaceae; genus Nonomuraea; species Nonomuraea sp. NPDC003754. The sequence goes on from NZ_JBSGJX010000014.1 coordinate 132,965, forward strand.
GTGTTTGCGGTCTTTTGACCCTTTCGTTAGAGTCTCGGCCAGCCTAATCCGGTGCGACGTTCGCACGGAGCCGGGGACCCATTCCCCCTGGGGCGAATCGGCACCCCCATGCCGTAGGGCGGCTTCCACGCCCGAGCCCGTCAGCTAACCCGGTCGGCCCCGTGGAAGGACATTCCCCTGTCTCGCATCATCACGGCTGCCGTCGTCGGCGGCCTCCTCGCCACAGGTATCGCCGCCGCCTCCCCCGCGTCGGCCGCCCCCGTCCCCGCCCTGAAGCAGCCGGTCACGGCCGAACCCGGCACCGACCGGCCCGTCCAGGACGACCCCGCTCGTACGGTGACCCTCACCGGAGCGGACATCAAGAAGGCCCAGCTCGAGAAGGCACCCAAGCCCGCATGGCAGATCGCGCTCGACTTCGCGATGGCCAAGCGGGGCACGCCGTACGTCTGGGGCGGCACCGGGCCGAACGGCTACGACTGCTCAGGACTGACGATGAAGGCCTACAAGAAGGCGGGGATCGAGCTTCCTCGCGTGGCCGCCGACCAGTACCAGGCGTACGACAAGAAGATCAAGTGGAACAACCTGAAGCCCGGCGACCTGGTCTTCTTCAGCGGACTGGGCCACGTCGGGATGATCTCGAAGCCCGGCTACATGGTGCACGCGCCGCACAGCGGTGACGTGGTGAAGGAGGAGAAGCTCAGCGCGTGGCGGCGCCAGGCGTTCGTCGGCGCGGTACGGCCCGACCCCAAGGGCGTGAAGCAGCAGGCGCGGCTCGTCGAGGCGAAGTCCTCGTCCGCGCCCGTGGGGCTACGAGCCACGTTCTGACCCGTCGGAGCGCGCACCAGCCCGGGAACCGGAGGCGGTTTCCGGGCTGACGCGCGCCCGGAGGGGGATCCGGGGTCTCCCCGGTGGAGCAGGGGGACCTCCACCGGGTGGTCCCGCTCAACAGGGGAAGCCGGCCGGCGCCCTCAGGGGGAAAAGGGTGGTCCCACCCAGCGGGGGAAGGGTGGTGTCCCGCCCAGCGGGGAAAGGGGCGGTCCCGCTCAGCCGGGGAAGGGGGAACCGCCGTTGTCCCTGCGGTCCAGGGCGGTCTGGAGGGCCTGCGCGGCCTCTTCCTCGTGGTCGTCGGCGCGGTTCCATGGATACATGTCGTACACGTGGCTCATCTCGTTTCGCGGACGCGAGTGAAATCGGACGTCGGATCCCGGTCGCGGATCCGACCGGGCCTGGTCTCGTGCGGTCCGGATCACGGACCGGACGAAAGGGGACTTAAGGCCGACGCAACGCCGCTCACCGCGACGGGTAGTCGACCTGCCCTAACAGGCCCCGTCGCGGCAGGTAATAAGTACGAGTACCCAGCGCATCCCTACCAAAGTACCTGGCACGGTCCAGGCTGTCTCGTTGGACGTCCGAATATCTCACGATGCGAGACGACAGCGGAAAGCAAGAACGCCCTCCCGCCGAGCGGCGGAAGGGCGTTCTCCATGGGAAGCGTCAATCGGACAGGTCGACCGAGCGCCCGCTGTCGGCGCCGATCTCCGCCACGATCTGGTCCATCACGTCCGACGGGATCGCCGAGTCGACGGTCAGCGCGATCAGCGCCTTGCCGCCCTTGACGTCCCGCGCCACCTGCATGGAGGCGATGTTGATGCCCTTCTCGCCGAGCAGGTGACCCACGACGCCGACGATGCCGGGCCGGTCGGTGTAGGTGAAGAAGGCCAGGTGGTCGGTCGGCTCGATCTCCATCTCGTAGCCGTTGACCTCGACGATCTTGGTGATCTGGCGCGGCCCCGACAGCGTGCCCGACACCGAGACGGTGCGGCCGTCGGCCAGCACACCGCGCACGCCGACGACGTTGCGCCAGTCGGGGCTCTCGGAGCTGGTGACCAGCTCGACGGTCAGGCTGCGCTCCTTGGCCAGCAGCGGCGCGTTGACGTAGGTGACGGCGTCCTCGACGATGTCGGTGAAGACGCCCTTGAGCGCGGCCAGCTCCAGCACCCGCACGTCCTGCGCGGCGATCTCGCCACGGACCTCGATGTCGAGCTTGGTGGCGGTCTCACCGGCGAGCGCGGTGAAGACGCGGCCCAGCTTCTCGGCCAGCGGCAGGCCCGGCTTGACGTCCTCGGCGACGACGCCGCCCTGGACGTTGACCGCGTCGGGCACGAACTCGCCGGCGAGGGCCAGCTTGACGCTGCGGGCGACCTGGGTGCCGGCCTTCTCCTGGGCCTCGTGGGTGGAGGCGCCGAGGTGCGGGGTGGCGACGACCTGGTCCAGCTCGAACAGCGGGCTGTCGGTGCAGGGCTCCTTGGCGAACACGTCCAGGCCCGCGCCTGCCACGCGCCCTTCCTTGATCGCGGAGTAGAGCGCGGCCTCGTCGACGATGCCGCCGCGGGCCACGTTGATGATGCGCACCGACGGCTTGACCTCGTGCAGCTCCTTGTCGCCGATGAGACCCAGGGTCTCCTTCGACTTCGGCAGGTGCACGGTGATGAAGTCGGCGGTCCTGATGACCTCCTCGAGGCTGACCAGCTTGACGCCCATCGCCGCGGCGCGGGCCGGCGGCAGGTAGGGGTCGTAGGCGATCAGCTCGACGCCGAACGGCTGCAGCCGCTGGGCCACGAGCTGACCGATCTTGCCGAGGCCGAGGATGCCGACGATCTTCTCGTCGAGCTCGACGCCGGTGTACTTGGACCGCTTCCACTCGCCGTTCTTGAGCGCGGCGTGGGCCTGCGCGGTGTTGCGGGCGCTGGCGAGGATGAGTGCGATCGTCTGCTCGGCGGCGCTGGTGATGTTGGAGGTCGGCGCGTTCACGACCATGACGCCGGCCTTCGTCGCCGCCTCGACGTCGACGTTGTCGAGACCGACACCCGCGCGGGCGACGACGCGCAGTTTCGGCGCCGCGGCGATGGCCTCGGCGTCCACCTGGGTGGCGGAACGGACGATGAGCGCGTCCACGTCGGCGAGCGCGGGCAGGAACTGCGAGCGGTCGGCGCCATCGGTGTGACGGACCTCGAAGTCGGCGCCGAGCACCGCGAGACCTGCTTCCGACAGCTCCTCTGCGACCAGAACGACGGGCTTGTTCACTGTGATGGATCCTTCGGGCATGCGACGGGCTGAGGGACACGTCAGCGGGCCCCTCGGATCTCTCTGAGTCTATCTAGGCTTGTGAACGCATTCACGAGGGTCTCAGGATCTGGGCGAGCCCGGTACCCACCCCCCGGGAACTCATCCCGACCGCAGCCAACTTTGTCTTGATCGGGAGATTTCTTCGCTATTAGCCTGATAAGCCGTGGGCTACTACCTATCGTTCACCCTATGAGCATCGGGAACCCCGCTCTCGCCGACGTGCTCGTCCAGCACGGCAGTCCGCACCTGCTGCTGGCCGCACTCGCCGACAGGGGAATCCTGGTCGCCGTGCGCCCTGACCGCTCCGTCGTCCTGGGCACGACCCAGGTCGGTGACCGCGTCCTGCTCGGTTATACCGGGCCCCAAACCTACGCACGGCACCGGGGCGGCCATTCGCTGTCGGCCTGCGACGCCGACACCATCCTCGACATCCAGCGCGTCACCGGCGTGCGGGAGATCGTGATCGACGCCGCAGGCCCGGCCGCGGCAGCCGTACCGATCGAGGATCTCCAGCGTTTCCTCGTCTCGACGCGGACGGGATCTCAGCCGGTGCTGTCCGGCGCGATGCCCACCGCGTACGCGACCGGGGCCATGGCCGCGGTCTCGACCGGTGGCTCGGTGCTGCAGAGCGCGCCGCCCGTGCAGGTCGCGCCCGCGCCGCAGTCGTGGATCCCCGCGCCGCGCCCCCACCTGTCGGGGCCCATGCAGCAGGTGGATCCCGGCTACCGCCGGTGCACCCACCCGATCCTGCCCGCGCTGCGCGGCGCGATCGTGCTGCTGCTGTCCGACTACCCGCTGGTCCACCACGTGTGGATCTCCGAGGCGCGGACGGCCTCGGGCGCCCCCGGCATCATGCTGCACGTCAAGGTCCACATGTCGGCCGCCGAGGACGTGGTCCGCGACCTGCACCGCGGGGTTCGCGCCAGGCTGCCGCAGCTGGCGGCCAGCGAGGCGCCGATCCTCATGGCCCGGGTGGCCGACGCGCGTAGCGAGCGCAGGATGGTGGAGCTGGGCGCGCACGTGGTGTGCGCGGACGTCACGGACTGATTGGGCCTACCGAGCAAGAGCGCGGACGTCACGGACTGATTGGGCCTACCGAGCAAGAGCTCGGTCGGCTTGACTGGCGGCGTGATCGTCTCCACCGGCGTGCGGCTCGGGTACGGCGTGGGCTCGTTCTGCACGGCCACCTACGCCGCGGTGCCGGGACTGCTGCTGCTCTACTACATGACCAACTTCCTGGCCGTGCCCGCGTGGTTCGCCGGCCTGGTCGTGGCCGCGCCCAAGGCGTGGGACCTGGTCGTGAACCCGCTGGTGGGCCGGTGGTCCGACCGTACGGTGTCACGGATGGGACCGCGCAGGCCGTGGATGCTGGCGGGCGCCTGCACGCTCCCGCTCGCCTTCGCGGCGCTGTTCGCGGGCCCCCCGCTCACCGGCACGCCCGCCGCCGTCTACGTGGCGGCGGTCTTCCTGGTCGCCGCCACCGCCTACGCGCTGTTCGAGGTGCCGTACAAGGCGATGCCCGCCGAGATGACCGGCGACTACCACGAGCGGACCGCGTTGCTGCAGTGGCGGATGGTCTTCATCGGCGCGGCGACCGTGATCAGCGGCGTCGTCGCACCCGCCATCGTCAACAGCCAGGGCGACGGCGGCACGCCGGCCGGCTACCGGCTGATGGGCGTCACCATCGCGATCGTGATGCTGGCCGCCATGCTCGGCGCCTTCTTCGGTACGGCCCGCGCCCCCATGACCGGCGCCCCCGAGCCCGACGGCGGCTCGCTGTGGTCGCAGTTCGCGGTGCTGCGGGGCAACGCGTCGTACGGCTGGCTGCTGGCGCTGAGCTGCACGCAGTTCCTCGCCGTCGGGGTGATGCTGGCGGCGGCGCCGTACTTCGCCACCTACGTTCTCGACGACCCCAAGGCGACCAGCACGCTGTTCGCCGCGCTGATCGGGCCGATCCTGCTCACGATGCCGCTGTGGCTGAAGCTGTCCAAGCGGTACGACAAGCGCGGGGCGATGTTCATCGCCGGCCTCGTCTTCGCCTGCGGTACGGCGGCGGCGGTCGCCACGCCCCTGTTCGGCGACCTGTTCGCGCACCTCATGCTGCTGGTGGTGGGCATCGGGTTCGCCGGCGTCCAGCTGCTGCAGTTCTCGATGCTGGCCGACGTGATCGCCCTCGACGCCGCCACGACCGGCATGCGGCGCGCGGGCGTGTTCACCGGGTTGTGGACGGCGGTCGAGAGCGCGGTGAGCGCCTTCGGCGCGCTGATCTTCGGCGCGGTGCTGTCGCTGGGTGGATTCGTGCCGTCCGATCCGGGCAGGCCGGTGGAGCAGCCGGAATCGGCCGTCACCGCCGTGCTCCTCGGTCAAACAGCCGTGCCAGCCTCCATTATCTTTCTTGCCGTCCTCATGACGTTCCGTTACCGATTGACAGCGGAACATGTTCTGCATGACCCGCTCGAGTCTTCTACATCAGGCGAGATACGCCCTCCGGCACCCTGACAGAGTCCTCCCCCACGCGCGGCGGCTCACCAGAGACCTGTGGTTCCGGCTGCACACCCGTGACCACGTCGACTACTACCGGGCCGTGATGCGCTCCGACACCGGCCGCAACCCCGACCGCGCCGTCGGCGCCAAGAGCAGGCAGCGGTGGCTGAAGCTGGGCCAGACGCAGTTCGACTACCTCGTCACGCACGGCCTGCGCCCCGAGCACCGCATGCTGGAGATCGGCTGCGGCAACCTGCGCGCCGGGCGGCTGTTCATCGACTACCTCTCCCCCGGCAACTACTACGGGCTCGACATCTCTCCCGACATCCTCTTCGCCGCCCAGCGGACGCTGGCCGACTACGGCCTGCAGGGCAAGCTCCCCCACCTCATCCCCGTCCGCGATCTGCGCTTCGAGTTCCTGCCGGACGAGTACTTCGACGTCGTCCACGCCCACAGCGTCTTCTCCCACTCCCCTCTGCACGTGATCGAGGAGTGCTTCGCGCACGTGACCCGCGTCATGAAGCCCGACGGCTGGTTCGACTTCACCTTCGACAGGACGCAGGGCAAGGAGCACCACGTCCTGCGCGAAGACTTCTACTACCGCACCGAGACGCTCGCGCGTCTGGCCGAGCGGCACGGCCTGACGGCGGAGTTCATGGACGACTGGGAGCTCCTGCCGCTCAAGCAGTCCAAGCTCCGCGTGCGCCGCGCCGTCAGGTGAGGCGACGGGTCACCGTCAGCCTTCCTGGCCGCGCGAACACTCCCGCGACGAGCGCGGCCAGCAGCGGCAGGCCGATCACGAGGCCGCCGACCAGGGGCCACGGCACGGCGATCGTCGCCGGTTTGATGTCCTGCATGACGCGGACCCAGCCGTATGCCCGGGTCGTGCCGCCGCCGCTGGTCATCACCCAGGCCAGCGCGACACCGGGGGCGGCGCCGGCGACGGCGCCCACCAGCGCGCCGAGACCGGCGATGTAGCCGGCCTGGCCGGCCACCACCAGCCGGCCCGTCGTGGCGGGCGCGCCCACCGCCGAGACGGTCGCGAGGTCGGGCCGCATGTCGGCCGCCGCCAGCGCGGTGGCCACGAACGTGCCGCCGAGCACCAGCACCAGCGTGCCGCCCAGCAGCACGAGCAGTTCATCGCCGATGTCGCGGTGATATCCCCTCTCCAGGTAGGCGCCGGCATGGGGGCTGATCGCCAGGAGGTCCCGGTTGAACCTGTCCATGGCCTTCGGCTGGTGCCGCGCGTGGAGCTCGCGCTCGGTGCGCTTCCACCCCTTCGCCGCTACCACCGACGGCGGTACCAGGACGGCACCCAGGTGCCGGTCGGCCGCCTTCGCCACGATCGCGGGCAGCTCGAAGGTCTGGTACGGATCGCCGGACTCGTAGGTGCCGGCCTCGACGACGAGCCTGCCGTCGCGCACCAGCGACGGGTCGAAGACCACCGCCTTGCCCGCCGCGAACGCGGCGGCCGTGCGCGGGTCGTGCCCGCCCATGAACAGATCGAGCAGCCGCTGGTCGCCGATGGAGAAGTCGAAGGACTCCACACCGCATCCGTCACACCGGACCGGCCGCCGGGCGCGCAGGTCGAGCAGGCGGCCCCGGTCGTCCGCCGCGCGGTACCCTCCGACCAGTTCGACGCCGGGCAGCCGTTCCTCCACGGCCGTGCGGATCTTGGCCCATTCCGCGTCGTCCGCGGCGTCCGCCCTGATCGCCAGCGTGCCGGCCGGAACGGCGGACCGGTACGACTCCTGGTGGGCGATGTGCTGGCTGTAGATCCCGATGCCCACCGTGATGGCTCCGGCGGTCGCGGTCATGACGGCCGCGACGGCCGACGCCGTACGCACGCGATGCCGGACGGCGTCGCGCACGGTCAGCCGCAGCGCGAGCGGCAGCCGGCCGGCCGGTCGCCCCGTGGCCGTGACGATCCACGGCGTCAGCGCCACCATCCCGAGCAGGCCGAGCATGGCGGCCATGAAGATCCACAACTCCTCGGTCCTCGCCGCCAGAACCATCGCGGCGAGACTGGCGGCCACCAGGACCAGCCCGAGCACCGGCCTGCCGGCCTTGACCCGGGTGCTGCCCGAGCGTCCTGCCAGCACGGCGGCGGTGTCCTGGCGGGCCGCCTGCTGGGCGGGAACCAGCGCCGCCACCACGCCGCTGACCAGCCCGAGCGCCGCCACGCCCGCCACCTGCCACCAGGGCACGTCGGTCGGGCCCACGGTGGTCGAGACGAACGGCACCAGCAGCAGCCCGCCCGCCGTCCCTGCGACGGCCCCCACGGCGGAGGCGAGGCCGCCCAGGACGAGACCGTCGGCCAGCACGACCGCCCGCAGGTGCGCCGCCGAGCCGCCCTGGGCGGAGATCATCGCGAGCTCCGTCCTGCGGCGGCGCAACCCGATGGCGAACGCGGGTCCGGCCAGCAGGACGGTCTCGGCCGTCACCATGAAGACGACGAGCGCGACCGCCAGCACGTCCATGCTCGTCGTCGGCACCATCGGCCTGTCGTAGGCGGCGGTGAGCGCCGAGAGTCCGACGAGGCCGACCTCGTTGAGGCGCCGGGTGTCGGCCAGGGTCGCGGGGGCCGGGGTGTCGGCCAGCCAGCCGGTGCCGGCGCCGTCGCGCTTGTTCAGCAGCAGCACGCCCCTGAACCCGATGATCTCGCGGTGCGCGGAGCTGAACGGGTAGGCCACCACGCCCACCACTCTCACCTGGCGGTCGGCCCGGGTGACCCTGATGGTCTCGCCGGGCCGGAACGGGAGCCCGTTGGCCACCACCACCTCGTCGGGACCGGCGGGGTAGCGGCCCGCGACGAGCGGCCGCATGCCCTTCGCCAGGGGATCGCGCAGGTCGATCTCGGCCGCGCTGACGTGCTCGTAGCCGTCGTCGAGCCAGACGTCGACGCTCCCCTCGTCGAAGCCGATCAGCCTGGCGCCGGGCTGCAGCCGCGCGGCCGCCTGCGCCGCGGTCGTGGGTCCGCCCCGCTTCGGTCCGCCGTCGTCGACGGGGCCCGGCAGTCCGATGGAGCCGTGCTGCTCGCCGACCCTGGCGTACTCCGTCGTCGTGATCCGCAGGTCGGCCGCGCCCAGCTGCCTGACCAGCCCTTCGCGGAGCGAGACGTTCGCGGTCGCCACGACGGTGAGCAACCCCGTGATCACCAGAACCGGCAGGCCGATCATCACCATGATCAGCGCGGTGCGCCCCTTGGCCCTGGCGGCGTCACGCCGGGAGATGCGCAGCGCGGCCCTCATCGGGCGCTCTCCACCGGCGCGGCCGTCGTGTCGGCGATCAGCCCGTCGCGCAGGAACACCACCCTGTCGGCCCACCCCGCGTAGCGCGACTCGTGGGTGACCAGCAGCACCGCCGCGCCCGCCTCGCAGCGGCTGCGCAGTAACTCGAGGATCTCGTCGCCGGTCGGCGTGTCCAGCGCGCCCGTCGGCTCGTCGGCCAGGATCAGCCGCCGCTCGCCCACCAACGACCTGGCGATCGCGACGCGCTGGCGCTGCCCGCCGGAGATCTCGTCGGGGAACCTGTCGGCGACGTGCGCCAGGCCCACCTGGCCCAGCACCTCGAGCGCCTCCCGCCGGGCGTCGCGGGCGCGCACGCCGTCGAGCTCGCGGGGCAGCATGACGTTCTCCGCCGCGGTCAGCGAGGGGATGAGGTTGAGGTCCTGGAAGACGTAGCCGACGCTCCTGCGCCGCAGGGCCGCCAGGTCCCTGACCGTCGCCAGGTCGACGTCCTCGACGGTCACCGTGCCCCCGGTGGGCCGGTCGAGGCCGCCCGCGAGGTTGAGCAGCGTCGACTTGCCCGAGCCCGACGGGCCCATGACCGCCACCAGTTCCCCCGACGCGACCTGCAGGCTGACGCCCCTCAGGGCGTGGACGGCGGCCTCGCCCTCCCCGTGCACGCGCGCCACGTCGTGCAACGACGCCACCACCTGCTTCATGCTCCAGCCTCCTTGAGTACGGCCTCGCAGTGGTCGAGCCAGCGCTGCTCGGCCTCGGCCTGAAAGATCATCGAATCCAGCACCAGACGCTGGGCGGGGCCCGCCGAGCCGGCGCGCTTGGCCCGGGTCAGCTCCTGCAGGGTGCGCATCGTGGCGGTCCGCTGGCGCTGCACGACCTTGCCGACGTCCACGTCCTTCGCGGTGACGGCCATCGCCAGCTTGATGACCAGCTCGTCCCTCGGCCGGTCGGACTGGGCGACGGGGGTGCTGAACCATCGCCCCATCTCGGCCCGACCGGCCTCGGTGACCGTGTAGACGACCCGGCCCTGCTCGTCCTCCTCGCCGGAGGCGACCAGGCCGTCCCGTTCCATGCGCGAAAGCGTCGTGTAGACCTGGCCGATGTTGAGCGGCCAGGTCGCCCCCGTCGACGCCTCGAACTCCGCGCGCAGCTGATAGCCGTACCGAGGCCCCTGGCTCAGCAGCGCCAGGAGCCCGTGTCTGATCGACATGAATACTGAGTATGCATACGCAGTATGCCCCATTCAAGGTTTTCTGGACAGGAAACGCGGTTCGGGCCGATACTCGGGGCATGAGCTCGACGCAACCCCCATTTCGCGCCTCCGATGGGGAACGTGATCGCGCCATCGACGAGCTCCGCGACCGCGCCGTCGAGGGGCGTCTGAGTCACGACACGTTCGTGGGCCGAGTCGATCAGGCACTGCGCGCGCGCAGCCGCCACGAGCTCGACGAACTGGTCGCCGACCTTCCCCCGCGCAACACCCTCCGGCAGCGGCTGACCGACGCGGTGGCCTCGGTCTCGGAGTTCACCACCCGGGTGCAGTCCGCGTGGCGCAAGCCGCGCCTGCCACGCCTGGCGCTGCCCGACGACAGCAGGCTCAGGTACGTGGTCGGCCGCGGGTCGGCCTGCGACCTGGTGCTGGCCGACCTGACCGTCTCCCGGGTGCACGCCGAGCTGCGCAGGACCGACGACGGGTCATGGATGCTGGTCGACCTGGGATCGCTGAACGGCACCCGCCTCAACGGATGGCGGCTGGTGGGGCCCGCGCGCGTGCGCTCGGGCGATGAGATCTCGTTCGGCGACGTGGGCTTCCTGGTGTCCAGCCCGGCGACCACCGTCTGACCCGCAGCGCCCGCGGTTTCCGTTCCGCGCCGAGACGCTTTCGCCTGCCGTCACACGCTGCGGCGACATGCGGGATGGCCAACCACGGCAAGGATGCCAGGAAAGATACGGAAATTTGCGGATTGCAGCGGGGGATCGGCGCTCCCATGATCCCTGCGAGACCAAGTACGCACCCTGGAGACCTCCATGCGTCGCACCCCCGCCTCACTCGCCGCCGGAGCACTCGTCGTGGCCCTCGCGTGGGCGTCCGGCCCCGTCGCTCCCGCCACGGCCGCCGACCCCTCCCCCGGCGTCGCCGACCTCACCCAGGACCTCAACCAGATCCTCAGCGACTCCCGGCTGGACATCGCCCGCGCCGGCGTCGTGGTCAAGAGCGCCGCCACCGGCGAGGCGCTCTACTCGAACGACGCGGGCAAGCTCATGACCCCCGCCTCCAACGCCAAGCTGTTCACCTCCGCGGCCGCGGCCGAGGTGCTCGGCCTCGACCACCGGTTCACCACCAGCGCGCTGGCCGCCGGCCGTACCGTCGGGTCCGTGCTCACCGGTGACCTGGTGCTGCGCGGCACCGGCGACCCGACGATGCTCGCCACCGACTACGACGCGCTCGCCGCCGCCGTCGCCGCGAAGGGCGTCAAGCTCGTCACCGGCAAGCTGGTCACCGACGACACCTGGTTCGACACGGTACGGCTCGGCCAGGACTGGGCCTGGGACGACGAGACCGCCTACTACGCCGCCCCGATCTCCGCGCTGACCGCCTCACCCGACAAGGACTACGACGCGGGCTCGGTCATCGTCTCGGTCGCACCCGACGGGGACAAGGTCAAGGTCTCCACCACCCCCGAGACCGACTACCTGAAGATCGTCAACAACGCCACCGTCGGCACCTCGACCGACGTGCTCGTCGAACGCCGGCACGCCACCAACACGGTCGTCATCACCGGCACCGTGGCCGGGCCGTACAGCGAGTGGGTGGCCGTCGACGACCCCACCCGCTACGCCGCCTCCCTGTTCCGCAAGTCGTTGAACGCCCACGGCGTCAAGGTCCTCGGGCCCACCGTCAGCGGCGCGCCCGAGGGGGCGACCGAGCTGGCCAAGCACGAGTCGATGCCGCTGAGCGAGCTGCTGGTGCCGTTCATGAAGCTCAGCAACAACATCCACGCCGAGATCCTGACCAAGGCCATGGGCCGCAAGGTCGCCGGCCAGGGCACGTGGGCCGCCGGACTCAAGGCCACCTCCGACTTCGCCAAGGCCAACGGGGTGCAGATCCTGAACCTGCGCGACGGCTCCGGCCTGTCCCGCCGCGACGGCGTCACCGCCACCTCCATCAGCCAGCTGCTGCTGTCGGTGCGGAGCAAGCCGTGGTTCAAGACCTGGTACGACGCGCTGCCCATCGCCGGCAACGCCGACCGCTTCACCGGCGGCACGCTGCGCAGCCGGATGCGCGGCACGCCCGCCGCCAACAACGTCCACGCCAAGACGGGGTCGCTGACGAGCGTCACGTCGCTGTCCGGGTACGTGACGAGCGCCGAGGGCGAGCCGCTGGTGTTCTCGATCATGCTGAACCAGTACCTGTCCGGGTCCCCCAAGGACATCGAGGACAAGATCGCGGTACGGCTGGCGAAGTTCAGCCGCACCACCCCGGACACCGCCGCCCAGCTGCGCGGTGAGGAGAGCCCGGCCGCGCCGGAGGGCGGCGAGCTGGAGTGCTCGTGGCTCAAGCCCGTCGAGTGCTGACCCTCTGACCGCCACCCGCACGGCCCGCCCGGAACCTTCCAGGCGGGCCGTCCCCTTTCCACACACTTGACACCTCCGGCACCCCGGCACCCCACACAACCCCCGCCCCGCGCACAACCCCGGGCACCCCACGCACCCCCGACCCCGCACCGCCCACGGCCCACCTGGTCCACCGGGTTCACCGGTCCCGCCCGAGGCTCGGCAGGTCCCGGGCTCCGCCTACGGATCCGCATCTCGACCGAATCGCGGGAGTCACGGGGGATCCGGATCTCGACCGAGCCGCTGGTGTCACGGGACCGCCGGCATCAGGGGCACGGGCCGCCCTCCGACCGCCACGGTCGCGCGGCCATCGACGCCACGGACTCCACCGAGGTCGGGAGCTCTCGGTGCCGGGACCGCGGCCCCATCCGCCACGTACCGTCCGGACATCACCTTCCGTAACGGCGCCCGGCCACGGGCGCTCGGTGACGCGTGTCCCTGGACGGAGGCCGGCCACGCGCCAGGGGTGGCGCGTGGCACGGCGTGCCGTACCGGCCGGGAGGGAGGAGGGAGCGGCTACGAGACGACCTTCAGCCGGCGGAGGGTGTAGCCGCCGCCCGACGGATCGAGGGCTTTCGTCGCCTGCTTGAACAGGTACTCCGCCCGCTCGTAGGACAGGCGGCGGCGTCCCGTCTCCGGGCACAGGTCGGCCGCCGGCGTCGTGGCCGGCCGCGGCCGCCGATCGGTGAGGAACACCGGCCCACGGGTGCGGCCGGCCACCAGGAGAGGGAGGAGTCCGGCGGTCTGCGAGCGCCAGCTCACCCAGGTGCCGCCCGCGCGGGCTCGGCGGTCGTCGAGGTCCAGGTCCTCCACGTTCAGCGACAGGACGGCGGTCACCCCGGCTCCGGACTCGTGCAGCAGCCGCCACAACGTCCGCTCGCGCAGGGGCAGGCCGGGGCTGCTCCACAGCGCCTCCAGCTGTGCCGGGCCGATCGGCTCCGCGGGTGCGCGTGTCTCGGGTCGCCGGTCGAGGCCCGCCGCGAGATCGTCCAGGGACGCCCAGGCGCCGAACGACCGGATGGCGGACCGATGCCGGTTCCACGTCCTGGCCGCCGCGTCGCCCCAGGCCGTCTGGAACACCCGGGTGACGTGGGCGGCGGTGAGGGAGTCCAGCGGCAGCTGCTCGCCCAGGGCCAGGAGCAGGCGGCGCAGGGTCTGCCGGTAGGAGCGGATCGTCGGGGCGCCGAGATCGTCCCGTGCCAGGAATTCCTGTACGGCCCGGCCAAGCGTCCGGACGGGCGCGCCGGTGACCGCGATCTCGTCGGCGCGGCGGCGCAGGAAGTCACGCTCGGCGGCGTTCCTGGTGAGGGCCGCGGCGCGCTCGAACTCCAGCCGCGCCTCCGCGTGCCGTCCCAGGCGGAGCAGGAGATCGCCCCTGACACTCGGCAGCAGGTGGTAGTCGCGCAGCACGGGATCCTCGACGAGGGTGTCGGCCACGGCGAGCCCGGCCTGCGGCCCGTGCGCCATCCCGACGGCCACAGCCCGGTTGAGCTGCACGATCGGCGTCGGCAGCAGGCGGGCCAGCCCTTCGTACAGCGCGGCGATCTGCGCCCAGTCGGTGTCCTCGGGGGTTCGCGCCTGCGCGTGGCACACGGCGATCGCCGCCTGCAGCACGTAGGGGCCGGGAGCGCCGCCGATCGCCCTGGCCCGCAGCATCGCGGTGAACCCGCGGCGGATGAGGAGCTGGTCCCAACGCCCCCGGTTCTGCTCCTGCAGCTGGACGGGTTCTCCCGACGGCCCGGTCCGCGCGGCCGAGCGGGACGCCTGGATCTCCATGAGCGCCACCAGCCCGTGCACCTCGGCCTCGTCCGGGGCGAGCGTGGCCAGCAGCCGGCCGAGCCGCAGCGCCTCCAGGCAGAGCCCCGGCCGCATCAGGTCGTCGCCCGACGTCGCCGAGTACCCCTCGTTGAAGATCAGGTAGATGACCTCGAGCACCGACGACAGGCGCGCGGCCGTCTCCGTGCCGTCGGGCAGCTCGAACGGCACCGCCGCCGCGGCGAGGGTCCGCTTCGCCTGGGCGATGCGCTGGGCGATCCGCTGCTCGGTGACGAGGAACGCCCGCGCGATCTCCGCGGCGGTCAGGCCGCCGAGGAGCCGCAGCGTCAGCGCGACCCGCGCCTCGGTCGGCAGCACGGGATGGCAGGAGACGAACATCAGCCGCAGGACGTCCTGCTGTTCGGTGTCCGGCGGCTCGGTGTCCTGCGGCTGGTGAAGCTCATGGGCCAACCGCTCGTACCCGCTCTCCAGGCGGGCGGAGCGCCGGATGTGGTCGATGGCCCTGCGCTTGGCGACGGCCATGAGCCAGGCGCCCGGATTATCCGGGACCCCCGACTGCGGCCATTGTTCGAGCGCGGCGACGAGCGCGTCCTGGGCCAGTTCCTCGGCGAGGCCGACGTCGTGCACCATCCGGGCGAGCGCGGCGATGATCCGCGCCGATTCCAGCTTCCAGACCGCGTCGACGCTGCGATGGGTGTCCGTCGTGGACATGCCGGCAGCGGATCAGGCCCCGAAGACCTGCTGGATGACGCTCTCGCCGTCCCCGACGATCTTGCGGAAGCGGCGGGTCAGCTCGATCGCCTCCTCCTTCGAGCGCACCTCGACCAGCGCGAACCCGGCCACGGCCTCCTTCGCCTCGGCGAACGGCCCGTCGGTCACGGTGATCTCGTCGCCGGCGGACGTCACGCGGATGCCGCCGGGCTCGAGGCCGCCGGTGGCCAGCAGGATGCCCGCCGCGGTCAGCTCCTCGACGAACGCGGCCATCTCGACGTAGAGGGTCTCGTCGGGGGGCGTGTCAGAAGCCTTGGACATCATCAGGTAGCGCATGGACCTGCCTCCTCGTGTTCGCGTGTCGCTGCCTACGCGTCGTACCACCCTAGCGACAGGGAACACCCGAATTCCCTGTCACATCGCTGGATCGACGTCTGGATGAGAACCGACACCGAGAAAGGCACCGGACATGACCGCCATCCAGCTCCCCACCGCCACCGCCGGGCCCGCCGCCACCACCCGCGCCCTGCTCACCTGCGCGACCGTGGCCGCGCCGCTGTGGGCGACGGTCTCACTCCTGCAGGCCGCCACCCGCGAGGGCTTCGACCTGACCCGCCACCCGTTGAGCGCGCTGGCCAACGGCTCACTCGGCTGGCTGCAGATCGCCAACTTCCTGGTCGCGGGCATGCTGACCGTCGTGGGCGCGTCCGGCCTGCGCCGTGCGATGCACGGCACCCCCGGCGGGACGTGGGTGCCGCGGCTGGTCCGCCTCAACGGCATCGGCATGATGGCCGCCGGCGTCCTGGTCATGGACCCGGGCGACGGCTTCCCCACCGGCACCCCGTACGGCATGCCGCAGACGATCAGCTGGCACGGCTACGGCCACATGGCCGCCGGATCGATCGCCTTCGCCGCCCTGATCGCCGCCTGCTACATCCTGGGCCGCCACTTCAGCCGGGCCGGCGACCGCGGCCGCGCCGTCGCCTCCCGCGTCGCCGGCACCGCCCTCCTGCTCGGCAACGGCTGGGCGATGAGCGGGGGCACGGCAGGTTCCCTCACCCTGGCCATCGGGGCGATCACCGCGATGCTCTGGATCTCCGTGGTCGCCGCCCGCTGCCGCCGCAGCTCGTGACCGCCGCCCTGCCCCTCCCGGCCTTGCCCCTCCCCTCCGCCCCACCTCCGGTGGCGGACGGGAGAGGCAGGGCCGTTCGGCGTACCGGGGTTCCGGCATGAGATCGGCGTGGAAAGGGCGAGGGGCGATCGAGGTGGACCGTGGCTGATCAGCGGTTTCGGCGCGGGCGGAATCCGGCACTCGACATGTTTCACATCACATCTGGTGGCGCAGAGATCGAAGAGACGTAGACGCGCAGGTCGGGCACATGGTTTACCGCGGACAGAAGAGATCTTTGTTACGAAAGGGACACATGGAGCCCCAGATTTTCGTGGTTTTTTCGTGACATTTCGTTTCAGTCACACCAGAATGCGTCATCGACCCAGTCTCTAACCCCAACGGAGGACAACGTGCGCAGACAGCTCCAGGCACTCGCCTGCCTCGGAAGTCTGGCGGCATTGAGCACGTCGGTCACCGCCGCGTATGCGGAGACCCAGCCGGAGAACTCCTGCCGCGTGGTCGCGGCCAAGCCATACCTCGACACCACCGGCACCGTCAGGGGCGGCGCCGCCCGGACCGGCTGCGACGACCAGGCGCGCCTGCGGGTCCGCGTCATCGAGGTGCGCCCGGGACCGGACCGCCTGCTCAAGAGCGGTTCGCAGCTCGTCACCAACGGCAGCGTCGTGGCCGGGATCCGCTGCAGCGACGTGCCGCGCCGCCTCTACGTGACCGCGACCGACTACCGGGGCGACTCGCACCGCTCCGGCGTCGCCTCGATCTCGTGCGACACCACCCCGACGCCCGCGCCGTCGCCCACCGGGAGCCCGACCACCACCCCGACCGCCAGCCCGACCACCACGGCGACGGCGATCCCGACGAGCACGCCGACCGGCGGCGGCACGACCATCGAGGACGAGGTCGTCAAGCTCACCAACGCGGAGCGCGCCTCCGGCGGCTGCAAGCCGCTCACCCACGACCCGCAGCTGCGCGCCGCGGCCGAGGGCCACTCGGCGGACATGGCGGCCAAGGGCTACTTCAGCCACACCTCACCCGACGGCCGCGGCCCCGGCGACCGCATCAAGGCCTCGGGCTTCTCCCCCGTCAGCGCCTGGGGAGAGAACATCGCCATGGGCCAGCGCACCGCCGCCGACGTGGTTCGGGGCTGGATGAACAGCCCGGGGCACCGCGCGAACATCATGAACTGCAACTACACCCACATCGGTGTCGGGCACGACGCGAAGGGCCCGCACTGGACCCAGGTCTTCGCCCGCCACTGATTTCCCTCACGTGCGTCGGGCCAACCCATCACCCCGCCCGACGCCTCCCAGCGGGCCCGCCGCCGCTCCTCCTCCGCACAAGGGAACGGCAGGCGGGCCCGCGCCGTTCCGTTGTCCGGACACCCGACTCCGGAACCCGCCCAGATCCGGCGGCTCACAAGGGAGTGTCAGGCGGGCCCGCGCCGTTGCCTCGCCCGATGCCCGCCTCCGGGACCCGCCGAGGTCCGACGGCTCACACCGGGACCGGGTCGCCGGCGCCCGCCCGGAACTCGGCCAGGAAGGGCTCCTCGTCCAGCGCTGCCACCACCCGCGCCGTGATCCGGTCGACGTCGCCGCGTTCGGCCTGCGGCAGCGGTCGCCCCACCGACTCCCTGGCCGCCGCGGCCGCCCCGAGCAGCCTGGCGGCACGCCGGTGATCGCCGCCCAGCGACACCGCCCCCGCCATTCCCTCCAGCGCCAGCGCGATCGCCCGGGGATCGGCGATGGCGCTGGCATGGGCGTGGCTCTCGCGGTGCAGGGACGTGGCCAGCTCGGCATCGCCCCGCAGTTCGGCGATGAAGCCCAGCTCCGCCAGCAGCAGGGCCGAGCCCGACTCCCCCGCTTTCCTGATCCAGTCGAGCGAGGTGCGCAGGTGCTTCTCCGCGGTGTCGAGCCGGCCCTGCCGCCGGGCGCTGAGCGCGAGCCCGATCTCGGCGAACTGCTCGGCGTAGGGATGCGCCTGC
This sequence comes from Nonomuraea sp. NPDC003754, assembly GCF_053605785.1. Lineage (NCBI taxonomy): Bacteria > Bacillati > Actinomycetota > Actinomycetes > Streptosporangiales > Streptosporangiaceae > Nonomuraea > Nonomuraea sp. NPDC003754. The sequence continues at coordinate 151,032 of NZ_JBSGJX010000014.1, forward strand.
GTCACCGCCAGCCGCCTGGCCCGTTCGTGCAGCTCGTCGGCCCTGGCGTAGTCGCCCCGCAGCAGCGCGATGCGGCCCAGCCCCGCCGTGTACCTGGAGACCTCGAACCCCAGCTCCAGCTCCTCGGCCATGGCCAGGCCCCGGGAGTGAAGCGCCGCGGCCCGCTCGTAGTCGCCGTCGATCTCCGCGAGCGTCGCCAGCGGCTCGACCGTCTGCAGGATCCCCCAGTGATCGCCGAGCTCCTCGAACAGCTCCGCGCTGCGCTCGCCGTCCCGCTCGGCACCGGGGAGGTCGCCCCTCATCATGGCGTGGAGGGCACGGGCGACCAGCCCGGCCGCCGTGCCCCACCGGTCGCCGACCGTCTCGCACACCGCGAGAGACCTGGCGATCAGCTCCTCGCTGCGGAGCTGGACACCGTGGCCCCACATGCTGAACCCGAGGAACCACTGGGCTCTGGCCAGCAGGTGGAGATCTCCCGCCGCTTCCAGCACGGCGAGCGCGGCCTCCACCCGCCCCCTCAGATCGACGGCGACCCCCAGGCGCAGCGTCAGGCCCGCTTCCAGGATCTCGGCCAGCGCCCTGAGGACCGGGTCGGCCGCACCCTCGACGGACCGCGCCAGAGCCAGCGCCCTGCGCCCCTCGTCGAAGCGGCAGCGCATCAGGAAATGCAGAGCCATGGCGTTGGCCAGGCGCAACGCGAGCTCCGCCGCGCCCTGGCGGGCCGCGGTGTCGAGCGCGGCGCGCAGGTTGGCGCTCTCGGCGTCGATGGCCGCCAGCCACCGCGACCGCCCCGCGGCCCGCCGGCCGCTCTCCTCGGCGAGGGCGAGGTAGTGGTGGGCGTGGCGGCGCCGCACGCATGCGAGCTCGGCCGCCTCCTCCATCCGTTCGAGGCAGTAGGCGGCCACCGACTCCAGCAGGCGGTAGCGGGTGCCCAGCGGCGTCGTCACGGTGACGACGAGCGAGCGGTCGACGAGCCTGGCCAGCAGGTCGAGCACGTCGGCCGGGTGCACGCCCTCCCCTGAGCACACCGCCTCGGCGGCCTCCAGCGTGCAGCCGTCGGCATGGACGGCCAGGCGGCGCAGCACGACCCGCTCGGCCTCCGTGAGCAGCTCCCAGCTCCAGTCGATCATCGCGCGCAGGGTCTGCTGCCTGGCAGGGGCGCCCCGCCTGCCCGCGCCGAGCAGGCGGAACCGGTCGTCGAGCCGATCGGCGAGCTGGGCCGGGCTGAGCACGCGCATGCGTGAGGCGGCCAGCTCCAGCGCGAGCGGCAGCCCGTCGAGGCGGCGGCAGACGGCCGCGACCGCCTCCGCGTTGCGCTCGTCGAGGACGAACCCCGGCGCGGCCGCGGTCGCCCGCGCCGCGAAGAGCCGCACGGCGCTGGAGGCGGCGGCGTCGCCCGTGCCCGAGGGCAGGTCGAGCGGCTGGACTGCCCACAGCCGCTCCCCGTCGATGGCCAGCGCCTCCTGGCTGGTGGCCAGGACGCGTAGCGCGGGCGCCGACCGCAGCAGCCTCTCGGCGACGGCGGCGACCTGGTCGACGACGTGCTCGCAGTTGTCGAGCAGGAGCAGCACGCGTTTGGCCCGCAGCACGTCGGCCAGCCGCTCGGTGGCGTCGGCGCCGCGCTTGCCCGCCGCCCTGTCGTCACGGACGCCCATCGCCGCCGCGATGGCGTCGACGACCCCGCCGGTGGCGGGTCGGGCGGCCAGCTCGACCAGCCACACGCCGTCGGGGTGGGCTCCTTCGAGCTGCGCGGCCACCTCCAGCGCGAGCCGGGTCTTGCCGACCCCGCCCGGCCCGGTGAGCGTGACCAGCCGGTGGGACTCGACCAGCGACCGCACCTCGGCCGTGGCGCCCTCCCTGCCGATCAGGCCGGTCATGGGCACGGGCAGGTTGGTGGGAGTGGTGGCGGGCGGGGCGTCGAGCGCGGGGTCCTGCTCGAGCATCGCCTGGTGGAGCGCCACCAGCTCGGGCCCGGGATCGAGGCCGAGCTCCTCGGCCAGCAGGGTGCGCAGCCCGGCGTAGCCGTCGAGCGCCTCGCTCTGCCGGCCCGCGCCGTAGAGGGCGCGCAGGTGGACGGCCCGCAGCCGCTCGCGGAGCGGGTGCTCGGCCACCAGGTCGGCCAGCTCGGCCGCGAGCTGGGCGTGCTCGCCGAGGGCGAGCCTCGCCTCGGCCTGCTCCTCGATCGCCACCAGCCGCTGCTCGGCCAGGCGGGCGCGCACCGGCCGGACGAACTCCTCGTCGGCGACGTCGGCGAACGGCTCGCCGCGCCACAACGCCAGCGCGTCGGCCAGCAGCGCGACCTTGGTGGCGGGGTCGTCGCTCGCGCGGGCCTTCCCGGCGAGCGCCTCGAACCGGTCGGCGTCGAGCGTGCCCTGCTCCACGCGCAGCGCGTAGCCCGAGGGGGCGAAGGCCAGCCGCCGCCTGCCGTCCCGCTCCGCCTCCTCCAGCACCCTGCGCAGCTGGGACACCTTGACCCGCAGCGCCGCCGCCGGCTTGCCCGGCGGCCGGTCACCCCACAGGTCGTCGATCAGGCGGTCGGCCGGGACCGGCCGGCCCGCGTGCGCGAGCAGGTCGGCCAGCAGGGCCCGGACCTTCGCCTCGGGTATGCGCAGCGAACGCCCCTCCGTCGACCAGACCGCCAGCGGGCCGAGCACCCCGAATCGCATGCCGCTCAAGCTAACAAGCGCCACCGACGATTTCGGGGCGGCTACGGGATCACCGTAAGGCTTCCATAACCCGCCCTCTCCACGCTGATCCCCATGAACCGCCCCAGGAAGGCATGCGGCACCTGCCGCCCGCACGTCCCCAGCCCGCCCGCCGTCGACGGCCTCGACCAGGTCGCGGTCCGGCCATGAGCGGCACCAGGTGGAGGGCGCTGCCCGTCCTGCTCGTGGCCGCGTTCGTCACGACCCTCGACTTCTTCATCGCCAACGTCGCGCTGCCCGCCATCCGCGCCGACCTCGGCGCCGGCGAGTCCGCGACCCAGCTGGTGATCGCGGGCTACGGCCTGGCGTACGCGGCCGGCGTGATCATCGCGGGACGGCTCGGCGACCTCCACGGCCCCCGCCGGGTCTTCCTCGCCGGCCTCGCCCTGTTCACGCTGGCCTCTGCGGCCTGCGGCGCGGCCCCCGACCCGGCCTTCCTGGTGGCGTCGCGGATCGCGCAGGGCGGCGCGGCGGCGCTGATGGCGCCGCAGGTGCTGACCCTGATGAGGACGCTCTACCAGGGCGCCGACGGGGCGAAGGCGTTCGGCTGGTACGGCACCGCCGTCGGCCTCGCGGGCGTCGGCGGCCAGGTCGTCGGCGGCGCGCTGATCGCGGCGGACGTGGCGGGGCTCGGGTGGCGCGGCTGCTTCCTGGTCAACGTCCCGATCGGCCTGCTCGCCCTGGCCCGCGCCCGCCGTCTCCTGCCCGGCCCACCCGCCGCGCCCGCGGACCACCGCCGGCCGGAGCGGCGCAGGCTCGATCTGCTGGGGGCGGCACTGGTGGCCGCGGGCCTGGTGGCCGTCGTCTTCCCGCTCGCCCACGGCCAGGAAGCCGGCTGGCCGGCCTGGTCATGGGCCTGCCTCGCCGCCTCGCTCCCCCTCATGGCGGCGTTCGTCGCCAGGCAGAAGCGGCTCGCGAACCCCCTGCTCGACCTGAGCGTCTTCCGCGAGCGCGGGTTCGTGCCGGGGCTGGGCGCCGTGGCGCTCCTGTTCGGCGGCTCCTCCGGCCTGTCGTTCCTGCTCGCCCTCTACCTGCAGGACGGCAGGGGCCTGACCCCGATGGCGTCGGGCGCGCTGTTCACGGCGGTCAACGCGGGATTCTTCGCCGCGTCGCTGTGCTCCAGGCGCGGCATGGGCGCGCGGCAGGGCAGGCGGTTGCCCGTGGCGGGCGCACTCACCCTCGCCGCGGGACTGCTGTGGAACGTCCACGCGCTCGGCGGACCGGCGGGCGCGCTGCTCCCCGGGCTCTTCCTGGCGGGCGCGGGGATGGGCCTGGTGATGTCGCCGCTGCTGTCGGCGGTCCTGGCGTCGGTACGGCAGGCGCACGCGGGCGCGGCGGCCGGTGTGCTGGGAACCGTCCAGGAGGTGGGCGGCGTGCTCGGGGTGACGGCGACCGGCCTGGTGTTCTTCGGCGTGCTCGACGCCGGCGACTGGACGGGCGCGGCGCGCGCGGGGCTGGCCCTGCTGGTGGTGTTCGCGCTGGGCGCGGCCGTGCTGACCTGGCGGCTGGTGGAAGGAGGGGGCGCGGTCCGTGACGGCGAGCGGCCCCGCGCGCTCGAGGAGCGTCCCCTGGACGGAGGCCGGCCGGTGACCGCGGAGGCGCGTGGGCGGGCCTGCCGTACCGGCGACAGGACCGGTACAGCCGACCGGGCAGGTACCGGCGACCGGGCGGGCGGCGACGCGGCCCTCGTCGGTGCCGCTTTCCCGTGAGGGGGGCGACGCAGCCCGGGCGTCCCGGTCAGGGACGCCCGGGAGCGGGTCAGCCCTCGGACTTGAGCCAGCTCATCATCGGACGCAGCTTGGCGCCCGTCTTCTCGATCGGGTGCTCGGCCAGCTCGTCGCGGAAGCGCGTGAACTCCTTCTGGCCGCCGTCGAACTCCTCGACCAGCTGCCGGGCGAAGGTGCCGTCCTGGATCTCGGCCAGGATGCGCTTCATCTCCTTCTTGGTCTCCTCGGTGACCACGCGCGGGCCGCGGGTGTAGCCGCCGTACTCGGCGGTGTCGGACACCGACCAGTACATCTTGGAGACGCCGCCCTCGTACATGAGGTCGACGATCAGCTTCATCTCGTGGAGGCACTCGAAGTAGGCGACCTCGGGCTGGTACCCGGCCTCGATCAGCGTCTCGAAGCCCGCCTTGATCAGCTCGGACACGCCACCGCAGAGGACGGCCTGCTCGCCGAACAGGTCGGTCTCGGTCTCCTCGGTGAAGGTCGTCTTCAGTGCGCCCGCACGGGTGCCGCCGATGCCCTTGGCGTAGGACAGCGCCAGGTCGAGGGTCTTGCCGGAGGCGTCCTTCTCCACCGCGACGAGGCACGGCACGCCGCGGCCCGCCTGGTACTGGCGGCGCACGAGGTGGCCGGGGCCCTTGGGGGCGACCATGGCGACGTCGACGCCCTCGGGCGCCTCGATGAGGCCGTAGCGGATGTTGAGGCCGTGGCCGAAGAAGAGCGCGTCGCCCTCCTGGAGGTTCGGCTTGATGTCGTTCTCGTAGATGCCGCGCTGGAGGTGGTCCGGCGCGAGGATCATGATGAGGTCGGCCTCGGCGGCCGCCTCGGCGGGGGTGACCACGCGCAGGCCCTCGGCCGCGGCCAGGTCCCTGCTCTTGGAGGTCTCGGGCAGGCCCACGCGGACGTCGACGCCGGAGTCACGCAGGGAGAGGGCGTGGGCGTGGCCCTGGCTGCCGTACCCGATGACGGCCACGACCCGGCCCTGGATGATCGACAGGTCGGCCTGGTCGTCGTAGAAGATCTCGGTCACTTACATAAACCTTTCAGGCGGTACGGTCCAGTGCCCTGAGGGACCGGTCGGTGATGGAACGGGCGCCGCGGCCGATGGCCACCATGCCCGACTGGACAAGCTCCTTGATGCCGAACGGCTCCAGCACCTTGATGAAGGCCTCGAGCTTGTCCGGGGTGCCGGTGACCTCGATGGTCACCGCGTCGGACGCGACGTCGACGCAGCGGGCCCTGAACAGCTGGACCAGCTCGAGAACGTGCGACCTGGTCTCGGCGTCGGCCTTGACCTTGATCAGCATGAGTTCGCGCTGGACCGACTGGGAACTGTCGAGCTCGACGATCTTGAGGATGTTCACCAGCTTGTTGAGCTGCTTGGTGACCTGCTCCAGCGGGAGCTCCTCGACGCTGACCACGATGGTCATGCGCGAGATGTCGGAGTGCTCGGTCGGCCCGACCGCCAGCGAGTCGATGTTGAAGCCGCGCCTGCTGAACAGGGAGGACACCCGGGCCAGGACGCCCGGCTTGTTCTCCACCAGCACCGACAGCGTGTGCCTGCTCATTCCTCGTTCTCCCACGTCGGCGCCATGTCCCGGGCGATCTTGATGTCGTCGTTGCTGGTGCCCGCCGCGACCATCGGCCACACCATGGCGTCCTGGTGGACCACGAAGTCGACGATAACCGGACGGTCGTTGATCTCCATGGCCTCCTTGATGACGGTGTCGACGTCCTCCGGCCGCTCGCACCGCAGGCCCACACAACCATAGGCCTCGGCCAGCTTGACGAAGTCGGGGATCCGGAGTTTCGTCTGCAGGTCGGTGTTGGAGTAGCGCTGGTCGTAGAACAGCGTCTGCCACTGCCTGACCATGCCGAGGTTGCCGTTGTTGATGACCGCGATCTTGATGGGCACGCCCTCGATCGCGCAGGTGGCCAGCTCCTGGTTGGTCATCTGGAAGCAGCCGTCGCCGTCGACCGCCCAGACCGTCGCCTCCGGGCGGCCCATCTTGGCGCCCATGGCCGCCGGGACGGCGAAGCCCATGGTGCCCAGACCGCCCGAGTTGATGAACCGGCCGGGCTGCTCGTAGTCGATGAACTGCGCGGCCCACATCTGGTGCTGGCCGACGCCCGCGACGAAGTAGGTGTCGGAGTCGGCGAGCGCGCTCAGCCGTTCCATGACGTACTGCGGCGCGAGCGAGCCGTCTGCGAACTCCTCGTAGCCGAGCGGGTAGGTCGTCTTGTAGCCGTTGAGCGTCTTCCACCAGTCGGTGTAGTCGCCCTTGCGGTTCTCCGCCTCGACGGCCGCGATCATCTCGGTGATGACCTCGCGGCAGTCGCCGACGATCGGCACGTCCGCGTGGCGGTTCTTGGAGATCTCCGCGGGGTCGATGTCGGCGTGGACGACCTTGGCGTGGGGCGCGAAGGTGGACAGCTGTCCGGTGACCCGGTCGTCGAAGCGCACGCCCAGGCCGATGATGAGGTCGGACTGCTGCAGCGCGCCGACCGCCGACACGCTGCCGTGCATGCCGGGCATGCCCATGTGCTGCGGGTGGCTGTCGGGGAAGGTGCCGCGCGCCATCAGCGTGGTGACGACGGGGATGCCGGTCAGCTCGGCCAGCCGCAGCAGCTCGGCCGAGGCGCCCGCCTTGTGGACGCCGCCGCCGACGTAGAGGACGGGCCGCTTGGACTCGGCGATGAGCTTGGCCGCCTCACGGATCTGCTTGGAGTGCGGCCTGGTCACCGGGCGGTAGCCGGGCAGCTGCATGACCGGCGGCCAGACGAAGGTGGTCTCGGCCTGCAGCGCGTCCTTCGAGATGTCGACCAGGACCGGCCCGGGGCGTCCGGTGGAGGCGATGTGGAACGCCTCCATGACCGTGCGGGCGATGTCGGCCGCGTCGGTGACCAGGAAGCTGTGCTTGGTGATCGGCATGGTGATGCCGGAGATGTCCGCCTCCTGGAAGGCGTCCGTGCCGATCATGCTGCTGGCGACCTGGCCGGTGATCGCCACGATGGGCACCGAGTCCATGTAGGCATCGGCGATGGGCGTCACCAGGTTCGTCGCGCCAGGACCGCTGGTCGCCATGCACACCCCGACCCTGCCCGTCGCCTGGGCGTAGCCTTCGGCGGCGTGACCCGCGCCCTGCTCGTGCCGTACAAGCACGTGACGGACCTTGGTCGAGTCGTAGAGGGGATCGTAGGCGGGAAGGATGGCGCCGCCAGGGATCCCGAACACGGTGTCGACTCCGACGTGCTCCAGCGCCCTCACGAGGGCTTGTGCACCTGTCATCCGTTCGGTCATCGCTCGTTCCTTGCGTGGCGTTGAGCATTGAGAACATAAAAAATGCCCCGGCCCGCACGGGGGGTGCGGGGCTGGGGCGGCGCGCAGGTCGACGTGCTTCGCTAACGGCCTGCGCGCCGGCGAAGTACTACGAGAATCTCACTGCGAAGCATGGAACACACGATAGCCGCTCCTAGGGCTGCTGTGTCAATTTGGTGGAACGCGCGTCTCACGATCCGAGACTTGTGAGATTGGTACGCATGAGCGAGTCGACCCCGCGCGCCGCCATGGGCCGGGCCACGAGGTAGCCCTGACCTCGGGTGCAACCCATCTCCCTGAGCAGCTCCAGCTGCTCGGGCCGCTCGATGCCCTCGGCCACGACGATCAGCCCGAGGTCGTGGCCGAGCCGGACGATGGTGCGGGTGAGCAGCGTCAGCGTCTCGTCGCGGCCGAGGCCGGAGACGAACGACGGGTCTATCTTGATCATGTCGACCGGGAGCTGGCGCAGGAAGGCCAGCGAGGCGTAGCCGGTGCCGAAGTCGTCGATGGCCAGCCGTACGCCGAGGGCGCGCAGCTCCGACAGCCTGCTGATGGTCTCCTCGGCGTCCTCGACCAGCATCTCCTCGATCACCTCGAGGGTGAGCGCGGAGGCGGGCAGGCCGCTCTCCTCCAGCGCCTCGGAGATGGTCTCGACGAAACGTGGCGCGGTGATCTGCCGGGCCGACAGGTTGAGCGACAGGCCGATGTCCCACGAGGAGGCGCGCCAGGCGGCCACCTCGCGGCAGGCCTCGCGCAGGATCCACTCGCTCAGCGGCACGATCAGCCCGGTGTCCTCGGCGGGGCCGAGGAACTGCTCCGGCGGCACGAACACCGACCCGCGCCACCACCGCACCAGCGCCTCGACGGCGGTGACCCTGGAGGTGGCCAGGTCGACGACGGGCTGGTACTCGATGGCGAACTGCTCTTCGACCAGCGCCCGGTGCAGGTCGGCGGCCAGCTCGAGCCTGCGCACCACGTCGGCGTGCATGTGCGCGGCGAACACCTCGACCCTGCGCCCGCCGAGCTCCTTGGCCCTGGCCATCGCCACGTCGGCGTTACGGATCAGGTCGCCCGCCGGCAGGCCGTCCTCGGCGAAGGCCACGCCCACACTGGCGGTCAGCGCCACGTCGCGGTCGGCCACCCTGAACGGCTCCTGCGAGACCGCCCGTACCAGCCGCTCGGCCACATCGACGGCGACCTGCGCGGCCTCGGGCCCCGTCTCGACCAGCACGGCGAACTCGTCGCCGCCCCAGCGCGCCAGCGTGTCGTCGGGCCGTACGGCACCGCGCAGGCGGCGCGCCGCCTGCCCCAGGAGGTAGTCGCCGCTGGCGTGCCCGACCGAGTCGTTGACCGAGGTGAACCCGTCGAGGTCGAGGAAGATCACCGCGGTGCGGCCCGCCTGCCTGCCCTCGAGCACCTCGCGGGTGCGCTCCTCGAAGTAGGAGCGGTTGGGCAGCCCGGTGACGCCGTCGTGGAAGGTCAGGTGCGCGACCTGGTTGCGCAGTGCCTCCTCGTCGCTGATGTCGCGGGTGGTGATCAGCAGCAGGTCCTGGCCGCGCACGTGGCGGGTGGCCACGGACTCGGTGGGCCGCCAGGTGCCGTCGGCGGCGCGCACCCGGCAGGCGATCAGGCAGGCGCCCGGTGCCGCCTGGTCGTCGTCGAGGTCCATCTGGCGCAGGGCCAGCTGGATGCCGGGCACGTCCTCGGGGTGGATGTAGTCGAAGATCGAGCCGCCCACCAGGTCGTCGGCCTGGTAGCCGTAGATGGCCTCGACGCCCGCGCCCATCTCGCGCACGACGCCTTCGTAGTCGCACAGCAGGACCACGTCGCCGGTGCTCTCGGCCAGCTCGCGGAGCTGGCGCTCGCCGAGCGCGACGAGATGGCGCATGCGGGCGGTGGCGCCGATGAGCACGAAGACGCGCACCACCAGGATCACCACCGCGGAGACGGCGATGACGGCGACGCCGGTCACGGGCGGGCCCTTGAGGTTGAGCAGCATGGCGATCGCGGCGATCACGACCAGGCACAGCGGCACGGCGGCCAGCAGCGTGGCGGTGACCTGGCCGGTCGGCGCCTTCGCGGCCTCGTCGCCCGCCTCGACGATCCGCGACCTCCTGCCGCTCCACGGCAGCGCGGCCAGCAGCAGGAAGGCGACGGGGGCGAGCAGGAGGCTCCACCGGGGCGGCTCGACGCCGCCGAGCCTGGCGACGGCTGCCGCCAGCTCGCCGATGGTCGCGGCGGCCAGTACGGCCAGGCCGGCGAGGCCGAGCGGCCAGAGCGGGGACCTCGCGGTGATGACCACGGGCCCCACCGCGCAGGTCAGCAGCAGGCCGATCAGCGCGGGCAACAGCGTGATCATGAACGTCGACGAGTCGCCGACGTCGACGTAGAGCGGTCGGAGCGCGACCGCCCAGCTGATCAGGAAGAGCGCGGCCGCGCACAGGTAGGCGTCGGTCAGCTGTCTCAGCACGACCTGGGGCCGCATCTGCCTGCCGGCGGACAGCACGCACCCACCCGCGAGCAGCACGGTGGCGACGAGCATGAGCAGATCGGAGAAGTTGACCGCCAGGCTGGAGCCCGCGACGGGGCGCAGCACCACGCCCAGCAGCCAGACCACGGCCGCCGAGCCCAGCCAGCGCGCCGTGGTGCGGTGCTGGGGCGCCATCTTCACCGAGGCGACCAGCAGCGAGACGGCGGCCAGCAGCGCGGCCAGCCCTCCCGCGACCGCGGCGGTCGCCAGGGCCGGCGCGCCCGCGACGAGGGCGGCGGCCAGCCCCGCCACGCCTGTCGCGGCTGCGGCGGCCAGCGGCGCCCGTGGATCACGCCAGCGGATCAATGTCGTTGCCCATCCCGTGTCAAGTCAGCTCACGTGACTGCCGGAGTCCGGCAGTCGCACATCGCCAGTGTGTGCTCTCGCGGGCGCGCGGGGGGCGACAACCGGGGAGTCGTCACCGATCTGATAACCATGAGGACCACTTTGCTCCGAAGATCGCCTTGACAACGGGTCATGGATGGCTGTCGTGGAATCATCGATGACGACCACCGTACGCACCGAAGGTCACGACGCAGACACGTTCGGGATTCCCTTTGTCAGTACGACTCCGTGATGACGTTCTTCAACGGCTCGCCCGCCAGGTATCGCAGCAGCTGGGAACGGATCAGCCGCAGCGCGCGGCGCGTGGAGGCGGGCGTGCTGCCCGCCACGTGCGGTGTGATGAACACCCCTGGCGCGTTCCAGAGCGGGTGCCCCTCGGGCAGCGGCTCGGGGTCGGTCACGTCGAGCGCGGCCCTCAGCCGTCCGGAGACGAGCTCGGCGACCAGCGCGCCGGTGTCGACGACCGTGCCCCTGGCGGCGTTGACGAGCAGCGCCCCGTCCTTCATGCGGGCCAGGAAGCCGGCGTCGACCATGCCCGCGGTGACGGGCGTCGCGGGGACGAGCAGCACCACGACGTCGGCCTCGGGAAGGAGGGCGTCCAGATCCTCCATGGCGTGGATGCCCTCGCGGGCCGTCCTGGCCACCCTGACGATCTCGACCTCGAACCCGGCGAGCCTGCGCTCGAGCGCCGCGCCGATGGATCCGTAGCCGACGATCAGCACGCGGGCGTCGGCCAGCACCCCGGTGTGGTGGTAGGTCCACTCGCCCCTGCGCTGGGCGTCGGCGAAGGCCGGGAAGTCGCGCAGCGCCGCGATCATCGCCCCGACCGCCCACTCGGCCGTGCCGGCGTCGTGCACACCGCGGGCGTTGCACAGCGTGACGCCCGGGGGCAGGTACGGCTGGTAAGGGTCCACGCCCGCCGTCACGGTCTGCACCAGCCGCAGCCGCTTCATGCTCGCCATGAGCCCGGGGGTGTCCGGCACGGGGATCAGCGGCGGGATCCACACCTCGACCTCGTCGGCCCCGTCGGGGACGGGCCCGCGGCCGTCGTGGACGACGCATTCGACATCGGGCAGATCGGCCAGCACTCCTGCGGCTTCTTCGGACGGCACCCAGATCTTCATACGCGGAACTTTATGGGGAAGGCACGAGTATGGGGCACATGAGGTCCATCTTCCAGATCATGATCGTCATGGCACTCGCCGCGGGATGCGCGGCGGCGCCGGCCGAGGTCGGCGGCGGCGCGCGCCCGGCCGGCACGGCCACGCCGTCGACCACGCCCGGCGAACCCCGCACGATCGCGCGGAACCTGCGGGTGCCGTGGGCGATCGCGTTCCTGGAGGGCGGCGACTCGCTGGTCACCGAGCGAGACCGCGCCAGGCTGCTGCGCGTGACGGCGGCGGGCGGGGTCACCTCGCTGGGCCGGGTCGAGGGGGTGGAGCCCGACGGCGAGGGCGGGCTCATGGGCGTGGCGGTGAAGGGCGAGCGGGTCTTCCTCTACTTCACCGCGGCCGAGGACAACAGGATCGTCCGCTATCGCCTCACCGGCGACCGGCTCACCGACGCCAAGGTGATCGTCGACGGCATCCCGAAGGGCGGCATCCACGACGGCGGCAGGCTCGCCTTCGGCCCCGACGGCTTCCTGTACGCCACCACGGGCGAGACCGGCGACCGGCGGCTGTCGCAGGACCGCGACTCGCTCGGCGGCAAGATCCTGCGCATGACCGAGGACGGCGCGCCCGCCCCCGGCAACCCGTTCGGCACCCTGGTCTACAGCTACGGTCACCGCAACGTGCAGGGCCTGGCGTGGGACCCGGCCGGCCGCCTGTACGCCTCGGAGTTCGGCGCCCAGTCCTACGACGAGGTGAACCTGATCAAGGCCGGCGGCAACTACGGCTGGCCCGAGGTGGAGGGCGTCGGCTCCGATCCGGCCTTCATCAACCCCATCGTCACCTGGAGCACCTCGGAGGCGTCCCCCTCGGGCATGGCCTACGCGAAGGGCTCGCTGTGGGTGGGCGCGCTCCAGGGCAGGCGGCTGTGGCAGGTGCCGCTGGGCCAGGACGGCTCGGCGGGCACGCCCGTGGCCCACTTCGACGACACCTACGGCAGGCTGCGGGCGGTCACCACGGCGCCGGACGGCACCCTGTGGGTGGGCACGAGCAACCACGACAGCAGGGGCGACCCGCGCGACGGCGACGACCGGATCCTGTCGGTGCCGCTGAGCTGAGCGGCGTCACTCCGTGTCGTCCGAGGCGGGCTTCACGCAGGTGACCTTCGGGCCCATGCGGTAGACGGTGGTCTTCGTCTCCCGCTTGACCTCGGCCCCGTTCTTGGTGATCACCCGGGTGACGTCGACGGTGAACCCGTCGTGCGGATCCTGCGGCGTGCAGCCGGGGCTGTCGTCCTCCTTGGCCGTGGCGGCGACGAAGGCGCGCTTCGGCGAGGAGATCGACTCGACCTTGTCGTACCGCTTGGTGCTCCACAGGTCCACGGTGATCGAGGTGCCGGTGTAGGAGGTCTTCACCAGCACGCCGTACTCGGAGTCGTTCTTCCACTTCAGGTCCACGCTGGGCCAGAAGACCGTCGCCTCGCGCCCGGCGGGGTAGCGGGAGATCCAGTACATGTGGGCCAGGTGCTCGACGTCCTGGAACCCGCCGAAGTAGGCGGCGTTGTACATCGTGGTGGCGAACTGCGAGACGCCGCCGCCGACGCCGTCCTCCATCTTGCCGGCGACGATCTGCCCGGCCGGCACGTAGCCCTTGGCCGCGGTCCGCTCGCCGACGATGCCGTTGATGGAGAAGGTCTCGCCGGGCTTGACGATGTAGCCGTTGAGGGTCCTGGCCATCAGTTGGATGTTGGTGACCCGGGCGGCGCAGCAGGGATGCTGGGTGGTGAAGGAGCCGACCTTCTCCTTGATGCCCATGGCGCGCAGTTCGCTGTCGGTCAGGCGCGGGGAGACGACCGCCAGTTCGACCGGGATCGTACGGCTGCCGCCCGTCTTCAGCGCCTCGGCCACGTCCGTGGCCAGCTTCTTGTCGTCGACGCCCTTGCCCTTGCGGGCCTTGACGAGCTTGAGCTTGCCGCCGACCACGTCGTAGGTGGCGTCGCGGGGGGCCTGCGCGGCGTCGACGAGCTGGCTCTCGATGCCGGCGATCGCCTCGCGCGCGTCGAAGCGGGGTTCGAGCCCGCCCTCCCCGTCGGCGACGAAGGTGAGGTTGGCGGCGATGACGGCGGCGGGGATCTGCGCCTGCTTGCCGTCCCTGGTCAGGGTGATCGGCCCGGAGACGGCGCGGGTCGCGGTGGCCGCGGCGGCCTTGACCGCGGCGGGCGTGGTCGTGGGCTTGTCGGTCTCGACGGGCAGCGTCACGCTCTTGCGCGGGCCGAGGAAGGCCGCGCTGATCAGCTTGGCGGCGGCGGCCTGGTCGAGGACGCGGCCTTCGCGGGGGGCGACGGTGACGGGCTCGAGCCCCTTGAAGGCGACCTTGCCCTCCCGCGCCTTCTGGTCGACCTTGGCGGCCAGCGCCTCGACCGTCCTGGAGAGCTGGGCCGACTCGACGGTGACCTTCGGCTCGATCGCCGTGGTGCCGGTCAGCGCCCGCCACACCTCGACCGGGCTGGGGAAGCCGCTCGGCGCCTGCTCGATCGTGCCGACGACGTCGAGCTCGACGCCCGCCTCGTCGGGCTGGACGGTCTCCTTGCGGCCGTTCACCTCGACCTGGAGCGGCCGCTCGATCGTGGGCGCCAGCTCGTCACGGAGCTTGTCGGCGGCCTCGGTCACGGTCAGCCCGCCGATGTCGACGCCGCCGACCTCGGTGCCGCGCAGGACCGACCCCGACATGATCACCGCAGGGACAACGTACGCCAGGGCCAGCAGCACCACCACCGCGATGGCGATCGCGGGCAGCACGCGGCGGCGCCTGGGCGGCGGAGGAGGTGGCGGCGGCTCGGCGGAGGGCTGGCGCTCCTGCAGGCCGAAGACGGGCGGCGGCGGGGGCGGGGGCTCGTGGTGCTGCCCGTCGGCCATCGGCCACGGCTGTGGCGGCGGGGCGACGGGAGGCAGCGCGCCTGATCCGGCGGAGGGCGGAGCCTGGCCGCCGGTGGGGCCGTAGATGTCGGGCGAGACTCCCGGCGGCAGCCCGCCGACGCGCGGCTTCCTGCCGCCGCCCGGCGGGGGCGTGGGCACCGAGGCGAACGGGTCGGTCGGTGGGTCCATCGGTCGGGCGTTCGCCACGCCTCAAGCTCCTCCCAATCCGCTGCCTTTCCTCAGGAAACACTAAGGCACTGCTGGTGCGATATGTACCTTGAATCAGGACATCCAGCGATAGCGGTGCTCGGGACGGCCCGCCGTGCCGTACCGCGGACGCAGTTCCGCCTTGCCCGCCGCACAAAGGTATTCCAGATAGCGGCGCGCGCTGACTCTCGACAGCCCCGTCAGCGTGGCGGCCTCGCTGGCCGACAGGTCGCCGCCCGCTTCGCGCAGCGCGTCGGCCACCAGCGCGCAGGTCGCCGACGACAGGCCCTTGGGCAGCGGCGTCTTCGTCACCCCGAACAGGCGGTCGATGTCGTCCTGGCGCACCTCGGGGCCGATGGCGGTGAGCTGCCTGCGCGTGTCGGCGTACTGGGCCAGCCGCTCGGCCAGCGCGGCGGCGGTGAACGGTTTGATGAGATAGCTGAACGCGCCGCCGCGCATCGCCGCCCTGACCGTCGGCAGGTCGCGAGCCGCGCTGATCATGAGGACGTCGACGCCGCGCAGCCGGTTCAGCACCTCGAGGCCCGACATGTCCGGCAGGTAGATGTCGAGCAGCACCAGGTCGGGACGGTGCCCGGCCACCGCCTCCAGCGCCGCCTCGCCGGTGTGGACGGCCCCCACGACCTCGAACCCCTCCACCTTCTCCACGTAGCCGCTGTGGATGCGGGCCACCATGAAGTCGTCGTCGACGACGAGCACCCTGACGGTCATGGCAGCAGCGCCGTGAACACGGCGCCTCCCGCGTTGTGAACCCGCACCCAGCCGCCCCTGCGCAGGCACGCCTGCCTGGTCAGGGCGAGGCCGAGCCCGCGTGGGCCCGAGCGGGCGGCCTTGGTGGTGAACCCTTCCCTGAAGACCTCGTCGACCAGGTCGGGGGTGATGCCGGGGCCTGAGTCGCCGACCCGCACCCGCAGGCCCTCCTGCGTGGCCCGGACGGACACCTCGATCGTGCCCGGCGCGCCGTCGAGCGCGTCGAGCGCGTTGGCCACCAGGTTGCCGACGACGAGCACGGCGTCCTGCGGGTCGTCGACCGCGTCCTGCGGCACGCAGGTGTCGTCGGCGAGCACGAGCGTCGCGCCGCGCTCGGCGGCCTCCGCCGACTTGGCCAGCAGCAGGGCGGCCAGCGTGGGGTCGGCGACCCGCTCGCGGATGCCGGTCGCGTAGGTGTTGCGGGTGGTCCTGGTGATGAAGCTGATCGCCGCCTCGTGCTCGCCCAGCTCCAGCAGGCCGACGACGGTGTGCATGCGGTTGGCGAACTCGTGGGCCTGGGCCCGCAGCGCCCCGGTGGTGGAGCTGGCCGACTCCAGCTCGCGCGACAGCCGGACCAGCTCGGTCCTGTCGCGCAGGGTGATGACCCAGCCGCGCTGCCGGCCGCGTACGGACACGGGCGTGCGGTTGAGCACCAGCACGCGCTCGCCGTGCAGCACGATCCTGTCCTCGCCCGGGTCGGCGCCGCCGAGCACGTCGCGCATGCGCTCGGAGACCGGCATCTGGGTCAGGTCGTCGCCCACCTCGCCGAGCAGCTCGCGGGCGGCGTCGTTGACCAGCGTCACCCGGCCCCGCATGTCGAGCGCGAGCACGCCCTCCTTCACGCCGTGCAGGACGCCCTCGCGCTGCTCCAGGAGCTTGGCGATCTCGCCCGGCTCCAGGCCGAAGATCTGCCTGCGCACCCGGCGGGCGATGAGCGCGGCGCCGGCCGAACCCGCCACCAGGACGGCGAGCGCCGTCCACAGCAGCGGCGCCAGCACCGAGCCGACCTGCGCGTCCACCCGCTCCACGAGCACGCCGACCGAGGCGAGCCCGATGACGGTGCCGTACTCGTCGAAGATCGGGGCCTTGCCGCGCACGGTGGTGCCGATCGTGCCCGTCTCGACGCCGACCCACTTCTGGCCGGTGCGCAGGACGGCCGAGCCGTCCGTGGACAGCTGCTTGCCGATGAGCGAGGGGTTGGGGTGGGCGTAGCGCTTCTGCTCCCTGTTGGCGATCACGACGTAGTCGGCCCCGGTCTCCAGCTGGACGCCCGCGGCGATCGGCTGCAGCAGGACGGCCGGATCCCCCGTGGCGAAGGCGGCACGCACCTGTGGCATTCCCGCCACCGCTTCGGCGATCGCCAGCGCCCGCTGCTGGTACTGCGAGTCGAGCTGCCTGCGGGTGTGCTGGGCCCACACGACAGCCGTGCCGCTGACGGCGAGCACGACGATCACCATCTGCAGCACGAAGAGTTGCGTGCCGAGTCTCACAGGGCCATGGAAGCACCGGCAGGTCACGCGAGGGTCGCGACCAATATGACCTTTACGACGGGAAACGCGTAAATGGTCGACGCCAGGAAATGTGCGTTTCACTATCCAGTATTCGAGATTGTGACACCCCCCACATTGGAGTGATCATGCGACTCCGCATACTCGCCGCCGTCGCCGTGGCGGCCCTGACCGGCTGCGGCCAGGGCGCGGGCGGCAGTGGCTCCGGCACGCTGCGCATCATGGCTCCCGCCGCCGTGGGCGGCGGCTGGGACCAGACCTCCCGTACGGCCGAGCAGGCCATCAAGTCCGTCGACTCCCAGCGCGCCATCGAGGTCTTCAACGTCCCAGGCGCCGGCGGCACGATCGGCCTGGCCCAGCTCGCCGGCGAGAAGGGCAACGGCAACATGCTCATGACCATGGGCCTGGTCATGGTCGGCGCGATCGAGCAGAACAAGTCCAAGGTCACGCTGGCGGAGACGACGCCGATCGCCAAGCTGACCGAGGAGTACGAGATCGTCGTCGTGCCGGCGGACTCGCCGCTGCAGACGCTGGCGGACCTGGTGGCCGCGTGGAAGGCCGACCCGGCGAAGGTGTCGGTCGCGGGCGGCTCGGCGGGCGGCACCGACCACATCCTGGCCGGCCTGATGGCCAAGGCGGGCGGCGTCGACCCCAAGCAGGTCAACTACATCGCCCACTCCGGCGGCGGTGAGGCGCTCAACGCGCTGCTCGGCGGCAAGGTCACGATCGGCGTGTCCGGTGTCGGCGAGTTCGCCGAGCACGTGAAGTCCGGCAAGCTGCGCGCGCTGGCCGTCTCCGCGCCCACCCGCATCGACACCGTCGACGCGCCCACGCTGAAGGAGGGCGGGCTCGACGTCGCGCTGGCCAACTGGCGCGGCTTCGTGGCGCCGGCCGGGCTGAGCGACGCCGACAAGAAGGCGCTCACCGACCTGGTGACCACGATGCACGGCTCGAAGGCGTGGAAGGACGCGGTGGCCAAGAACGGCTGGATCGACGCCTTCCAGACCGGCCAGCAGTTCGCCGACTTCCTCACCGCCGAGCAGACCCGCGTCAAGGCCGTCATCGCCGAGATGGGGCTCGTCTCCTGATGTCCGCCCCGCACGAGCAGGACGGCGCCACGGCCCGTGGCGCCGTCCCCGCGGCTCAGGATCCGCGTCCTGGCCCGGCCGGCCCTCCCCCTGACGACCGGGCGCCGGTCGGCGAGGCCGGGAAGCGCGGGTGGTGGCGGCCCGAGATGGGGCTGTCGGTCACCGTCCTCGCGCTCGGCGTGCTGGTCATCGTCGGCACGCTCGACGTCTCCGCCGCCACGTCCCGCCTCGGCCTGGGCCCCCGCTTCTTCCCCATCCTCATCGGCGGCGCGCTGATCCTCATCGGCGCCTTCTACACCCTGGACGTCGTGCGCGGCGGCCGGGGCGACCCCGAGGAGAGCGAGGACGTCGACGCCGACGCCCCCGCCGACTGGAAGAGCGTCGGCCTGGTCAGCGGCATCTTCCTGGGCTTCACCGCGGTCCTGTCCACCCTGGGCTGGGTCCTGTCGGCCTCGCTGCTGTTCTTCGGGCTGTCGGTCGCCCTGGGCGCCGAGAACAAGGTCAAGGCGGCCGTCATCGCCGTGGTCCTCGGTGTGCTGTCCTACGTGGTCTTCGTCAACGGCCTCGGCGTCTCGCTGCCGGGCGGCCTGCTGCAGGGGGTGATCTGAGTGGATTCGCTCCAGGCGCTCCTGGAGGGCTTCGCCACCGCGCTCACGCCCGTCAACCTGCTCTACGCGCTCGTCGGCGTCACCCTCGGCACGCTGGTCGGCGTCCTGCCCGGCATCGGCCCCGCCATGACCGTGGCGCTGCTGCTGCCGATCACCTTCACCGTGCCTCCGGCCAGCGCGTTCATCATGTTCGCCGGCATCTACTACGGCGGCATGTACGGCGGGTCCACCACGTCCATCCTGCTCAACACGCCCGGCGAGTCGTCCTCGATGATCACCGCGCTGGAGGGCAACAAGATGGCCAGGCGGGGCAGGGCCGCGCAGGCGCTGGCCACCGCCGCGATCGGCTCGTTCGTCGCCGGCACGCTGGCCACCGGCCTGCTGGTCGTCGCCGCTCCCGCGGTGGTCGACTTCGCCATCTCCTTCGGCCCCGAGGACTACTTCGCGCTGGCCGTCCTGGCCTTCACCGCGGTCTCCTCGGTGCTGTCGCGCTCGATGATCCGTGGCCTGGCCTCCCTCGGCCTGGGGCTGGTCATCGGCCTGATCGGCATCGACGAGCAGACCGGGCAGGCCCGCCTCACCTTCGGCATCGACCAGCTGCTGGACGGCATCGACGTGGTGATCGTCGCGGTCGGCCTGTTCGCGCTGGGCGAGGCGCTCTACGTGGCCTCCAGGCTGCGGCACGCCGGCCCCGAGGTGGTCCCGGTGGGGGCGGCGTGGATGGGCCGCGCCGACTGGCGCCGCTCCTGGAAGCCGTGGCTGCGCGGCACCGCGCTCGGCTTCCCGTTCGGCGCGCTGCCCGGCGGCGGGGCGGAGATCCCGACCTTCCTGTCCTACGCCACGGAGAAGAAGCTCGCCCGCGGCGCGGCCAGGGAGGAGTACGGCAAGGGCGCCATCGAGGGCGTCGCCGGCCCCGAGGCGGCCAACAACGCGTCCGCGGCGGGCACGCTCGTCCCGCTGCTCACGCTCGGCCTGCCCACCTCGGCCACCGCGGCGATCCTGCTGGCCGCCTTCCAGCAGTACGGCCTGCAGCCAGGACCCCAGCTGTTCGACCATAACCCCGCCCTGGTGTGGGGCATGATCGCCTCGCTGTTCATCGGCAACACGATGCTGCTGGTGTTGAACCTGCCGCTGGCCCCGCTCTGGGCCCGCGTCCTGCGCGTCCCGCGCCCCTACCTCTACGCGGGCATCGTGCTGTTCGCGGCGCTCGGCGTCTACGCGCTGAACTCCTCGGCCGTCGACCTGGTGGTGCTGTTCGTGCTCGGCCTGCTCGGCTACGCCATGCGGCGCTTCGGCCTGCCGATCGCCCCCGCGGTGATCGGCATGATCCTCGGCCCGATGGCGGAGAAGCAGCTGCGCAGGGCGCTGGCCATCAGCGCGGGCGACGTGACCACGCTGGTCAGGAGCCCGATCGCGGCCGTCCTGCTGACGCTGGCCGCGCTCGCCCTGCTGACGCCGCTGTTCCGGCGGCTGTGGGCACGCCGCCACCCCGCCGTGGCGGCGAGCACGCATCGGCCGCCGGAGGACTGAACGCGGGCCCGTCCGGCGTCACCCGGACGGCCGCGGGAACGCGAACGTCACGGCCCCGCCGGCCCGTCCACCCCGCGGGGCCGCGCCCCGAGCCGACCAGGAGGCCGATCAGAAGGCCGAGTGGAAGGCCGATCAGGAGACCGATCGCGAGGCCGATCAGGAGACCGATCGCGAGGCCGATCAGGAGGCCGATCAGGAGATCGCCGGCTTCTCGTCGGTCCACCCGGCCACCAGCACGACCTCCGTCCTGCCTGCTGTGCTGGCCTTCACCACCTGGCTGGTGCGCGCGTCGATGACCAGCTCGCGCTCCACCCCGCGCACCGTGTAGCCGAAGGTCGACCTGCCGAGGTAGCGCACGTCGGGCAGGTCGGCCAGGGCCCGGTAGGCGGCGGCGCGCACGCCGGGCGGGGCGGGCTTGCTCCACAGCAGGCCGGTGAGCGCGTCGGCGACCACGCCGCCGCGGTCCCGTTCCGGCACGCCGCCGAGCATGTCGGTCACGTGGGCGCGCAGCGCGCCGGGGTCGGCGGGAAGCGCCTCGATCTGGGCGATCGTCATGGGGTGCCCGTTCAGGGTGAACGGCTCGTCGGTCTTGGTGGTGACAGTGGTCGTGCCCTTGTGCTCCCTCGTCCAGGCGCGGCCGTCCCTTCCCGCCCACAGCTCCTTGACGTCGGAGCCGTTCACCACGCGCTTGACGTACCAGTAGGCGCCCTTCGCCGGAGGGACGGCCGCCGCCGCGCCCGCCGCGGCGAGCAGGACACTCGCCTTGTCGGTGCCCGTGTGGTCGGCGTGCAGCCTCGGCACGACGAAGGCCACCGCGGCGACGACCATGACGGCGAGCCCGGCCAGCAGCGGCGTCCAGCGCGGACGCCGGCTGGAGACAGGGGCGGGGCCGCGCTCGGCCTCGAGCCTGGCCCTGACCCTGTTCCTGGCCGCCTGGTCCGGCGCGGGCTCGCCGTACAGCTCCCTGATCCGCCGCAGGTCATCCATGGTCGCCCTCCATCGGGTTGGTGCCGCCAAGGGCCTTGCGCAGCTTCTTCCTGGCGCGGTTCAGGCGGGAGCCGACCGTGCCGTACGGGATGCCGAGCGCGGTGGCGATCTCCTCGTGCGAGAGCCCGGCGAGCGCCACCAGCAGGAGCACGTCCCGGTCGCCCTTGCCCAGGCGGGCGATCGCGCCGGCCAGGCTCGGCCCCAGGCTCTGCGCGCTGACCCGCATCGCCACCACGTCCGCCAGGCCGGAGACGTCGCGGTCGGCCGCCATGCGGCCCCTGGCGCGCAGCGCCCTGACCTCGGCCCGCCGGTGCTTGCCGATGAGGTTGGTGGCGATGCCGTACAGCCAGGACCTGACGCCGGCCCGCTCGGGATCGTAGCGGTCGCGTTTGCGGAAGGCGGTGAGGAAGGTCTCGGCGACCACGTCCTCGGCGTCGTCGGGGCCGAGGCGCTGCGCGACGTACCTGAAAATCTCCTCGAAGTAGGCGTCGAAGATCTCGCGGAACCCCTCGGGTCGGGCGAGATCCGGCTCGCGCACCGCGGTAACGGTCATGGGTGGCCCTCCGTGGACGAGGCTGTCCAGAGGTATCACCCGATCGGCCGATCCGCTTTCACGGCCGCCGTCCCAGCTCTCGACGCGGAAGGGCGGGGGACGGTGACCGTCCCCCGCGCCGGCGGAAGTCATCACATGGGTACGACCGCCGCGGAGGACGTCGGGTTCGCCCGGAACCGGGGTGCCACCCACAGGCCCGCCAGCGCCATGACCAGCGTCGCCGCGTAGACCGCCCAGTAGCCCTGACCGACGCCGGTGAACAGCGCGCTGGTCACCGCCACGGACACCACGGAGAACACCGACTCGCCCACCTGCAGCGCCGAGCTGTTGACGCCCTGCTCGCCCGGCCTGGACAGCTCCAGCGTGAGCACCGACAGCGTCGGGTAGACCAGGCCCATGCCGAACCCGGTGATGATCCACGACGGGTAGGCGAGGGCGACGGGCACGGCGTCGAAGGTGACGGCGCCCATGAGCAGGATGCCGAGCGCGACCGCGGCGGTGCCGCCGAACAGGTTCACCGACCTGCCGAACACCTCACGCCCCTGCAGCCACGACGCGAACGACCAGGTCAGCGCGCCCCCAGTGAGGGCGAACCCGGCCAGCAGCGGCGACATGCCGCGCTCGTTGATCAGCATCAGCGGGACGATCACCTCGGCGGCGAAGAAGGCCGCGGCGGTCAGCCCGCGCAGCGCCACCACGGCGGGCAGGCCCCTGGCCGCGCGCAGCGTCCCCGCGGGCAGCAGCTTCGGCAACGCGAACAGCAGCAGCGCCAGACCCGCCAGGAGCAGCGCCAGCCTGCCGTCGCTGCCGTACTGCATGAGGCCCGCGCCCACGGCCGTCAGCGCCGCCCACGCCACCTTCCCGCCCAGGCCGGGAGCGGGCGCGGCCTGCCCGCCCGTGACCGGCTGCCCCGCCAGTCCACGCATCAGGATCAACGCCGCGACCACCGTCAGCGCGGGCACCAGGAGGAACACCCAGCGCCAGCCGAGCGTGCCGACCACCAGCCCGACGACCGCCGGGCCGACCATGGACGGCACGACCCACGCGGTGGCGAACAAGGAGAAGATCTTCGGGTGTGACTCCTCCGGATAGACCCTGGCCACCACCACGTAGAGCGCCACGTTGACCAGCGCTCCGCCGAAACCCTGCACGAGTCGTCCGGCGATCAGCATCTCCATGGAGGTGGCCAGCCCGGCCACCAGCAGGCCGCCGGTGAACCCCGCCGCCCCCGTCCACAGCGGTGCGCTCGGGCCCTTCACGTCGGCCCACCGGCCGCCGAGGACCGTGCCGACCACCGCGGCCGCCATCGCGCCGCTGAACGCCAGGCCGTACAGGTGGAGACCGCCGAACTCGCGCGCCACGACCGGCATGGCGATCGCCACCGCGATGTACTCGAAGGCCACCAGCGACACCAACGCCACCAGACCCGCTGTCAGAGATTTGCGCGACATGCCACCGACGCTACGGACGGGCCCTCGCCCGCACATCGTGCGCTGGTCCTAGGCCCTCCTCCGTACATCGCCCTAGGCACCCGGCGAGGCCGTTTTCGGCCCTCCCGGCCACCCGGCATCCTGGCTTTCCCAGCATCCCGGCATCCTGGCTTTCCCAGCATCCCGGCATCCTGGCTTTCCCAGCATCCCGGCTTCCCGGCATCCCTGCTTTCCGGATTCCCGGATTCCCGGATTCCCGGATGCCGGCTTTCCGGCATTCCGGCTTTCCGGCGTTCCGGCGGAGGGGCGCGGTGGGGAGCAGGCAGGGCGGCAGGGCGGGAACGCGACGACCCCGGCACGGGTTGCGTGCCGGGGTCGTCGTGCCTGGGCGTCGGCTACTCGGAGACGCCGAGCCGCTCCAGGATCAGCTCGCGGGCCCTGGCCGCGTCGGCCTTGCCCCGGCTGGCCTTCATGACGCCGCCGACCAGCGCGCCCACCGCGGCGATCTTGCCGGAGCGGACCTTCTCCGCCGCGTCGGCGTTGCCGGCGAGGACGCCGTCGATGATCGCCACCAGCTCGCCCTCGTCGGCGATCTGCAGGCCGCGGGCCGCGACGACCTCGTCGGGGTCCCCCTCGCCGGCCAGCACGCCGTCGAGCGCCTCGCGGGCCAGCTTGTCGTTCAGCGCGCCGGAGGCGACCAGCTCGGTCACCCTGGCGACCTGCGCCGGGGTGATGGGCAGCTCCGCCAGGGAGACGCCGGCCTCGTTCGCCCTGCGGGCCAGCTCGCCCATCCACCACTTGCGGGCGTCGGCCGCGGGAGCGCCCGCCGCGATCGTGGCCTCCACGATCTCGATGGCGCCGGCGTTGTACATCGACTCCATGTCGTGGTCGGTCACGCCCCACTCGGTCTGCAGGCGCTTGCGGCGGACCGACGGCAGCTCGGGCAGCTCGGCCTTGAGCTTGGCCACCCAGGCGGGATCCGGCGCGATCGGCACCAGGTCGGGCTCGGGGAAGTAGCGGTAGTCCTGCGCCTCCTCCTTGGACCTGCCTGACGTGGTCGTGCCGGTGTCCTCGTGGAAGTGGCGGGTCTCCTGGGTGATCCGGCCGCCGTCGGCGAGGATCGCCGCCTGCCGCTGGATCTCGCTGCGGACCGCCCGCTCGACGCTGCGCAGCGAGTTGACGTTCTTGGTCTCGGTACGGGTGCCCCACTCCGACGACCCGCGCGGCATGAGCGAGACGTTGACGTCGAAGCGCATGGAGCCCTCCTCCATGCGGACGTCGGAGACGCCCAGCGAGCGCATGAGCTCGCGCAGCTCGGCGCCGTAGGCGCGAGCCACCTCGGGGGCGAGGCGGTCGGCGCCCGGGATCGGCTTGGTGACGATCTCGACCAGCGGAATGCCCGCGCGGTTGTAGTCGACGATGGAGTAGTCGGCGCCGTGGATGCGGCCGGTCGCGCCACCCACGTGGGTGGACTTGCCGGTGTCCTCCTCCAGGTGGACGCGCTCGATCTCGATCCGCACGATCTTGCCGTCGACCTCGACGTCGAGGTAGCCGTCGGAGCAGAGCGGCTCGTCGTACTGGGAGATCTGGTAGTTCTTCGGCATGTCCGGATAGAAGTAGTTCTTCCGGGCGAAGCGGCACCACTCGGCGATGGAGCAGTTCAGCGCCAGGCCGATCCTGATCGTCGACTCGATCGCCTCGGCGTTGGCCACCGGCAGCGAGCCGGGCAGCGCGAGGCAGGTCGGGCAGGTCTGTGTGTTGGGCGGAGCGCCGAAGGCCGTGGGGCAGCCGCAGAACATCTTCGACGCGGTGCCGAGCTCGACGTGGGTCTCCAGGCCGAGGACCGGCTCGAACCGGTCGAGGGCCTCGTCGTATGCCATGACGCTCACAGTTCGGGAGCCTCCTTCAGCAGCGGGCCGCCCCAGCGGCTCTCCAGGGCCTTCTCGACCGCGGCGCCGACCCGGTAGCAGCGGTCGTCGCCCAGGACCGGGGCCATGATCTGCAGGCCGACCGGCAGGTTGTCCTCGTCGGCCAGGCCGCAGGGCACCGAGATGGCCGCGTTGCCGGCCAGGTTGGACGGGATCGTGCACAGGTCGGCGAGATACATCGCCATCGGGTCGTCGGCGCGCTCGCCGATCGGGAACGCCGTCGTCGGCGTGGTCGGCGAGATCAGCACGTCGACCTGGTGGAAGGCGGCCTCGAAGTCGCGCGCGATGAGCGTGCGGACCTTCTGCGCCTGGCCGTAGTAGGCGTCGTAGTAGCCGCTCGACAGCGCGTAGGTGCCGAGCATGATGCGCCGCTTGACCTCGGGACCGAAGCCCGCGGCCCTGGTCAGCGCCATCACCTCCTCGGCGCTGCGGGTGCCGTCGTCGCCGACGCGCAGGCCGTAGCGCATGGCGTCGAAGCGGGCCAGGTTGGACGAGCACTCCGAGGGCGCGATCAGGTAGTAGGCCGGCAGCGCCGTCGTGAACGACGGGCAGGAGACCTCGACGACCTTGGCGCCCAGCGACTCCAGCAGCGCGACGGTGTCGTGGAAGCGGTTGAGCACGCCCTGCTGGTAGCCCTCGCCGTCGAACTCCTTGACGACGCCGATGCGCATCCCCGCGATGTCGGCGTTGCGCGCCGCCTCGACGACGTCGGGCACGGGCGCGTCGATGGAGGTGGAGTCCATCGGGTCGTGCCCGGAGAAGGCCGCGTGCAGCAGGGCCGCGTCCATGACGTTGCGGGCGAAGGGCCCGGGGGTGTCGAGGGAGCTGGCGAAGGCGATCAGGCCGTAGCGGGAGGACCCGCCGTAGGTCGGCTTCATGCCCACGATGCCGGTGACGGCGGCGGGCTGCCTGATCGAGCCGCCGGTGTCGGTGCCGGTCGACAGCGGCGCCTGGTAGGCGGCGACCGCCGCGCTCGACCCGCCGGACGAGCCGCCGGGGATCCTGCTGAGGTCCCACGGGTTGCGCGTGGCGTGGTAGGCGGAGTTCTCGGTGGAGGAGCCCATCGCGAACTCGTCGAGGTTGGTCTTGCCCAGGATGACCAGGCCCGCCTGGCGCAGCCGCGCGGTCACCGTCGCGTCGTACGGCGGGCGCCACCCCTCGAGGATCTTGGACGCGGCCGTGGTCGGCATGTCCTTGGTGGCGAAGATGTCCTTGTGCGCGATCGGCACGCCCGCGAGCGGGCCGAGCTTCTCGCCGGCCGCCCGCCTGGCGTCGACGGCGCGCGCCTGCTCCAGCGTGACCTCGCGGTCGACGTGGAGGAACGACTGGACCTGGGGCTCGACCTGCTCGACGCGGTCGAGATGCGCCTCGGCGACCTCGACCGCGCTCACCTCGCCCGCGGCGATCAGCGCGCCCAGCTCGGCGGCGGTCTTGCGGATCAGACTCATGCTTCCTCCCCGAGAATGCGCGGAACCCGGAAGCGGTCGTCCTCGACGGCCGGCGCGCCCGAGAGCGCCTGCTCGGGCGTGAGGGACTGTCGCACCTCGTCGGCACGGAACACATTGGTCAGCGGAAGCGCGTGCGACGAAGGCGGGACGTCCTCAGCGGCGACCTCTGCCACCTTCGCGACCGCGGCGATGATGTCATCGAGCTGGGTGGCGTAGTGGTCGAGCTCGTCGTCGGAGATCGCCAGCCGGGACAACCGGGCCAGGTGCGCGACCTCGTCGCGGGTTATGGCGGACATGAGTCGTTGAACCCGTTTCATGGATGGAGTTTGGACAGTGTCATCCTAGGGCTCTTGACGCAGGGTGGCCGAACCGTTAACACGCCTGTGGCGTGGCGGCGGCCGGAAGCGGGCCGTTCGGCGTCGACGCGGCCCGCAGGCGGGCGTCAGACGGTCTGCGAGATCTCCACGTAGTCGATCTCCTCCACCCCGACCCGCTCCCGCAGCCAGACCGTCGCGTCGGCCGGCGCCATCGCCCGGCCGAACAGCCAGCCCTGCCCCATGTCGCACCCCATGTCGGCCAGCCGGAGCGCCAGCTCGTCGGACTCCACGCCCTCGGCGACCGACCGCAGCCCGAGCGAGCGCACCAGGTCGACGATCGAGCGCACGATCCGCTCGTCGTCCTCCGAGCACGACATCCGCTGCACGAACGAGGCGTCGATCTTGACCTCGGAGGCGGCCAGCCGCTGCAGGCGGATCAGCGACGAGTAGCCGGTGCCGAAGTCGTCCAGCGCCAGGGGCACGCCGAGGGCGGCCAGCGCCCTGATGGTGTCGTGGGTGTAGGCCTGGTCGCCCATCAGGATCCGCTCGGTGACCTCGAGCTGGATCGCCTCCGGCGGCAGCCGGAAGCGGGACAGCCCCGCCTCCAGCTGGTCGGGCAGCGCGGAGTCGAGCAGGTCACGGGCGGAGACGTTGACCGAGATCTGCACCTGGAGCCCGGTGTGCCACCAGCGGGCGGCCTGCTCCATGGCCGCGTCGATGACGTACTCGGTGATCTGGCGCATCAGGTAGGACTGCTCGGCCAGCGGGATGAAGTCGGCGGGCGAGATCGGCCCCCGCACGGGGTGGCGCCAGCGCAGCAGCGCCTCCATCCCGCGCACCTCGCCGGTGGCCAGGTCGACCTTGGGCTGGTAGTGCAGGCGCAGCTCGCGGTTGTCGACCGCGCGGCGCAGATCGCCGAGCAGGCCGAGACGTTCGGGCGAGTTGCGGTCCTTGTCGGGCTGGTAGAGCTCGACGCCCGTGCGGCCCTCCTTGGCCAGGTACATCGCCACGTCGGCACGCTGCAGCAGCAGCTCGAAGTCGGGCGCGTGGTCGGGGAAGAGCGCGATGCCGACCGAGCCGTCCATGTCGAAGGTCATGCCCTCCAGGCGCACGGGCTCGGTGAGGGCGGCCCTGAGCCGGGCTGCGACCTCCCTGGCGGCGTGCGTGTCCCTGATGGACGGCAACAGCACGGCGAACTCGTCGCCGCCGAGGCGCGCGACCACGTCGCCCGGCCGTACCGAGTGGGTCAGCCGGTGGGCCACCATCTGCAGCAGCCGGTCGCCGACCGGGTGGCCCATCGTGTCGTTGACCTCCTTGAACCGGTCGAGGTCGATCAGGAAGAGGCCGACCCGCTCGTCGGGGCGGCACTCGGCCAGCGCCTCCTCGGTCGAGACGATCAGCATCTTGCGGTTGGGCAGGCCGGTCAGCTCGTCGTGCAGGGCCTGGTGGTCGCGGCGCATGGACAGCGTGGCGGTGAAGTAGACGGCGGCCAGCGGCGCCACGAACAGCGGCACCAGCCCCGGAGAGTCCTGCATGACGACGACGACCAGCGGCGCGAGCCCGAGCAGCCCGGCGTAGACGAGCGCCTGCGGCCCCACGGTCGCGCGCAGCACCCTGCTGAGCGAGCGCCGCTCGTGCAGGGCGACCGCGCCGCACACCAGCAGCGCCCGCGCGGCGAAGTAGGCGACACCCGACAGCGCGATGGGCACCATGGCGAACCCGGCCGGCACCCAGGGCGCCGACGGGGTCGGCACGATGCCGAACAGCCCCAGCACGACCGCCGCCGCGGTGAACGCCAGCGTCGCCTGCGCGATGTTGAACATCACCCGATGCCACGCCTTGCGCGTGACGATCCCGTTGACCGCGATGCCGACCACCTGCATGAGCACCGCCACCGGCAGGCCGTAGTGCAGTAACACGGCGAAGGTGAACATGGTCGCCGGGTAGGTGCCGCCCACGGCGGTCGCCGAGGACACCATGACGGGACGCAGCTCGCCCAGCACCACCAGCACGGCGAGCACCCAGAAGAGCGGAGTCCTGGCCAGCTCGGCCAGGCCCGCCAGGTCGAGTCGTAGCTCGGCCACGAGGAGCGCGGTGAAGCCGATCACGGAGACCGCCAGGAGGAAGGCCCAGAGCGGGCTTCCCACACGTGGTCCCGTGTCGCGCGTGTCAGTTGGGTCGGTCATCGGTAACAGAACCCCCAAGAGGTCACTATGGGAGGGTACGACCTCCACCCCACTTCCCGAAACCACCCGCCTACGTTCCGTCACACCACTTGCCCAGATTTATCGGCAAGAAGCATCTTTTGTACGTTTTTGCTCGACAGTGGTTCCCCCTGGTCACTGCCGCCCCCTCAGGGGCTCCCCGTCACGCCGGCGAGGGGCGGCCGTGACCGCAGCCGCTCCCGCCCCGCGTTCACCCCACGAGCCTGACGAACTCCTCGAAGGAGATGCGGCCGTCACCGTCGGCGTCGGCGTTCTGCTCGAGCGAACCGAGCGCCTCCCCGGGAAGCCCGGGGAAGTGGCGAACCAGCTCCGCCTGGCTGATGAAGCCGTCGCCGCTGGCGTCGATCGCGTCGAAGGTCTGGCGCAGCTCCGCCAGCCGCTCGGGGCTGAGATCCGACATATGTGAACCCTTTCCGTGGAGAGGGCTATTCTTCCGGCTTCACCGCCACCTCGGCAGCCGCTTCCGCGCCCTTGTCGAGGAGGACATGGAATCCGGCCTCGTCGAGGACGGGCACCCCGAGGCTGACCGCCTTGTCGTACTTCGACCCGGCGTTCTCCCCCACGACGACGAAGGCGGTCTTCTTCGACACCGACCCGGCCACCTTGCCGCCCCTGCCGGTGATGGCCGCGGCGGCGGAGTCGCGGGTGAAGCCCTCGAGGGTGCCGGTGACGACGAAGGTGAGGCCCTCCAGGATCTGCGGGCCCTTCTCCGGGGCCGGCTCGTCGGCCATGCGGACCCCGGCCGCCCGCCAGCGCTCGATGATCTCCCGGTGCCAGTCGACCTCGAACCACTCGCGGACCGTGGCGGCCACGCGCGGGCCGATGCCCTCGACCGCGCTCAGCTCCTCCTCGGAGGCGTTCATGACCTCGTCGATCGAGCGCAGCGCCCCGGCCAGCGCCTGGGCCGTCGGCGGGCCGATGTGGCGGATGGACAGCGCGACCAGGACCCGCCAGAGCGGGACCTGCTTGGCCTGCTCCAGCTCGTCGATGAGCTTCAGCGCGTTCTGGCTCGGCTGGCCGTTGACGTTGGAGAAGAACGAGACGACCTTCGGCTCGCCGGTCTTGGGGTCGATCTTGGGCAGGCCGGTCTCCTGGTCGCGCACCACCGACCTGATCGGCACCAGCTGCTCCAGCGTGAGGTCGAACAGGTCGGCCTCGGTGCGCACCACCGGCTCCTGCTCGGCCACCGGCTGGCTCAGCGCCGTGGCCGCGACGTAGCCCAGGCCCTCGATGTCGAGGGCCTTGCGCCCCGCCGCGAAGTAGAGGCGCTCGCGGAGCTGCGCGCGGCAGCCCAGGGCGTTGGGGCAGCGCAGGTCGGCGTCGCCCTCCTTCTCGTAGGCCAGCTCGGTGCCGCACTCGGGGCAGTGGGTCGGCATGACGAACGCGCGCTCGGAGCCGTCGCGCAGCGCGGTCACCGGCCCGACGATCTCCGGGATGACGTCGCCCGCCTTGCGCAGCACGACGGTGTCGCCGATGAGCACGCCCTTCTTCTCCACGATCGCGGCGTTGTGAAGGGTGGCCCGCTCGACCGTGGACCCGGCCACCACGATGGGCTCCATCACCGCGTACGGCGTGACGCGACCGGTGCGCCCGATGCCGACCTCGATCCCGAGGAGCTTGGTGTTGACCTCCTCCGGCGGGTACTTGTAGGCGATCGCCCAGCGCGGCGCCCGCGAGGTGGAGCCGAGCTCCCGCTGGGTCCTGATCTTGTCGACCTTGACGACCACGCCGTCGATCTCGTAGGCGGGGTCGTGGCGGTGCTTGCGGTAGTGCTCGATGAAGTCGTCGATGCCCCGCACGTCGGGCACCACCCGGTAGAGGTCGCTGACCGGCAGCCCGAACTCCCGCAGCCGGTCGTAGACCTGTGACTGCGCCTGCGGCTCGGCCGCGCCCTCCCAGACGCCGACACCGTGCACCAGCATCCGCAGCGGTCGCTGCGCGGTGATGCGCGGGTCCTTCTGCCGCAACGTGCCCGCGGCGGCGTTGCGCGGGTTGGCGAACGGCGGCTTGCCCTGCTCGACCAACTGCTCGTTGAGCTTCTCGAACTCCTCGACCGGGATGTAGACCTCGCCGCGCACCTCGACCAGCGAGGGGATGTCGCTGCCCACGAGCCGGTGGGGGATGCCGGTGATCGTGCGGACGTTGGCCGTCACCTCGTCGCCGGTGCGCCCGTCGCCTCTGGTGGCGCCGCGCTCCAGCCTGCCGTTCCGGTAGACCAGCGCGATGGCCAGCCCGTCGATCTTCAGCTCGCACAGGTAGGGGCCCGGGTCGCCCTCGGCCAGCCGCTCCGCCCTGACCTGCCAGGCGGCGATGTCGGCGTCGGTGAAGGCGTTGTCGAGGCTCTCCATCTTCTGCAGGTGCTCGACCTTCTCGAAGTCACCCGAGACGGGCGCCCCGACCTTCTGCGTCGGCGAGTCGGGCGTCTGGAGCTTCGGATGGGCCTCCTCGAGCGCGAGCAGCTCGTTGAACCAGCCGTCGAACTCCGCGTCGCTCACCGTCGGCTGGTCGAGGACGTAGTAGCGCCAGCGCGCCTCCTCCACCAGCTCGCTCAGCTCGGCGTGGCGCTTCAGCGCGTCCACGGGCACGCCCTCGACCTCGGCGCTCATCGCTTACTCCCTCCGTCAAACCTGAGAGAACGCTATCTCGCGGCACCGACATTCGGCTCCCGACGGGCCCTGCCGTCCGCCTCGCCGTCCGCCTCTCACGCCACCCGCTTCCACGTGGCCGAGCACGCCTCCCTCGGCGGCGAGCTCGCGGGGCTGAGACACAGCTGGGCCGACACGCGCTCGACGCCGCCGCCCCTCTCGTACACCGGCAGCGAGCGGTTCCTGTTCCCGCAGTTGCGGTTGGTGGCCGCCTCCCACCGTGCCACGACCCGCCGGTCGGCGTCGCCCCTGAGCCTGAGCAGCAGGATCACCCAGGTGCAGTTGCGGTCGTTGTGCTTGTCGGTGACCGTCGGCACGGTGACGGTCAGCTTGCCGTCCCTGATGGTGGCGGTGACCGCGGCCCAGTTGCCTCCGGGTCCGGAAACCGTGACGGCCGAGCCCGCGTACGCGGGCGCCGGCGGGAGCGCGAGTGAGGTCAGCAGGACGGCGGTGGCGATGGGACGTCTCAAGGTCATCTCCTAGGGGCACGAACGCTGGTAGGCCAGTCCGTCGGTCAGCCGCATCCACTCCTTCTCGTCCAGCCCGCGACGGACGATGCCGCAGGCGGCCGCCACGGGGTCGCGCAGCACGGCCATGTGCGGCGCGAGGTCCCGCACGACGGCCTCAGGCCCCGGCCCGACGGCGAGCATCCGGGTCCCGTCGGCGCTCATCGTGACCTCGTCGGCCGCCGGCAGCGCCGCGTACCTGCGGGCCTGGCCCGACCCCTCCACGTGCCACAGGGTGACGGGGCCGCCGCCCGCCCCCGTGTACGCCACGGCCGAGCCGAGGGCGAAACCGACGGACGACACCACGGGACCGTCGTTGCCCAGGTCGGCCAGGTGACGCGGCCTGGCCGGGTCGGAGACGTCCCAGAGCCTGGCCAGCTTCGCGCTGCCGCCGGTGAGCAGCCGGCGACCGTCGGGCGACAGGGCGGCCGAGACGATCCCGGAGGGGTCGGCGGCGAAGGCGGCGGCGGGCACCGGCCTGCGCGGGTCCGCCAGGGTCCAGAGCCGCACCACGCCCCGGGCGTCGCCCGTGACGGCCAGCCGCCCGTCGTCGCTGATCACCGCGGCGTCGACGGAGGCGGAAGCGCCGGTGGAGGCCGGGACGCCAACGGAGGCCGGGACGCCAACGGAGGCCGGGACGCCTCCCGGGGCCGTGACGTCCGCAGGGGCCGGAGTGCCCGCCGGGGCCGGGGCCCCGACGGAGGCGGGGACGTCCGCAGGGGCAGGGGCGTCGCCCGGGTCGTCCGGGCTCGCGATCGGCGGCAGCCGTACCGGGGGTGAGGTCGCGGCGGGCCACAGCGTCGTGGTGCCGTCCTCGGTGCCCGCCAGCGCCCGTCCGCCCGCCGAGGCGACCGCCGTGACCCTGGCGCCCGGCGGCAGCAGCCGCGCGGCGGCGCCCTCCGTCCACCGTACGGCGCCGCCGTCCACCCGCCCGGCCAGCACCGCCGTACCGTCCAGGGCCAGCGCCGACACCTGCCCGGCGTCCTCGGCGAGCGCCGCCGCCTCGGTCAGCCGGCCGGCCCCCATCTCCCACAACGTGACCGCGTGCTCGGCCGTCACCGTCACCAGCCGCCTGCCGTCTCGGGCGAGCACCCCGCGCCCGACGTCCGGCCGCGGCACTCTCGCCAGGACGGCGGGCGGACGCAGCCGCGCGGTCCCCCACAGCACCGTCCTGCCGTCGCTGTCGGCCGTCACCAGGTCGGAGGTGACGGGGTCGAAGGCGGCGGCCACGATCCCGCCCGTGCCCGCGCCGACCACGGCCCGCTGCACCGGAGCGCCCTCGCCCACCTCCCACACGATCGTGCGCCCGTCGCCGCCCGCCGTGGCCAGCAGCCTGCCGTCGCCGCTGAAGGCGACCGCCTTCACCCCGGAGGCGTGCCCCGCCAGGTCGGCCAGCGGCCTCGGCCGGGCGCCCTCGATGTTCCACAGGTAGGCGCGCGAGCGCCGGCCGCTGGTGGCGATCGTCCTGCCGTCGGGACTGACCGCGACCGCCCACGTGACCTGCGCCTGCTCCCCCTCGGCGGACGCCGGCGTGGTGAAGCTCCCGGCGGCCTTTCCCGGCGTCCACAGCAGGCACGCGGTGAACCTTGCGCAGGCGACGACGCGCCGCCCGTCCTTCGTGAAGGCCACGGATCTGACCGGATCGTCCTGGTGCGTCGGCAGCGTGGTCGCGGGCTGGTCGTCGCCCACCGGCCACACGTGCGCGCCCGCGGCCGTGCCGAGCGCGAGCCGCCTGCCGTCGGGGCTGAAGGCCAGCGCGTAGATCCTGCCGAAGCCAGACTCGAACGTGGCCGTCCGTGCCCAGCCCGCCACCTGCCAGATGATCACCGTGCCGTCGTCGCCGCCGGTGGCGAGCGTGCGGCCGTCACCGCTGAAGGCCGCGGTCCGCACGTGTCCCGTGTGGCCGCGCAGCGAGGCGACCCGCACGGGCGCGTGCGGCCTGGAGGTGTCCCACACCTCGGCCGTCCCGCCCATGCCCACGGTCGCCACCATCCGGCCCCGTGGGCTGAAGGCCAGGCCCAGCAGACCGGGGCCGGCGCCCTCGAGCCTGGCCGAGTAGAGGGTGCCGGCCAGCAGCCCGACCAGCGCGGCCCGGTGCCGCTCGCCCGGCTCGATCGCGAGCGCGGCGAGCCCGAGGCGGAGCGCGACCGGCGGGTCCGTCTGGACCTGGGCGTTCGCCTGAAGGACCAGGGCCCTGGCCGTGGCGCTCCGGCGGGCGGCGTCGGCGCTGCCGTACAGGTGGAGGGCGATGCCGCCGGCGGCCACGGACAGGACCAGCAGGACGCCCAGCACGGCCGACAGCAGCACCCTGCGCCTGGCGCGGCGGCGGGCGGCCAGTGCCGCGCGCTCCTCCGCGGCGGCGGAGGCGTCGAGGAAGGCGCGGGCGGCCGCGCCGAGCCGCCTGCCCTCGGCCCACTCGCGGGCGAGCGCGAGCCTGGACCCCCGGTACAGCCCCGAGTCGTCGCCCTCCCACGCCGCGGCGGCGGCCACGAGGTGCTGCTCGACGAGCAGGCCCGCCCGGTCGGAGTCGAGCCAGCCGCGCAACGCGGGCCAGGCCTCCAGCAGGGCCTCGTGGGTGATGGTGACCGCCGGCCCGTCGATGGTGATCAGCCGGGCGCCGCCGGAGGCGAAGGCGTCGATCACCTCGCAGGCCGCCAGCGCGTCGGGCACCTCGGCCAGCAACCGGTCCAGCTCCACCCGCCGCCGGGTGTCGTCGGTGCCCTCCCCCACGTGGACCAGGCGGGTGAACACCGCGCGGGCCTGCTCCCTCGACGGCAGGGCGTCCAGGACGGCGTCGGCGGTGGCGGCCAGCGCGCCGTGGATGCCGCCCGTGGCCTGGTAACCCGCCACGGTCAGCGCGGCCCCGCGCCGCCGCTGCCAGGTGACCAGCAGGGCGTGGGAGAGCAGCGGCAGCCGCCCCGGCTCCTCGCCCAGGTCGCGCAGCAGCAGCTCGACCAGTCCGGGCTCCACGGTCAGCCCCGCCGCCAGCGCGGGCCGCTCGACCGCTTCGCGCAGCCCCGCGGCGCTCATCGGGCCCACGACGACGGGCCCGCGTTCCAGACCCGCCCTCAGCTCGGGTACGGCGGCGCACCGGCCGAGGAAGTCGGCCCGCACGCCGAGCACGACCCGCCCGCGCAGGTCCGGGATCCTCCCCGCGGTGAACGCCTCCTCGAACTGGTCGACCACCAGCACGTCCACGTCGGCGGGAACCGGCTCCGACGGTGTGATCACCGCCACCGAGGTGCCCGCCGCGCGCTGCCGGAGCGCGGGCACCAACCCGGCCCGTAACAAGGACGACTTGCCCGAGCCCGACGCGCCCGTGACGATCAGCGGCGCCGGGTCGTCCAGGCGCCTGACCAGGGTCTCCACCAGCCGTTCGCGGCCGAAGAACAGCGGCGCGTCCGCCGTCCCGAACGCCTCCAGCCCCTTGTACGGCGGGCCGTCGAAGGGTGGCGGCCGCTCCCGCCGTCCCGGGACGCCCGCGGTGTGGGCGGCGCGCAGCAGCACCAGCTCGCCCACCCGCCCGGTGGTGCGGACGCGCGGCACGGGAAAGCCCGCGGCGGGCAGCTCCCTGCTCAGCCGGCGGTGCAGGCCGGCGAGGGTCAGCACCGGCGGCGGCGCGGCCAGCAGCCGCAGCAGCGCGCCGCTGAAGGCGGTGTGGCGCAGGCCCTCGGGCGCGAAGGACGGCTCGCTGCGCCCGGCCGAGGTCAGCACGAAGGCGCCGGAGATCTCCGCCACGTCCCACGGGTCCGACATGCCGTCGATCGCGCGGCCCGAGAAGCAGCAGTCGAGGACGACGACGAGCGGGCCTTCGACGTTGTCGAGCAGGTAGCGGCGTAACAGGTCGTACGGCAGCGCCGTGTGCTCGAGGCCCAGGACCCCCGAGACGGTCCCCGCCGTCGCCAGGTGGAGCGCCCCCCGCCTGCTGACCAGGCCGTGCCCGACGTAGTAGACGATCAGCGGCCCCTCGGCCGACGCGGCGGCGGCGATCGCGTCGCCCATCTCGCGGGGCGAGGCCGGATCGAGCACCACCCGCACCGACGCCAGCCCGCACCTGGTCAGCAGCGCCTCGCGCAGGTCGGCGAGCGTGCGCGCCACCGACGGCAGGTCGGGCAGGTCGGAGCCGGAGCCGTGGGTGCCGGTGCCCAGCAGCAGCGCGCTCGCGCCGGCGAAGTCTCCGGCCGTCACGCGTCGGCCCCTCTGGGGCGGAGGTGGCGCCTCATCCCTCCTGGATAGCTCAGCCGGCTTGCAGCGCCCTTGCCGTCTCCCTCAACTTCGACAAGGCGAGACGCGCGTAGGCCGGCGAGGCGCCGGCCAGCCCGCAGGCGGGTGTGAGAACCACCCGGCGCTGCAGTTCCTCGGCGGCGAACCCGAGCCGCTCCCACAGCTCCACGGCCGGCTTGGCGATCACCTTCAGGTCGGGCAGCCGGGTGTCGACGCCCGGCACCACGCCCAGGAAGAAGTCGACGCCCGCCTCGACCGCCTCGCCGATCGGGTCCTCGTCGCGCCGCGACAGCAGCGCGGCGTCCAGCGAGATCGCCCGCACGCCGGCCCTGCGCAGCAGCGCGATCGGGGCCCTCGGCGCGCAGCAGTGCACGATCGCGCCGGGGAAGAGCCGCAGCGACTCCTCCACCCGCCACTCCTCCACCGCGGGCAGCCTGCCGAACCCCGAGGCCGTCGGCACGGTGCCCGCCAGCACGCCCGGCAGGCCCGGCTCGTCGAGCTGGAGCAGGATCTCGGTGGCCCCTGGCACCCTGCGGCGCACGGTGGCCACATGGTCGGCCACCCCCTGGGCGAGCGAGGCGGTGAGGTCCCTGACGGCGCCCGCGTCGGACAGCATCTTGTCGCCGTGGCGCAGCTCGATCGCGCCCGCCAGCGTCCACGGCCCGCACACCTGCACCTTCAGCGGCCCGGTGTAGCCCTGCGCGACCTCTTCGAGGCCGTCGAGGTCGCGCGCCAGGTGGTCGACGGCCCTGCGGTGGTCGCGGCCTGGACGCGAGGCCAGCCGCCAGCCCGAAGGCTGGACCTCCACCGGCAGGTCGACCAGCAGCGCCGCCGTACGGCCCGCCATGTCGGCGCCCACGCCCCTGGCGGGCAGCTCCGGCAGGTACGGCAGGTCGGGCAGCTCTCCGAACACCGTCCTGAGGGCCTCGAGATGGTCCTCGCCGGGATGGGATCCGACACCGGTTGCGCCAAAAGACATGGCTCCAAGCCTAGAGCGGCGGCCGAGCCGCCATCTCCACCCCGCCCGGCACTCCCAGGTGTCGCGCTCCACGCGGCGCCCGCGCCGATCCGGGTAAAGGGCCCTGAACTATCGTGGGAAGGTGAAACTCACCAAATATGGCCACGCCTGCGTCAGGATCGAGAAGAACGGCAAAGTGCTGGTCATCGATCCGGGCGTCTTCACCGACGCCTCCGCCCTCGACGGGGCCGACGTCGTCCTTGTCACACACGACCACTTCGACCACGCCGACCGCGACAAGCTGGCCGCTCTCGCGCCCGAGGTGTCGATCTGGACGTGCGAGGGTGTCGCCTCAGGCTCGGCCGAGGGGCTCGATGCCCACGTCGTACGGCACGGCGACGCCTTCGAGGCCGCCGGGTTCGAGATGAAGGTGTTCGGCGAGTGGCACGCCGCCAACCACCCCGACCTGCCGGTCGTGGACAACGTGGGGTTCCTGGTGGACGGGGAGGTGTTCTACCCGGGCGACGCGTTCACCGTGCCGCCGGTGCCGGTCGGGACGCTGCTGGTGCCGACGGGTGCGCCGTGGTTGAAGCTGGCGGAGGTGATCGAGTACCTGCGCACGGTGAAGCCCGCCCGGGCGTACTCCACGCATGACGCGCTGTACAGCGAAGCGGGGCTCGGGCTGGTGGACAACTGGCTGAGGATGGAGGCGGAGAAGCAGGGCGCCGACATCCGCCGCTTGGCGGTCGGCGACTCCGCCACCCTGTCCTGACCCGGGTCTTCCCGCCGGGCCGTCAGGCGGCCGTGGAGATGGTGGCCGAGCCGATGACCGTGTCGCCCGAGTAGAGCACGGCCGCCTGCCCCGCCGCCACTCCGGTCGCCGGCCGGTCGAGCGAGACGACGAGCGTGCCGTCGCGCTCCTCGTAGCGGCAGCCGTACACCTCGCCGTGCGCCCGGAGCTGCACCGACAGGTCGTCGAACCGGTCGGGCCCGTTCCACACCGGCCGGACGCAGACGATCTCGGAGACCTGCAGCGCCTCCCTCGGCCCGACGGTCACCGTGTTGGACACCGGCTCGATCGACAGCACGTAGCGCGGCCTGCCGTCGACGGTCGGACGGTCGAGGTGCAGGCCCTTGCGCTGGCCGACCGTGAACGCGTAGGCGCCCTCGTGCGTGCCGACGACCGCGCCCTGCTGGTCGACGATGGCGCCGGGCTCCTGACCGAGCCGCTTGGCGAGGAAGCCGCGCGTGTCACCGTCGGCGATGAAGCAGATGTCGTGGCTGTCGGGCTTGTCGGCGACGGTCAGGCCGCGCCTGGCCGCCTCCTCGCGCACCTCGGCCTTCGTGGAGCCGCCCAGCGGGAACATCGCGTGCCTGAGCTGCTCCCTGGTGAGCACGCCGAGCACGTAGGACTGGTCCTTGCCCTGGTCGACGCTCCTGGACAGCACGCCGTCCTCGAGCTTGGCGTGGTGGCCCGTCGCCACCGCGTCGAACCCCAGCGCCAGCGCCCTGTCGAGCACCGCCGCGAACTTGATCTTCTCGTTGCAGCGCAGGCACGGGTTCGGGGTACGGCCGGCGGCGTACTCGGCCACGAAGTCCTCGACCACGTCGCGCTGGAAACGCTCGGCCATGTCCCAGATGTAGAACGGGATGCCGATGACGTCGGCGGCGCGGCGGGCGTCGCGGGAGTCCTCGATCGTGCAGCAGCCCCTGGCGCCCGTGCGGTGGGATTGCGGGTTGGCCGAGAGCGCCAGATGCACACCGGTGACATCGTGACCGGCCTCGGCGATCCGAGCGGCGGCCACGGCGGAATCGACGCCGCCCGACATGGCGGCAAGCACACGCAGTCCCATGACGTTTCGAGACTACCGTCCACGAGCGGCTTCTCGACCCTCCGGGGAGACCTCGCGGCGGAGGGACGGCGAGGGGTGGGGCGGGGTGGGCCGGGCGGCCGGCCACCGGAGCAGCGGGGCGACACCGGCGGGAGCGGATACCGGCGGGCTGACACCGGCGTAGATCGGCTCGCCGGGCGGGCGGAGATCGGCGAGTTACGCGCCCGCGAGGTGCGAGAATGCTGGGTTATGCGACTGTTCGGGCGCAAGGACGACGAGGAAGAGGCCGGCGAGACCGGCGAGACCGGCGACGCGCTGGCCGAGTTCTGGGAGTGGTGGCGGGAGACCAGGCCCCAGATCGACGCGCTGGTCGAGGCCGGCGAGGCCGAGCGGCTGTCGGAGCTGATCGCGCCCGCGGTCACCGCGATCCATCCCGGCCTGGTCTGGGAGGTCGCGCCGGGCAGGCAGGCCCAGCAGGCGCTGGTGGTGACCGCCGCGGGCGACCCCGAGCTGCGCTCGCTCGCCCACCGGTGGTCGAAGGGCGCGCCGGAGACCGACGCGCTGTGGGAGTACCACCCCTCGCGCCAGGCCAACCCCGAGGCGATGGAGCTCACGCTCGACGTCGGCGGCTACGAGTTCGCGCTCGACAAGCTGCTGCTCGGGCTGCGGGTGCCGAGGGGCAACCCGCGCATCGACATCGCGGCCTTCCACCCCGTCTTCGTCATGCTGGACGAGGACACCCGCATGGAGGCCACCCTGCTGTCCCTCGACTGGCTGCTCGGCGAGGACGACGTGGCCAGGTGGGTGGGCGAGATCACTCCGGCGACGTTCCAGCCGATCGACTCGGTCGAGGCCGTGCACCTGCCCGCGGTGATCGCCGACCTGGCCACCGAGTTCGCCGAGGAGCAGTGGGTGCTGCTCGAAGGGCAGACCGCGGGCGGCGCGCCGCTGATCGCGACGGCCCGTTTCCCGCTGCGTCCCGTCGACCACCCGCTCTACGACCAGCACATCCAGATCACCCTCCCCTACGCCCACGCCGACGAGAACGGCCTGCCGGTGGGCGAGTCGCTGACGGCGCTGCGGGAGTTCGAGGAACGGCTGGCGGCCAGGCTCGGCAGGCAGCACGCCGACGGGGTGCTGGCGGCGCACCTGAGCGCGGAGGGCGCCAGGGTGATCCACGTCTACGCCGACCCGACGGGCGAGGCGGCCATCCACGCCAAGGAACTGATCGTGAGCTGGGAGGAGGGCCAGCCGCTCGTCGACGTGGTCACCGACCCCGGCTGGACGGCGGTCGCCCCCTTCCTGTCCTAGAACGCGGGGCACAGCAGTCTGCGGGCGGAGGTGCGGGGCCGCCACCTCGGTGCTCTGGTACGGCTGCGGCCGGCCGTACCAGAGCGTGAGGGGTCAGCCCACGGCGTACGCGCGGGTGATCGTCTGGGTCACGCTCGCGCCCGCGCTGTCATGCGCGCTCGCCCGGAGGGAGACGAACCCCGCCGTGCCGGGGTTGGGCACGGCGGCGGTCCAGCCTGATCCGGTGCGGACCACGGGGATGCGGCGCCACGTGGTGCCGTCGTCGGTGGACATCTCCAGCCGGACGGACGTCACCTCCGCCTTCGCCGCGCCGGGGTTGCGCTCGACGGACAGCGGCAGCCGGGTCAGGGACCCGGGCCTGGCGCGGTTGTGGTCGTCGAGCCCGGCGGGGGTGTAGTGCACGGCCATCAGCGGGAGCGGCTGCTCCGTGGTGGCGGTCGAGGACGGGAACGTCCAGGTGGCGTCCACGCCGGTGGAGAGGGTCGTGTACGGCACCTGCCGGCGCGCCGAGGCGGTCAGCGTGTAGGTGGCCTGCCCGGCCGGCAGACCGGCGTGGAGCCGGCACGGCTCGGACAGGTAGAACACGCAGCCGGTCAGGTCGGTCCTGGCGATGACCTGGCCGTCCTTGGTGAGGGTGGCGCTGCCGGTGGCGGCGCTGTCGGAGCCGGTCCGGCCCGCGCCGCCGTCGGCGAACAGCCCGGCGCCGGAGAAGGTCAGCTGGTCGCCGGTTCGGCTGCCGCCGGGGGCGGGGAACGACGGCCCGGTGACCGCCGCGTTCCAGACCTCGCTGGTCTGGCCGCGACCCATGAGCCTGCCCGCGTCGGCGACGACGGCGGTGCCGACGTCGAGCATGCTGTCCCACACCAGCCCGGGGGTCCGGTAGTGGGTGATCGTGCCGGGCAGGTCGATCGCGCCTGTCACCGGGGTCACCATGCCCGGCCGGCCACGGAACCGCGGCCCGGTCGCGGGCCGGCCCTTCGCGGCCACGCCGGAGGCCCGGTAGGTCGCCGTCACCTTGGCCAGGTCGTTCTTCCTGGCGTGGTAGGACAGGTCGTCGGGGAAGCCGCCGGTCCGCTGGTCGACGAGGTCGTAGACGTACGGGCTGGGGGACACGTCCTTGCTGCGCCACACCGTCCTGAACCTGGCGGTCAGCCCCGGCTGGCGGGTGGGAACGACGTACACCTCGGTGTTGGGGTCCCAGCCGTGGACGCCGGACTGCGTGGTCCACGGTCCATGGCCGATGCTGATCTCGAGCGCGGGCCCGGTGGCGGCGGTGGGGTCATCGATCGTGACCCGCATCGGCCTGCCCTGGCGCGCGTCCACCGTTACCTGCTGGTCGCCGTTGTCGACCTTCACCGGGGTGGCGGCGATCGTCAACGCGTCGCGCTCGGGGACCTCGCTGTAGAAGTTCCAGTCGCCCTTCGGCAGGCGGAGCTTGGCCACGCCGTCCTTGACGGCCGGCATGCGGACGTCGCCGGTGTCGGCGTCGTAGAGCTCGGCGACCCATGGCCTGGCTGGCCGGCCCTGCCTGTCGACCAGCGTGATGGTGACGTCGTAGGACTCCGGTTCGACGTAGCCGCCGGCCGGCGTGCGGACCACCGTCTCGCCGGAGCGGGCGGTGACCGTCCCGGGATAGTCGCCCGGCGCCTTGCCGGTCGCGTCGATCGTCAGCGTGACCGACGCCTGGCCCTTGGCGGGCACCTCGAGCCGGTCGGCCGACAGCTTCAGCACCTCGCCCTCGGCCGCCAGGTCCAGGGTGACCGGTGTGTCGCCCGCATTGGCGTAGGTGATCGTCCTGGTCCTCACCCGCTCGCCGGTGCCGTTCCACGGGAAGGCCGCCCATACGCTGCCGGTGGTCGCCGCGACCGGCTGCTTCAGCGCGCGGACCAGGTCGACCAGTCCCGCCCCCTGCTGGTACGGCCCGGCCCCCTGCTGCGGGGCGGCGCTGCCGACGAGCGCCGCCTTCAGCTGCGCGCCGGTCCACTCGGGATGCCGCTGGGCCAGGATCGCCGCCGCTCCCGCCACGTGCGGGGACGCCATCGACGTGCCGCTGTAGGCCACGTAGGGGCCGTCGGCGGTGCCGGACGCGGCCGCCGCCACGATCTCCACGCCGGGCGCGGTGACGTCCGGCTTGATCGCGTGGTCGCTCACCCGTGGCCCGGGGCTGGAGAAGTCCGCCATCCGGTTCTGCCTGTCCACGGCGCCCACCGTGAGCGCCGCGTCGGCGCTGCCCGGGCTGCTCACCACGCCGTGCGGAGCGTCGTTGCCCGCCGCCACGACGAACAGCGTGCCGGTGCGCTCCGACAGCGTGTCGACCGCCTGCTCCAGCGGGTCGAGCTCCATGGAGTCGACGTCGCCGAGGCTCATGTTGACGACCTTGGCCTTGACCTCCATCGCGGCCCACTCCATGCCCGCCAGGATGGCCGAGTCGACGGGTCCGGCGGCGGTGCCCACCTTGCCGATGACCAGCTTGGCCTCCGGCGCCACCCCGCGGTACTTCTCGCCCCTGCCCGCCACGATCGAGGCGACATGGGTGCCGTGGCCGAGCGTGTCGCGGACGTCGGGGTCCTCGCTGAAGTTGCGCGCCTGCACCACCGCGTCCTTCAGGTCCGGGTGGTCGGGGTCGTAGCCGGAGTCGAGCACGGCGACCGTGACGTCCTTACCGGTCAGGCCCTGCTGCCAGGCCTGCGGAGCGCCGATCTGCTTGACGCTCTGGTCCAGCGAGAAGGAGCGGCGGCCGTCCAGCCACAACTTCGTCCTCCCTGCCGCCGGCCGGGCGCCCCCGCCCACCAGGCCCTTCCACGCCTGCGCCGCGCCCGCCTTGGGCACCCGCGAGGCGCTCATCCCGAGTCCGGACAGCTGCCGCGTCTGCCGCGCCCCCTGCGGCACCAGGGCGGCCTGGCCACCCGTCGTCTGCGAGATCACCGGGATGTCCGGGGTGTCGGCGTCGCCGTACCGCCAGGCCAGCAGCTGGGTCACGTCGAACAGCCGCCGGTCCAGCACGCCCTCGGCGATGAGCGGACGGGCGTCGGAGGGGATCACGTACAGATGGCCCCCGCGCACCTGACTGGTGAAGCTCACCTCCCTGCCCGCACCCGGCTCCACGCGGTGGCCATGGCCGGTCACCACCACGCGGTCGCCGGTGATCAGGGTCACGCTGCCCGTCTGGGCGGCGCCGCCGACTG
The DNA here is from genome assembly GCF_053605785.1 of Nonomuraea sp. NPDC003754. Lineage (NCBI taxonomy): Bacteria > Bacillati > Actinomycetota > Actinomycetes > Streptosporangiales > Streptosporangiaceae > Nonomuraea > Nonomuraea sp. NPDC003754. The sequence continues at coordinate 194,940 of NZ_JBSGJX010000014.1, forward strand.
CCTTCTCGGTGTCCGCCGGTTGCCGCAGTGCCGGCGTGGAGCCGACCGCGTCCGACGGTTGCCGCGGTGCCGGTGTGAAGCCGACCGCTCCGGCGAGCAGAGCGGCGACGAACGACTTACCTAAGGTCATCAGCCACCTCACGGGTCACAAGGAAAAGATCCACCCCTTGTTCGCCGAAGGCCGTCGACCGGTTCACGCCGCTTTGGCGGGAACCTCCTCCGCGGCGATGCGCAGCGCCTCGACCAGCCTGCGGTACAGCTCGTCGGACTCCAGCAGCTCCTCGTGCGTGCCCTGGGCGCGAACGCCGCCGTCCTCCATCACCACGATCGTGTCCGCGTCGATCACCGTGGAGAGCCGGTGCGCGACGGTGACCACGGCGCCCGTCCGGGCCCGGGCCGCGATGCACTCGTGGACGGCCGCCTCGGTCAGCCCGTCGAGCTGCGCCGTGGCCTCGTCGAGGAGCAGCACGTCCGGCGTGCGCAGCAGCGCCCTGGCCAGCGCGATCCGCTGCCGCTGGCCGCCCGACACCGACGTGGAGGACAGCGGCGTGTCCAGCCCGTCGCCGAGCCGGTCGACCATGCCGGCCAGCCGTACCTCGGCGAGGACCCGCTCCAGCTCCTCCTCCGTCGCGTCGGGGTGGGAGAAGAACAGGTTGTCGCGGATCGTGCCGGGCACGATCGGCGTGTCCTGTTCGACGTATGCGAGCCGCTCGCGCACCTGCTCGTGCGTGAGCCCCGTGTACGGCACGCCGTCCAGCAGGATCTGCCCCTCCTGCGGCTCCAGGAAGCGCAGCAGCAGCGAGAACAGCGTGGTCTTGCCCGCGCCTGACGGCCCGACGATCGCCGTGTGGCCCGTGCGCGGGATCACCAGGTCGACGCCGCGTACGGCCGGCTCGGCGCCCGGCCCGTAGGCGGCCGAGACCCCGCGCAGCTCCAGGACCGGCCCGGAGGGCGTGGCGGGCGGTCCATGCCGTGTCACCGGCACGTCGCTCTCCAGCTCCAGGTCGTCGACCGCGCGGATGCGCTCGGCCGCCGCGATGCCCGACTGGAGCGCGGTGACGTTCTGGCTCAGCTCGGTGACCGGCTCCATCAGCGCGAAAGCGTACAGCAGGAACGCGATCAGGCTGGAGACCTCCAGGTGGCCGGCCGCGACCCGCCAGGCGCCGATGCCGAGGATGAGGATGATCGCCAGCTGGATGCCCGACCATGCGAGGGTCCATGCGACGGCCTCCCTGCGCACGGCCCTGACGCTGTGCCGGGTGGACGCGCGGGCGTCGGCGATGATCCGCTCGGCCTGGCGGTCCTCGGCCCTGCTGACCTTGACGGTCCTGATGGCGCGCAGCGCGCTTTCCAGCACGCCGCCGAGCCTGCCCACGTGTTCCTGCGCCTGCTCCTGCGCCTTCGCGATGGCCGGCATGAGCACGGCGAACAGCACGCCGACCACGACCACGGCGGCGACCGTGGTGCCGAGTAGGACAAGGTCGAGCACGCCCATGAGGACGAGCGTGCCGGCCAGCATGACCACGCCGTTGATCAGCCCGATCAGGCTGGAGGAGGCGGCCTCGCGCAGCAGGACGGTGTCGGAGGTGACGCGCGTGACGAACTCGCCCGTCGGCCGCCTGGTCACCTCGGGCACCTTCGCCCTGAAGAGCCTGCGCACCATCGACTCGCGCGCCTCCAGCACGACGCGTTCGCCGAGCGCGCCGAGCACGATCCACTGGCACGACCAGATCAACGCGCCGATCAGCAGCAGCACGAGGAGCGCCACGACCGGTCCGGCGAGCGAGGTGGCGGCGCCGAGCGAGTCGAGCACCCATTTGGTCACCATGGGGGTCGCCAGGCCCAGCGCCGAGCCGATCAGCGCGAGCAGCAGGCCGATCGCCAGCTTGCCCCAGTGGGGCCGGGCGAAAGACCACAGGACACGCAGCCGCGGAAAGACGGGAACACGCATGCTCTCTAGTGGAACATATGTGTTCCATAGCGGTCAAGCTTGTTCCACGATGGGGCACGGTGCGCTACCGTGGGACACATGACTGCTGTTGAGACCGGCATGCGCGCACGGACCAGGCGCGCCATCCTCGACGCGGCGGTCGCCACGCTCTCCAAGGACCCCGGCGCGTCGCTGAGCGACGTCGCCGCCGCCGCGGGCGTGGGTCGCACCACGATCCACCGCTACTTCCCCGAACGGTCCGACCTGATCACGGCCATCGGCAACGACGTGCTGGAGAGGATCGCGGCGGCGACCGCGCGGGCCAGACCCACCGAGGGGCCTGCGCTCCAGGCGCTCGACCGGCTCTGCCAGGAGTACTTCGAACTCGGCGACGGGCTCATGCTCGCCTTCACCGAACCCCAGCTCGTGGCCAGCGACATGTGGGAGGAGGAGACCCCGTCCGACCGGGCGCTGATCGAGCTGATCGAGCGGGGGCAGGCCGAGGGCGCCATCGACGCCGAGCTGCCCGCCGACTGGATGCAGCAGGTCGTGTGGTCCCTGCTCTACAGCGCGTGGCAGCACATCCGCGACTCGGGCGCCTCCAAGCACGAGGCGCTGGGGCTGTGCCTGCGCTCGCTGCGGAAGGCAGTCGCGGCCTGAACGACGCCCGGCTCGACCCGGTCCTCGGCCCTGCCACGGGCGGCTCCCGCGGGGAGCTTCGCAGGTAGGTGAAATCCGTACCAAAAATGTCTTGAGTTGCCGGGCGCTCCTCACCACGCGGGCAGAGCACTGCTGTAGAGGAGAGCCATTATGAAAAACATCGACGCGGCCGGACCGTACGTCCTGTCGCTGTTCCGTATCGTCGTGGGGCTGATGTTCGCCTGCCACGGCGCGGCCAAGCTTTTCGGCGTGCTCGGCGGCGAAGTGGTCCCGGCCGGTAGCTGGCCGGCGTGGTACGCCGGCATCATCGAGCTCGTCGGCGGGAGCCTGCTCATCGTCGGCCTGTTCACCCGGATCGCGGCGCTGATCTGCTCCGGCGAGATGGCCTACGCGTACTTCCTCGTCCACCAGCCGAAGGCGTTGTGGCCGCTGCAGAACCAGGGCGAGCTGGCCGCGGTCTACAGCTGGTCGTTCCTGCTGATCGCGGTCCTCGGCCCGGGAGTGTGGGCACTGGACACGTTGCTGAGCCGCTCACGCCATCAGACGCCGACCAGCGTGGTCTAGCCTCGCTTACGCGCGCCCCCTGCGCTCACGGCTCGCCGGGCGCAGGGGCAGCGGGAGGCTCTGGCCCGGGGCGAGGCGGCGCACCCGCTCGGACAGCCCCGACCTGTCGATGTGACGCAGGAAGTCGTCCAGCGGCGAGGTGAAGACGGTGTAGTCGTCGTAGTGGACCGGCAGCACCTCTCGGGGGTCGATCAGGCGGACCCAACGGCTGCCCTGCTCGCCGTCCATGGTCACCAGGAGCGTCCCGAGCAGCCTGGTGCCGCCCAGATGCACGATCGCCAGGTCGATGGCCGGGAACCGGATCGGGATGCCCGACAGGACCCGGTGGTCCATCAGCGTGTCGCCGCTGATGTGCAGGCGCAGGTCCGTCCGTCCCGAGGAGTCGCCGAACTCGAGCATGCTGCCCATGACCGGAGGCAGCAGCAGGTTCGCGACGCCCGGCGCGTGCTTGGCGGGCAGGGCCGTGATCGTGAGCGTACGGTCGCCGGCCGTCAGCCGGTGCTCGCGCCACAGGTCGAGACCCACGGCCGCGCCGAACCCCTGCCGTCGCAGGCGGCGCGCGGCATGGCGGGTGGTGATGACGGGCGTGCTCCTGTCCAGGCCCCTGCGCGCCACCCGGTCCCAGTGGTCGCCGTGCATGTGGGACAGGACGATCGCGTCCAGCGGCGGCAGCTCGTCGACATCCAGCGCCGGTTCGGTGCGCCGCCTGCTGGTGAGGCCGTAACCGAGATAGGCGTGCTGGCCGCGATGCAGGAAGTTGGGGTCGGTCAGCACGGTGAAGCCGTCGTAGCGGATGAGTGTGGTGGCGTTGCCGATGAAGCGCACATCGGCCTGATCGCGGTCCGACATCATGTCTCCTGACGTTGCGTATCGACCGCCCTACCCACCGGCCGGCGCCTCCCAACGCCCGCCTTCGGACGTCAGCCCAGGTCAGCGACCCAGCCACAGATGATCTACGCGCCGTACCCGCGGTGACCCGGGGCGCCGGCCGGGTCCGCCTCGGCGCGGGTCACAGGGCGAGGACGGCCAGCATCGGCAGTGCCGCGAGCGCGAGCGCCACCACGACGACGACCGCCAGCTCGGTGGCGCTGACCTGGCAGGCGAAACGTTGCGGCCCCACCCTCGGCGAGGCGTCGAGCACATCGAAGAGATGGGCGTATCTCCGGTCCCGCTGCAGGCCGAGTTCGATCTCGATCAGGATCCGGCGTTCGCGCTGTGAAAGCTCCACGACGGCCTCCTTCATGAGGTGGCCATTTCACCGCTCGCTTACCTTCTCACCTGCCCTTTCGGCGCCGTTCCAACCGGCGTGGGCCCGGTCGTCTCGCCTGATGCCCACGCCGGACCTGCGCCGGGCCCCAGGCCCGTGCCCCCGTCAGCTGAGGCCGGCCCGGCGGGCCCGCTCCACCGCCGCGGGAAGCACCTCGACGAGCCGGTCGACGTCCTCCTGCGTCGAGGTGTGCCCGAGCGTGAACCGCAGCGACCCCCGGGCGGTCGCGGCGTCCGCGCCCATCGCCAGCAGCACGTGGGACGGCTGGGCCACGCCGGCCGAGCACGCCGATCCGGTCGAGCATTCCACGCCCTTGGCGTCGAGGAGCATCAGCAGCGCGTCGCCCTCGCAGCCGGGGAAGGAGAAGTGGGCGTTGCCCGGCAGCCGGTCGTCCGGGTCGCCGTTGAGGATCACGTCGGGGACGGCCTGCCGTACCCGCTTGATGAGGTCGTCGCGGAGGGCGGCGAGGCGGCGCGCCTGCTCCTGCTGGTTGCCGACGGCCACCGTGACGGCGGCGGCGAACCCGGCGATGGCGGGGGCGTCGAGGGTGCCGGAGCGCACGTCGCGTTCCTGGCCGCCGCCGTGGAGGACGGAGACGGGCGTGATGCCGCGGGCCAGCAGCAGGGCGCCGACGCCCATCGGCCCGCCGACCTTGTGGCCGCTCAGCGTGAGCGCCTCGGCGCCGGAGTCGGCGAAGGAGACGGGCAGCATGCCGACCGCCTGGACGGCGTCGGTGTGGAAGGGGATGCCGTGGTCGTGGGCGATCGCGGCCAGCACGTGGATCGGCTGGACGGTGCCGACCTCGTTGTTGGCCCACATCACGCTGACCAGGGCGACGCCCGCGGGGTCGCGTTCGATGGCGGCGCGCAGCGTGTCGGGGTGCACCCTGCCGTCGGCGTCGACCTCGAGCAGCTCGACCTCGGCGCCCTGCCGGTCGGCCAGCCAGGTCGCCGGGTCGAGCGCGGCGTGGTGCTCGACCGAGCTCATCAAGATGCGCCGGCGCGGCTCGCGGGCCCAGTAGAGGCCCTTGACGGCGAGGTTGTCGGCCTCGGTGCCGCCGGAGGTGAAGACGACCTCGCTGGGACGCGCGCCGAGGGCGTCGGCGATCGCCTCGCGGGACTCCTCGACCACCCGGCGGGCCTGCCGTCCTGCCGCGTGGAGCGACGAAGCGTTTCCCACGCGGCCGAGCTGCCGGGTCATCGCCTCGATGGCCTCGGGGAGCATCGGAGTGGTCGCCGCGTGATCTAGGTAGGCCGGGCTCACCCGCTCAGGGTATCTCGTTTGCAACTGTACCGTCCGGACGGTACAGTAGAACCATGAGGCGTGACGAGTTGCTGGATGCCGCGGAGGAGCTCCTCTGCGACCAGGGCTCGGCCGCGCTCACCCTCTCCGCCGTCGCCGAGCGGGCCGGCGTGAGCAAGGGCGGACTTCTCTACCACTTCAACAGCAAGGAAGCCCTCATCAAGGGCATGGTCGAGCGGCTCATCGCGGAGTTCGACGACCTGGTGGCGGCGCAGCCGTACGACACCTACACCAAACGGTACCTGGGTGCCACGCTGGCGGCCGTCCGCACGGGCCGGCTGCGACGATGGGCGGTCGTGACGAGCGCCTCCGGCAACCTGTACCTGCTCGCGCCGCTGCGCGACGCCATGGCCAGGTGGCACCGCGAGGGGCTGGCCGACGAGCCCGACCCCGTGGCTTCCCAGATCGTACGGCTGGCGTGTGAGGGCCTGTGGGACGTGGCGAGCCACGACCCCGCCCTCAACTCCGAGAGCGACCTACGGGCCCTCGAGGCCCGCCTGCTCGCCCTGCTGTAGCGCGCCCCCGTCGCGCCACCCATTCTCCCCATCCCCCCATTTCCCAACCCGTTTTCCCCACGACGCCCGCGTGCGCGCCGGCGTGCGATGTGACGACCCTGAGAGGTGTTGACGATGACCCGCGACCTGAGGACTGCCCGTTTTGGGTCGATCCTCACTTTTGTCCTTGCTGGCTTCATGGTGGGCACGATGACGGTGCGCATCCCGGCGCTGACCGACAAACTCGGCCTGTCCGAGGCGACGATCGGCGTGATCCTGCTCGTGTGGGGTCTGGGCGCGCTCATCACCATGCAGGCGATGCGCGGGATCATGAACCGCGTGGGCAGCAGGACGGTGTTGCGGGTCGGCGGCCCTGCCACGGCACTGTCGCTCCTCGGCGTCGCCTGCGCGCCCAACCTGCCGTCGCTGCTGGTCGCGGTCGCGGTGTTCGGTCTGGCGTTCGGCACGGTCGACATCGCGATGAACGCCCAGGGCTCCACGGTCGAGCAGGCCTACGGCAGGCCGCTGATGAACGGCATGCACGCGGGCTGGTGCGTCGGCGCGATCTCCGCGGGCGGCGTCGGCAGCCTGTCGATCGCCCTGGGCCTGTCCTTCACCGCCAACCTCGCCCTCGTCGCCCTCGTCTCGCTCCCGCTGATCATGATCACCGGACGCACCTATCTGCCCGAGGCCCCCGTGACCGGGACTGCCACCAGGGCGCGCAGGCGGATGCCGCCGATCGTCTACCTGCTGGGCGCGATCATGTTCTTCGCGTTCATGGTCGAGGGCACGGTCGCCGACTGGAACGGCCTGTTCATGCGTAACGAGCTGGGCGCCACCGAGGCGGTCGCCGCGCTCGGCTACCCGATCTTCGAGATCGGCATGCTGGTCGCCAGGCTCGGCGGCGACAGGCTGCGCACCCGCTTCGGCGTGCGGGGCATCATGACCGTCTCGGGCCTGGCCACGGCCGCGACGTTCGCGATCGTGCTGACCGCCGCCACGCCGCTGATCGCCGTGCTCACCATGTTCTTCGTGGGCCTCGGCGTGGCGACGATCTCCCCGATGACGCTATCGCTGGCCGGTACCTCGACCGACAACCCCGGTCCCGCCATCGCCCAGGCCGGCGCCATGGGGTACGCGGGCCTGCTGCTCGGCCCCGTGGTGATCGGCTTCCTCAGCGACATCACCTCGCTGCGGACCGCGCTGGGCATCGCCGTGGCGCTCGGCCTGCTCATCACGGTGGCCGCCCGCCTCCTGCCCCGCGCCGAGCCCGAGGTCATCACGATCGCCCCGGTCGAGCGACGCGAGCCCGCCGAGCTCGCCGCCTGACCTCCCGGCGGGGCGCCCGCCCGTCCTCCCGAACGGCGTGCGCCCCGCCTCCCGGGGCTCCCCGCCATGCCCCCTCCGCCACGCACCACCGCCGCCCGCAGAACCCGCGCACGCGGAAACCAGGCGCGCGGTGCCGTCCGCTGGACGCGGGGCCGTCCGGCAGGGGAAAAAGGATCATGAACCGCACCGAGCGCATGGACCTGGACGCCTACGTCGAGCGCACCAGAACCGGCCCCTGCTTCATCTGCGCGATCGTGGCCGGCGATCCCGCGCACGCCCTGGAGGAGATCCTCTACGAGGACGACGCGCACCTGGCCTTCCTGGCCAGGTACCCGACCATGCCGGGCTACACCCTCGTCTCCCCCAAGGCGCACCTCGAGCACGCCGTGCGCGACCTGGACGAGGCCGCCTACCTGGCCCTGATGGCCGTGGTGCGCCGGGTGGCGCTGGCCGTCGAGGCGGTCGTGCCGTCGGAGCGGACCTACCTGCTCACGCTGGGCAGCCAGCAGGGCAACGCGCACCTGCACTGGCACGTGGCGCCGCTCCCGCCCGGCACGCCGTACCACGAGCAGCAGTTTCACGCCCTCATGAGCGAGAACGGCCTCATTCCGTGGAGCCAGGAGCAGGCGAGGGAGCTGGCCGACCGCATCAGGGCGGCCCTGCGATAGGAACGCGAAGGCGGCGGCCCCCCAGGGGAGCCGCCGCCTTCGGCATGGACCTACTTGCGCTTGCCGATCTCGTCGGCGAGCTGCGGGACGACCTGGTGCAGGTCGCCCACGACACCGAAGTCCGCCAGCTCGAAGATCGGCGCCTCCGGGTCCTTGTTGATCGCGATGATGGTCTTCGCGGTCTGCATGCCGGCCCGGTGCTGGATCGCGCCGGAGATGCCGGCGGCGATGTACAGCTGCGGCGAGACGGTCTTGCCCGTCTGGCCCACCTGGAACTGGTGCGGGTACCACCCGGCGTCCGTGGCGGCGCGGGAGGCGCCGACGGCCGCACCGAGGGCGTCGGCGAGGTTCTCGATGACCGAGAAGTTCTCCGCCGAGCCGACGCCACGGCCGCCGGAGACGACGATCGCCGCCTCGGTCAGCTCGGGGCGGGCGCCCTTCTCCTGCTTGACCCTGTCGACGATCTTCGAGGCCTTCGCGGCGTCGGAGAGCGTGACGGACACCTCCTCCTCGGCACCCGCGGCGGGGGCCGGGGACGGCGTGGTGGAGTTGGGGCGGACCGCGATGATCGGCGTGCCCTTGGTGACCCGCGACTGGACGTTGACGCCGCCACCGAAGATGGACTGGTCGGCGACGAGGCCCTCGCCGACGCCGACCGCGTCGGTGATGACACCCGAGTCGGTCTTGACGGCCAGGCGGCCCGCGACCTCCTTGCCCTCGGCCGTGGCGGCGACGAGGACGGCGGCGGGCGAGGCCGCGCCGACGAGCTGGGCGAGCAGCTCGGCCTTGGGCGCGACGACGTAGTCGACCACGTCGGCGGAACCCGCGACGTAGATCTTCTCCGCGCCGTACTCGGCCAGCTTGGCCTTGGCGTCGGCGGTGAAGCCGGGGCCGGCCCAGACGGCCGACGGGGCGCCGAGCGAGCGGGCCAGGGTCAGCAGCTCCAGCGTGACCTTCTTGACCTCGCCGTCGACCTGCTCGACGAGAACGAGAATCTCCGACATATCAGCAAAACCCCCGTTCTCAGATGAACTTCTTGGACGCGAGGAAGTCGGCGGCCTTCACGCCACCGTCGCCCTCGTCCTTGACGATCGTGCCGGCCGCGCGCGGAGGAGCGGCGGCGAAGTCGACGACCTCGGACCAGGCGGCACCGAGCCCGACCTGCGCCGGGTCGATCTCGGCGTCGGCCACGCCCATCGCGGCGACCGGCTTCTTCTTGGCCGCCATGATGCCCTTGAAGGACGGGTAGCGCGGCTCGTTGATCTTCTCGACCACGGAGACGACGGCGGGCAGGGTGGCCTCGACCTTGTCGTAGCCGTAGTCGGTCAGGCGCTGGACGGAGATCGAGGAGCCCTCGACGTCCACCTTGTTGGCCAGCGTGAGCTGGGCGACACCGAGGCGCTCGGCCAGCATGGCGGCGAGCACGCCGGTACGGGCGTCGGTCGACTCGGAGCCGAGGATGACCAGGTCGAAGCCGATCTTCTTCAGCGTCTGGGCCATCGCGTAGGAGGTCGAGAGCGCGTCCGAGCCGTGCAGGGCGTCGTCGCTGAGATGAACCGCCTTGTCCGCGCCCATGGCCAGGGCCTTGCGGATGGTCTCGGTGGCCTTGCCGGGACCCATGGTGAGAACGGTCACCTCACCGCCGTGGGCCTCCTTGAGCTTCAGGGCCTCCTCGACCGCGTACTCGTCAAGCTCGTTGACGACGCCGTCGGCGGCGTCACGGTCGAGCGTCTTGTCATCAGACCGGAGCTTGCGCTCGGTCGCCGTGTCGGGGACCTGCTTCACGCAGACGACGATGTTCATGGCCGGTGGCCGACCTCCCGTAATCGCATGCTCGGATGGGTGCTGTCCAGACTGCCAGACTGCCCGGGGCGCCAGCTGCACGGCCCCTCGGGTGGTCATGTTACCCACGGGTAGCTTTGACGCAAACCCGCAGTTCGCCCCACCCTACCGAACTTTGTTCCGGAAGCCCGCCGTGGCCCCCGCCCGAAGGACCGATCAGGCGTTGAGGAGGAAGACCACGCCCACCACCAGCGCGGTCACGGCGAAGAGGGCCAGCGTCGCCGGGCTGAAGAAGCTGCTCAGCGCCAGCCACAGAACCGCCACGCCGGCCACGGACGTGAGGTCCGTCACCATGCGCCTGGTCCTGAACAGCCCGCGCGACAGCAGGGCCACCCCCGCGTCGGCGACCACGACCAGCGCGTAGGAGGCCAGCAACAGCAGCGAGACCTCGGGCAGCGGGGTGCGCGCGGCCGCCGCGAGCAGCGCGGCGAACACCCCTGACCCGATCACCCACCTCCTGCGGATCTTCTCCCTGTGCAGGGACCTGGCCTCCTCGGGCGGCCTGCGGTGCCGGTCGGCGCCCGGCCGCCACTCGCGCGTGGACAGGTCGTGCACGCCGGGCTCGACCGGCCGGGCGGGCCCCGGCCCCTGCCGACGCCTGCCCCGCGAGAAGAAGCCGCCGCCCGACGCGTCGAGCAGCGCCGCCGGCTCCTGGCTCTCGCTCAGCGCGGGACGGCGGCGTGCCGTACCGGCGCCGGTGACGCCGTGCCGGCCCCGGGCGGGCAGGTCCGCGCCCAGCAGCGCGCAGATCCGCGCGGCCGTCGGCCGCGCCTCGGGATCGCGCTGCAGGCACTCGCCCAGCAGCGGCTCCAGCCAGGCCGGCACCCCCTCCAGGTCCGGCTCGTGGTGGACCACCCGGTAGGCGATGGCCGACAGCGGCCCCGTCCCGTACGGCTGGCGCCCCGTGGCCGCGTAGGCCAGCGTGGCGGCGAAGGAGAACACGTCGGCGGGCGCGCCCGCCTCCTGCCCCTCCAGCACCTCGGGCGCCAGGTAGCCGGGCGTGCCGATGACCGCGCCCGAGGCGGTGACCGACAGGGAGTCGAGCGCCGAGGCGATGCCGAAGTCGATCACGACGGGGTCGCCGTCGGCCATCATCACGTTGGCCGGTTTGAGATCGCGGTGCACCACGCCCGCCTCGTGCATGGCCAGCAGGGCCTGCGCCAGCCCCTTCGCCAGGCGCCGCAGGTCGGCCACGGGCACCGGGACGACGCTGAGCGGCCGCCCCTGCACGTACCGCGTCACCAGGTACGGCCGGTCGCCGCCGAGCGAGGCGTCGAGCACCTCGGCCACGCACGGCCCCTCGACCAGCCGCATGGTCTCGACCTCGCGCTCCAGCCTGGTCAGCGCCGAGGCGTCGGCGGCGACATGCGGGTGCAGGAGCTTGACGGCGACCGTGCGCCCCTCGGGGTCGAGCGCGAGATGCACCTCCCCGAAGCCGCCGGAGCCCAGGGTGGACAGCAGTCGGTAGGGGCCAAGGTGCTCACCGTCCGGCTCGCTCATGTCTCCATAGTGCCCCGCGCGGAGGCGGGAGACCACGTTATGACCAGGGTGACAGGAAGCCGAGCCCCAGGCTGGTCATGAGCGAGTCGATGAGCCCCGTGATGAGCCCCGTCACGCTCTCCTGGGCGCTGCGGGTCAGTTCCCTGACCACGTCGGAGGGCTGCTCCCACGGATACCAGGTGGGCTCCTGGCCCATCGCGAACATCACCGCGAGCAGGGCCGCGGTGCCGACCGCGATGGCCACCACCAGCCCGGCCCCCGGGCTGCGGATGACGCCGGTCAGCGTGCGGGTGACCGCCTTGCGCGGCGCTCCCCCGCCCGGCAGCACGAACAGGCCGGCGGCGAAGGCGCCCGCGGCGTAGGCCACCGCCTGGTCGCTCTCGACCTTCAGCCCGTAGTTCAGCACGCCCCACACGCACACGCCCCACAGGATCGACAGCGGCACCTGCACCAGCGACATCAACGCCGACTTGATCAGCGCCCACGGGGTGCCGAGCAGGATCAGCGCCGGGTCGGCCGCGCTGCTGCCGCGCAGCTGGCGGCGGGCCACGTGGTCGCCGAACAGGTACTCGCCCACGCGCAGCACCAGCGCGATCACCACGGCGGCCGCCCCCACCATCACCGGCATCATGACCGCGAGCGCGACCAGCAGGGTCAGCAGCAACGCCGCGATGAGCGGGTGCCCGACGCGGTACTTCGGCCGCGCGGCGGGCGGCGGCGTGTAGGGGCGGGCGGCGGCCGGCGGCGGCGGCGTGTACGGCCTGACCGCCGCCTGCTCCGGCGGTGGTGGATAGCCGGCCACACGCTGGTCGGGGTACGGCGCGGCCGGCCGGTACGGCGGCACGTTCGCGGGCACGTACGGCGGCGGCGTGGCCGGCTCGCGCCGTCGCTGCTCGTCGCGCGGCTTCGGCTCCTTGCGGGGCTTCGGCTCGGGCCTGGACGGCTGGGCGTACTCCACCGGCGGCAGCAGGTCGGAGTAGCTGTCGTCGCGCTCGAACGTCCTGGTCCTGGGCGGCTGCTCCAGCGTCCGCGTGCCGTTCGGCGGCGTCTCGTGGAAGCTGGTCACCGTCGGGTCGAGCTGCCGCGCCATCCGCAGCAGGTCCTGCGCGCTCGGCCGCGCCTGCGGGTCGACCGACAGCGCCCTGGACAGCCAGCCGCGCAGCCACGCCGGGGCCTTGTCGAGCTGCGCCCTGCCTTCCATGATGTTGAAGCAGACGACCTCGAACGTGCCGGTGCCGAACGGCGGCGCCCCCACGGCCGCGAAGAACACCGTGGAGGCCAGCGCGTGCACGTCGGCGGCCTGGGTGATCTCCGAGTCGCGGATGATCTCGGGGGCGAGATAGCCGGGCGTGCCGACGAACATCCCGGTCTGCGTGAGCCTGGTCGCGTTGACCAGGTGCGCGATGCCGAAGTCGATGACCAGCGGCTCGCCGTCGACCAGCATGACGTTGGACGGCTTGAAGTCGCGGTGGATGACGTCGGCCGCGTGGATGGCCACCAGGGCCGTGCACAGCCCCTGGGCCAGCCTGATGAGCTCCTGGGCGGGCAGCGGCCCGTCGGTGAGCACCGTCTCCTCGAGTGTGCGCCCCGGCGCGAACCTGGTCACGACGTACGGCTGGCCCCCGACCAGCTCGGCGTCGAGCACCTCGGCCACGTTCCTGCTGCGCACCCTGCGCATGGTCTCGACCTCGCGGGTCAGCCTGTCGCGAGCCTTGAGGTCGGCGGCCACGTGGGGGTGCAGCACCTTGATGGCGACCTCGCGCCCCTCCTCGTCGATCCCGAGGTGGACAACCCCCATGCCCCCCTCGCCGATCTTCCTGACGAGCCGGTAGGGTCCGAGACGCTCGGGCGCCTGGGTGTTGCCGGTGCTCATCTACTCATCCCCCTCCTTGCTCCGCCTTCCCCCTGAGGTCCTGAAGCCTGTCCGTGACCGGACTCACGCCGACCGGCGACCACACCGCCTGCCTGCCTGAGTTCGGCACCGTGCCGAGCGCCAGGACCAGCGAGAGCGCGGCTCCGACCGCGAGCACGCCCGCGACCCCCATGGCCACCGTACGCGACGGAACCAGGGACGCGAGCGTCCTGCGCATCTGCCGTCCGGGAGACTCGACCCCGGGACCCGCGCACACGGTCCACAGCGCGATCGCCGCGCCCCAGGCCAGCGCGTTGGGCAACGGCATCCAGGTCAGCACGGTCAGCAGCAGCGTCACGGGCAGGCCGAGGATGAGCGCGTACGGCACGAGCGCGATCGTGATGCCGATCGACTTCAGCAGCGCGGCGGGCTGGCCGAACACCCTGATCACGTCGGCCGCCGCGGCGCTGGTCGGCCGTCTGGCGTTGAGCTGCGGCTGGGCCAGGTCGGCCGCGCGCAGCAGCACGACGCACGGCAGCACCACCGCGGTCATCACCACGGGAGCCAGGACCGCCAGCACGATCATGATGACCAGCAGCATGCCGCCGGCGACGCCGTACGCCTTGGAGCGCTGCAACGCCGCTCCTGGACGCGAGCCGGGGATGCGCGGCTCGCGCCACGTCTCCGGATCCTGCGGCGCCTGGTGGCCCTGCTGGTGGCCTTGCTGCGGCGTCCCCTGGTACGGCTGGCCGTACGGGGAGGGGAAGTCCGGCGAGTCGGTGCGGACCCTGCGGGTGGGGATGTCGCCGTCCCGGTGCGGGTACGGCGGAGCCTGCGGGGGCACGCCCTGGTAGCCGGATCGGCCGCCCTGCGCGCCCTGGCCGCCGGCCGGCGGGAACGTCCCCGCTCCCTGCTGGAAGCCGCCCGCGGGGTGGCCACCGCCCTGGCCGGCGGGCGGCTGGGCCGTTCCGTGGCCGGGAGGCGAAGCGTGATGGTCGGGCTGGCCGGACACCGGCCAGGGACGGCTGGCGGGCGGGTCGGTGGCCGCGCGGGTCGGCGCGTCCCACGGGTGCGACGCGGCCTCCTCACGCATCTGGCGCAGCTCCTCGGGGCTCACGCGCCGCGTCGGCCACGGGTCGCCGCCCGTCGTGGTCGGCTCGCCCTGCGGCCCCTGACCCTGAGCACCCTGCCCCTGAGCACCCTGCCCAGGGACCTGGCCCTGCCCGCGCGAACCGGGCCCCTGACCCTGTCCCTGAGCGACCTGACCCTGCGCACCCTGCCCCGGGACCTGGCCCTGTCCGGGCAGGCCGGGCGGCTGCGTCGGCTGCGGGCCCTGCTGCCTGCCGCCCTGCGGGTGCACCTGCGGGGCGTGGTCGCCGCCGCCGTGCTGCCGGCCGCCGGGCGCGCAGGGCCC